>NZ_JBNTQO010000011.1:0-160548 GCF_050630465.1 Bacillus basilensis | reverse complement strand
AGACAATCAGGACAAGCAAGACAATCAGGACAAGCAAGACAATCAGGACAAGCAAGACAATCAGGACAAGCAAGACAATCAGGACAAGCAAGTACAATCGGAAAGTGTAGTCATAGTTCCCACAGATTCACACAGCTTAGATGTGTGGGATGAAATTTCTTTAAAGGAAATACAAACTGGTGAACATACAAATTTATTTGCGGAACAAAGCAATTATCAAAATATTACTTTGTTACAAGTAAGCGATATCCGTTTATATTTGGACAAGCAACTACAATTTAGTTCCGTCGATGAGCAAATTTATCATGAAGCACTTGTACATCCAATTATGTCAAAAGTAATTGATCCAAAACGTGTTCTCATATTAGGTGGTGGCGATGGTCTTGCTTTACGAGAAGTTTTGAAATATGAAACTGTACTACATGTGGATCTTGTTGACTTAGATGGATCGATGATTGATATGGCTCGTAATGTTCCTGAATTAGTTTCTTTAAACAAAAGCGCATTTTTTGATAATCGTGTAAATACACACGTATGTGATGCAAAAGAGTTTCTCAGTACTCCTTCCTCTTTATACGATGTAATCATTATTGATTTTCCAGACCCAGCGACAGAGTTGTTAAGTACTTTATATACAAGCGAACTTTTTGCTCGTATAGCTACATTCTTAACAGAAGACGGCGCGTTCGTCTGCCAATCTAATTCACCTGCTGATGCGCCTCTAGTATATTGGAGTATCGGTAACACAATTGAACATGCTGGATTAACTGTGAAAAGTTATCATACAATCGTTCCTTCTTTCGGAACTGACTGGGGATTTCATATTGCCGCTAATTCTGCTTATGTACTCGATCAAATTGAGCAATTATACGTAGTGCCATCTCCTCGAACATTACCTTCTCTTCTTTCTCCTTTATTTCAATTTAAAGAAGAACATTTAGAACAACGTAATCTCGCTCTTTTAAACTCAGAATCGAATCTGATCCTACATGAATGTTACAAACAGGAAATGGAGTTTTAACGATATTATGGTAAGGAGTGCTATTTTATGGAATATTCTACTTTCGGTAAGCATATAATAGTAGATTTGTGGGGAGTGGATTCTCCCCTATTAGATGATATTTACTTTTTAGAACATCATTTAGTTACCGCTGCAGATCAATCTGGTGCGCACGTTTTAAACGTAAGTAAAAAAAAATTCCAGCCTTATGGCGTTACTGTATTAATTTTGCTATCAGAAAGCCACCTTTCTATTCACACTTATCCTGAAAAAAACTTTGCCGCCATTGATTGTTATACGTGCGGTACAACCGTTGAACCGCAAATAGCAATTGATTATATCGTAAGTATATTAAAACCAAATGAGATGCATATAAAAAAACTAATTCGTGGTATAGGAGAGATTGTAAATACCGATTAAATATCACTCTTACTCATTTGTAAAAAGGAGGGTTGTAAATACCATCAGTGGGACGAACCCTCCACTGATGGTACAGACGTATACATAAAAAAACCTTGCATACGCAAGGTTCATTCGGTCGCTAACATCTTCCTATATAATTCTACAAATTCACTCGCTAATTCCTTCACCGTAATCGCGTTCATTAAATGATCTTGCGCGTGCACCATTAGAAGAGTAACTTCGGTCTTTTCACCACCAGCTTCTTTCTGTATGAGCTCCGTTTGTACACGGTGCGCCTCTTTTAATTCCTCTAACGCTTCTTGTAATTTTGCTTCTGCTTCTGTAAACTCTCCACGCTTTGCACAATCAATTGCTTCCATTGAACAACTTCTCGCATTTCCCCCATGCAAAATTAAATGAAAAGCTTTCGTCTCTATCGTATCCATTTTAGTTCTTTACTCCCCCTTTTCTTCCGCTACCTTTTGTTTATCCCATATTTTTAAGAACGGTAAATAAATGAAGAATGCAAGCGCAAAGTTAACAAGTTGTAAAACAACGCCTGAAATTTTCCCGCCCGATCCTAAATATCCACTAAATAGAATTGGTGTCGTCCAAGGTACAGCAGCTCCACTCGGCCGAGCTACCCATCCCCATTCCATTGCAAAGTAAGAAACAATTGTTAACACAACTGGAACCAATATAAATGGAATTAATAAAATTGGGTTCATTACAATCGGCATACCAAAAGTTACCATCTCATTAATATTAAATATGCCAGGCGCAATTGACAATCTCCCTAAACTTTTTAATTGCTGACTTCGCGCAAATAGTAACATTCCTACAACTAAAGCGAGTGTTGCACCGGAACCGCCCATATAAATCCATAAATCAAAAAACTGTGCGGTAATCGTATTTGGTACATCTTGCCCTGCTTGAAAAGCAACTCGATTTTGATCCATTAACGACAACCAAACGGGGCTCATTACACCACCAACAATAGTAGCACCATGAATTCCACACGACCAAAGAACATGAACGAGAATAACTGCTATTATTGCGCCCCAAAGACTAGCACCAAGTACACTAAGTGGTTCCTGTAAAATTTGCCCTACAATATTATGGATACTGCCAAAAGAAGTATTTTCTATAATTAAGCGTAAAATCCAAATAACCGTTACAACAATAAATCCTGGAACAAGTGCCGCAAATGAACGCGTCACAGCTGGTGGAACTGTCTCTGGCATCTTTATAATTATCTTTTTTTGTACAATAAACCGATAAAGTTCAGTAGATATAAGTGCAATAATCATTGCTACAAACAACCCTTGGCTTCCCATTAATGCTGCTGGGATAGCACCTTCTACAAGTACACTCTCTTTTGTACTTGGTATAATATATGCGACTTGAAATGGCGTCGCAAGTAAAAACGTCACAAGCGACAATGCCCCAGATGCTAAAGCATCCACTTTATAATACTCCCCAAGCCTGTAAGCGATTCCAAAAACAGCTATTAAAGCCATTATATTAAAAGTTGCACTAACTGGATACCCCAAAGCCCTCTGCCAATTCTCCCCAAACAAACTTGCCATAAAATCATTGTATCCTGGTATTGGTAAAGCACTAATAATAAGAAAAAATGATCCAATAATTAAGAAAGGCATCGTCAAAATAATTCCATCACGAATCGCTTGCAAATGCCTCTGCTCTGCAACCTTCCCTGCTATCGGCATCACATACTTTTCTAAAAACCGTATCATCTATCCCACTCTCCTCATGGTTTCATTGACAAAGCTGCTTGTAAGATAGCTTCTCCATTACAAAGCCCGTAATGGACAGATTGAATGACATCAACGGGTATCCCTTTCTCCTTACATAATTCTTTCATTTTCGGTAATAAATAACGTACTTGCGGTCCAAGTAGCAGTACATCCGCTTCATCAATGTGGCTATTTACTTCAGAACCTGATACTGCCCAAATCTTCACCTCTATCCCTCTTGCCTCTGCTGCTTTCTCCATTTTTGTAACAATCAAACTGGAAGACATTCCCGCTGCACAGCAAAGCAAAATATTCATCTCGCTTCCCTCCCCCTTGTTCTTAACCTAAGTTATAGTGCACCCCTTGCCACTACTAGGTTACAAATATATATGTCTAGATTTCCTGCTGTATGCCGAGCTTAAAAACAAAAATTTCTCGGTTTTCACGCTATTCCATCTATCAGTATTCTTCTAGTAAAGAAGGCTCTAACTCGATATAATGATTCAGTATGATTTTTTATAATTGATAGGAGGATATATTTATGAAGGCATATCGCTTTCCACTTATTTTATTATCTTCTATCCTAATTGGTGGTTTCATTGGTTATTTCATGGGTGCCGATGCAGTTGCTTTAAAGCCGCTTGGTGACATTTTCTTAAACTTAATGTTTACGATTGTTGTACCGTTAGTGTTCTTTAGCATCGCATCATCTATTGCTAATATGGATGGATTAAAACGTTTCGGTAAAATTATGTCTAGTATGGCTGGGACTTTCTTATTTACAAGTATTTTAGCTGCTATTTTTATGATTATTGTCGTGAAAGTATTCCCGCCAGCACAAGGTGTTGTATTAGAACTAACACAACCTGACAAGGCTGACAAAGCTGTTAGTGTTGCTGATCAAATTGTTGGTATTCTAACAGTATCTGACTTCTCAAAGTTACTATCTCGTGAAAATATGTTAGCACTTATTTTCTTCTCTATCTTAATGGGAATTGCAACTTCAGCAGTTGGTGAAAAAGGAAAACCATTCGCTACATTCCTACAAGCTGGTGCAGAAATTTCAATGAAAGTTGTATCTTTCATTATGTACTACGCTCCAATCGGACTTGCTGCTTACTTCGCAGCATTAGTTGGTGAATTCGGACCACAACTTCTTGGAACTTATTTCCGAGCAGCAATGGTATACTATCCAGCATCTCTAATTTACTTCTTTGTATTCTTCACGTTCTATGCATACCTTGCAGGTCGCAAACAAGGTGTTCAAATCTTTTGGAAGAACATGGTCTCTCCTACAGTTACATCACTTGCAACTTGTAGTAGTGCTGCTAGTATTCCAGCGAACTTAGAAGCAACGAAGAAAATGGGTATCTCTTCTGACGTTCGTGAAACAGTTGTCCTTCTTGGATCTACACTTCATAAAGACGGCTCTGTTTTAGGTGGCGTATTAAAAATTGCTTTCTTATTCGGTATTTTCAACATGGAATTCGAAGGACCAAAAACATTGGCAATCGCACTTGTTGTTTCTCTATTAGTAGGAACAGTAATGGGCGCTATTCCAGGCGGCGGTATGATTGGTGAAATGTTAATCGTTTCTCTATACGGCTTCCCGCCAGAAGCATTACCAATTATCGCAGCAATTAGTACAATCATTGATCCTCCTGCAACGATGTTAAACGTAACAGCAGATAACGCTTGTGCCGTAATGACAGCTCGCCTTGTAGAAGGTAAGAACTGGATCAAAAACAAATTTGCTTAATAGATAGAAAGAGGATGCCCATTTGGAGCATCCTCTTTTTGTCGTTATTTGTTAATAAGTCGATATCCTTTGTCGACACGTCGGTATATCGAAAAAATCGTTGATATATTTGAAGTTATAATAGATATATCCTCTTGCCACAAATTTGTTAAAATCTTCACAAATATTCCACATCCATTATCCTTACTCCGTACTATAATCATGTATGGAAAAGGAGATGGACATAATGACTCAAAGCGCACCAGAATTTAAAGTTTTGCAAAGCATTGCATTCCTTGCTGTTGTTTTGCAAAGTTCCTTATTATATACAATGAATCAAGGAAATGTTTTACTTGAGCAATCCCTCATTATGGGCATGCTATTCAACCTTGCAAAATTTTCAGCACCTGCATTCATATTTATCGTCGGCTTTCATTTAATTCGACAATATACGAAGCAACTAGCCTACACAGAATATATTTATGAAAAAGCCGCACATTTACTCATTCCTTATTTCTTCTGGTCTATTCTTTACTTATTAACAACAAACGATATGATTACAATACAAAGCGGAATAAAAAGTGTATTACTCGGAACAGCCGCACCCCATCTTTGGTACGTAATTATGATGTTCCAAATTCACTTATTGTTTCCTTTACTGTGCACACTATTTTATTGGTTTCAAAAACGAACGGAAAATAAAAAAGACATATATAAATATATGACCATCTTTGCTTGTCTATATTTCCTATTAATGTGGTATTCTTCGCACTACATTTTTAATGGAGAGAAATTAACTAGCTCAACTATTTTACATTATACAGATCGTTCCTTCTTCTTCTACTCATTCTATTTCGTCATGGGAGGAATCGCTGCTGTCGCATTAAAAACGTGGCGTTTATTTGTCATGAAACATATCCCGCTTATCACAATATTATTTTTCATCTTATTTTTATTCATCAATTATGAGTTATTTAGTTTTTACGGAGCAAACTCTATTCATTTAACCGTTTCGACTTATTTAAAACCATCTATGTTTTTATATATCGTATGCGAAATTATCATACTTTACGTGCTATCTATTACAATCGTGCAGCGACGTGGTTTCTTGTATAAAGCTTTACGATTTATCGGGAATTACACGTATGGTGCTTATTTAGCTCACTTTTTCTTCCTGCAACTATGTACAAAATTTCTTTCTTTATTCACACTGCAAGAAAACACAGTATTATATAGCCTATTATTATTTACAATCACAGCCACAATCTCGATTTCAGCAATGGTCATTTGCAGTACACTACCACTTCATACGTGGATTACAGGACCTTCTCCTACAACAAATATGAAATGGGCGAAGATCGTACTTCGGAAACATCACAAAAAAGTATGCAAACCATATCTTTGATATAATAGAATTCCATACAAGAAAAGAAAGTAGGATACACCTATGATTAATCAAATTGGACAAATTATGTTATATGTAAATAATCAAGATGAAGCCGTACAATTTTGGACTGAGACAGTAGGATTCCAAATTATTGCGGAAGAAAATAACGGACAAGGGTTTCGCTGGATTGAAATTGCGCCAGCAAAAGAAGCAGGAACAAGCATCGTCCTTCACGATAAAGCGTTAATTGCGAAGATGCAGCCTGAATTAAACTTAGGTACTCCTTCACTTATGTTCTTCGCTAATAACTTGGATCAACTGTATAAAGATCTTTCTGAGAAAGGTGTTACAGTTGGACAAGTTGTAGATTTACCTACTGGTAGAGCATTTAACTTTGCTGATCATGAAAATAATTACTTTGCGGTAATGGAACGCAAATAAAAAGAAGCTATCCGAAAAAATCGGATAGCTTCTTTCAATTTAAGAAACTTGTTCTGCATTCGTTTCTCTATGCTGTATATGACTCGTAATCCAAGCAATTCCGCCAGCAACCACGAGGTAACATAACAATATTAAAATTTGCATTTGTAATTGCGACCAATCTCCTAAAGAGATAACATCTTGTAATCCTCTAAGAGAATGAGACATTGGAAGAAACTGTCCGATTTTGCTAAGAACAGCTATATTTAATTCTCCCGGGAAGGTACCTCCACTCGTCGCTAATTGCAGGACAAGAAGCGTTACTGCTAAGAACTTTCCAACAAGACCAAAAACCGTTACTAGCATAAGAATAAATGTCATGAACGTAAAGGAAATAACAATACTTGATAAAACAAAAAGCGGCACACTTGCAACTTCTAATTTCATAACTCCTAGCACAACCACATCCACTAGTAATGCTTGAATAAGTCCAATTAAATATACCAACCCTAGTTTATTAATAAAGTGTACCGTTCCGCTTACTTTCATATTTTGTCTACGACCAAGCGGTAAAATATTCGATGCCATAATTCCGCCAACATAAAATGCAAGGGATAAGAAATATGGCGCAATACCTGAACCGTAGTTAGGTACGTCAGAAACTGTTGACTTCACTAATTGAACTGGCTCTGAGAACATCGTATTGCGTGCATCATCATTGCGAACATCCGCTATCTTCTCTGCGCCCTCTCCCAATTTCGTAGAAAGTTCTTTCGCACCATCGTCAAGTTTAACAAGTCCATTCGTTAACTTCCCAGCACCATGATTCAGCTCTGTTCCGCCACTCGCAAGGTGATTTACACCTTCTTGTAATGATGTAAATCCATTTTCCCATTTCGTAAATCCATCAGCTACATTCGAAGCACCATCTGCTATCTTTTTCGTTCCAGCAGTAGCTTCATTTAACTTAACTCCGAATGTATTCATACCTTCTTCAATCTTATGCTGACCATTCGCAAGCTTCTTCGCACCTTGTGTCAATTGTTGTTGGCCACCATTTAAAGCGTTTGTTGCTTTAGCTAATCCATTAGAAGTAGCAACGAGCTTTTGAAAAGCAGGATCTTGCTGCACTTCCGGATGACTTTTCACGTACGCTTCTAATTGTTGTTTTACACTATTAGCTGCATCATCCGCTTTTACTTGCCCTTCAGCAAGCTTCTCACTTCCATTCACCCATTCATTTGTACCAGCACTTAATTCACTAACTCCTGATTGTAATGTTTTTTCACCTTGCGCTAATAACTCCATACCACTATGAAGTGATGTCGCTCCTTTACTCAGCTCGTTTGCTCCCCCAATTAAAGCTGATTGGCTAGACGCAAGCTTGTCACTTCCTTCTTTCACTTTTGATGTCCCGTCACTTAAACGATGAATACCATCTGCAAGCTCATTTGCTCCATTTCTTGCATCTGTCGTTCCTTCGTGTAACTTCTCAGCAACATTACTTGCATCATTCAATCCTTGTGCTAAGTCTTGAAACTTTGAAAAGACACCTTCTGTATAAGATTTCGTAATACTATTTGAGATTTTTGTTTTCATATTTTCGACAGCTGTCGTTCCAATTTGCGCTGCTACAAAGTTTTTACCTGGATTTACTTTGTACTGAAGCTGCGCTGGCTCTGGTTTCTCATCCATAAGCGTACTTACCTTTTTAGAGAAATCCTCTGGAATCGTAACAACCATATAATACTTATCTTCTTTTAGCCCTTCATCAGCATTTTTTTCTGATACGAAATGAAAAGCTAATTCCTTATTCTCTTTTAAATTTTTTACAAAATCGTCTCCTGCATGAATTGTTTTATCATCCATCGCAGCACCCTTATCTAAATTTACAATCGCAACAGGTAATTTATCTAATCGTCCGTATGGATCCCAATATCCAGCTAAGAAGAATCCTGAATAAATTAAAGGAACGATTAATAAAAAAATTAAAGCGATACGTCCATGTTTATGGTGCCACATCGCTTTCCAATCTTTAAATATAAGTTGAATTCCCTTCATGAAACATACTCCTTCTCCTAATTTAACACCATTAGAATGGTTTAACAGATTTACTATACACGTCTATTTTCATACTGTATAATACATCTTTAATTATCAATTCATTCCTTTTGGTCTATAGAAAGGAGAGTCAAAATGGAACTTCTTCAACTAAAATACTTTCAGACAGTCGCACGATTAGAGCATATGACAAAAGCTGCTGAAGAATTGCATATTGCGCAACCTTCGCTCAGCAAAACAATTGCTAGGTTAGAAAAGGACTTAGGCGTCCCGTTATTTGATCGCCAAGGTCGACAGATTACGTTAAACTCTTTTGGGAAAGTATTTTTAAAACGAGTAGAGCGTATTTTTCATGAATTAAGTGAAGGCGAAAGAGAAATTAAAGATTTAGCTGAATTACAACAAAGCTCTATTACACTGGCAGTTTCTATTCCGAGAATATTACCAGAACTACTCGGTTCTTTTTTACTAGAACATCCTAACGTTCGATTCCAGCAATTTCTCGCATCTACTCCTTCTATGAAACGCCAACTAGATAATATAGAAATCGACTTTTGCATTTCTTCTGTGCCAATTGAAGGCGAGGAAATTATTTGGGAACCACTTATTACGGAAGAAATTTTCTTAGTCGTCCCTTCAGGTCATCGTTTATCAGGCCGCGAAAGTATCCATCTGCATGAAGTAAAAGACGAACCATTTATTAGTATGAACACTGGTTACGGTTTTCGGCACTTAACGGATGAATTTTGTAAAGAAGCTGGTTTCACGCCCCATATCGCTTTTGAAGTAGATGAACCAACCGTGATTAGTGACCTTATTAAGCAAGGTCTCGGCATCGCCTTTGTCCCAAGTTTAACTTTATTAAAAAACTCTACTTTAGCATTAAATAAGTTACGTATTATTGAACCAAATTGTAAGCGAACCATCGGCTTAAGTTGGTCGAAGAAACGCTACTTATCGAAAACTGCTCAGCAATTTCGTAAATTTGTGATTGAATACTTCTCCAATATTAGGACGTAAATTATATCAATAAATAAAAGGTGCCATTCCCATAGGATGGCACCTTTTATTTATTACTCTTCTCTAATTCCATTTCTGCTAAAAGTGGCAATACGTTATCGAAAATATGCGTATTATTATGTTCGCCTGTTACATATCCACCGTAATATCTACTAAATACGTTGTCATTTCGGAATGTGGCCATATGATCATACAATTCCTTCGCAAACTTTGTATCACCTGTTTGTAGTACGTACAAAATCGTTAATCCGTAAGCGGCTGGCGATTCATACTTCACAGTTTGTTTTCCCGTTTCTAAATTGTAACGACCGTATAGCTTTCCATCCTCCTGGAATTTTTTCTTTATAAATGCCAAGTAAGCATCTGATGAAAGACCACCTAAACTACGATGATATGCAACGTATGATTGGTCAATAAGATTCACTTCTTTATCGTACGTAAAAGTACCATCTTCTTTATACTCTTTCGGGAATGCCCAGCCATGCCTTGGGTAATCCGCTAAAAATTGAACCACGTCCTGATATTGCTGATCAGAAACTTTCCCGTACTTTTTCATATACGAGAATGCGTGCGGATTTATGTATGATGTAGTTGCAAAATTATTTTGTTTCCCTGCATCTACATCATAATAATCAACGTAATAATTATCTTTCTTATTATAACGAATTACAGCGTCACTCAATTGATCTGCCAAGTTTTTATAACGCTCTTCCTTGTACATTTCATAAGCGCGATATAATTGTTCTATAATACGAAGATCATCTATAAGTGCATTTGTAGCTGACTGCATTTCTCCCTTTTCAGAGATTTTCCATAAAACAATTTGGTCCTTATGTACAAAGTTATTTTGAATAACCTTAACTTGTTCATCGAATAACGCTTGATCGTCTTTATCCAATGTATATTGTAGCCACAATCCTGCCGATTCTGATAAAGCTTCACGGCCCTTCGCTTCACCCGTACCTGCCTTTGTATCCCCTAAACGATAAGTAGCAAGCGTCCCATTTTCATTTACCATATGTCTTAAGATAAAATGTTCCGTACGGTTTCCTTGCAAAGCTGACCAAAATACAATTCCACCTAAAGCGATTAAGAGAATAACTCCAATCCCTATATATACACGTTTCCGCAATCTTTTCACCTCCCTAATAAGGCTAGCCTTAATTTTACCAGAACATACGTAAAATTAAAAAAGACAATCTATTAGATTGTCTCCCGTACCTCTATCCCTCACAAGCCTCTTTAGAAGGTCTATATAGCGATTCCACGAGTCGATCATACTCACGACGCGTAATCTCTTTATTATACAGCTTCAATAATAAATCTCTATGCTCTTTTGAAAATGCCATCTTTTTAATGACTTCAGGATACATAAAACATCCTCTCCATTTCACATAAACTTCTTCATCCCAAAAACAGAACTTATGTTCGCATAAAAGATTATAAAATATTCTTTACTAAAAAACAAACAAAATATTATTAAACATTAATTTCTTTCTGTTTAGAATATTCAAACATTATATTACCATATCCACTTTTTAAATACATATATATTTTTGGTAGTTTTTTTGAATAAATCTTCCAATTCAATCAGAAAATAATGGCAAAAAGAAGAGGAGTTTACATATGGATACGGTAACATTAGCAAGAGCATTTTTTGGTTCTTCACTAGCATTCCACATTATCTTTGCAACACTTGGTGTCGGGCTTTCATTGATGATTTTTATAAGTGAAATACTCTTTCACTGGAAGAAAAATTCCGACTACGCCATTATGGCGAAAAGATGGACAAAAGCATTTGCCATCCTTCTTGGTGTAGCAATTCCAACTGGAACAATTGTTGGTGTGCAAATCTCACTTCTTTGGCCTGGTTTTGCCAAAATTGTTGGGCAGGTTATTTCTGTTCCTTTTCAAATTGAGATTTTCGCCTTCTTTTTAGAGGCTTTGTTCATGTCCATTTATGTATATGCAGCTGACAAACTACCTCCATTCATGAGATTAATCTCGCTATTCTTCGTCATGATTGGTGCCACGGCATCCGCCGTGCTTATTACATCAGCAAATACATGGATGAATACACCTGCGGGCTTTTCAATGGGACCAGATGGATCAGTTTTTAACGTTGATCCGTGGAAAGCTTTCTTTAATCCAAGTTTTGGCACAAGCGCATTTCATGTTGTTATTACTGCCTATGCAACTGGAGCTGCCGTCATTGCCTCTATCGCTGGATTTAAATTATTAAAGAAGAATTTAAGTAAACGCGAAATTGCTTATCATAAAAAGGGGCTTCTGTTAGGACTCGTCGTGACATTTATTACAGGCGCTACGATGTGGCTTTCGGGACACGAATCGGCAATTGCCTTACATAAGCATTCCCCTGAAAAACTAGCATCTGCTGAAGCTTTATTTGAAACGACATCGCATGCACCGTTATCAATTGGCGGAGTTGTAGATCCTAACACACTTGAACTAAACTATGCACTAGAAATTCCGAACATGCTCAGCCTACTAGTGGGACTAGATCCTAGCACTGTCGTAAAAGGTCTAAAAGAATTCCCACAAGAAACATGGCCACCATTTTACACACATACACTATTTAACTTAATGGTCGGCACCGCTGCCTTTACCTTTGCAGTTGCAGCAATCGCCCTCTTATATTGGTACTTTGTTTACCGAAAAAAAGGAGCAGAATTACCGAAGTGGCTTCTTTGGGGAACTGCCGCATGTGGACCGGTTATGTTGCTCGGTATTGAATTCGGGTGGATTTTCAGCTGTAGCGGTCGTCAACCGTGGACCATTTATGGTATGCAACGTACAGTTGACGCTTCTACACGCGCCGATTTCGTCGGTCCTTTATTTATTCTATTCATCATTTTATATATTGGACTCGGTATTTTAACAGTTTTTGTGCTACGGACATTCTTTAAGAAACATCCGCTTACAAATGATTTACATCACGAAGGAGGCGATTCTCGTGCATGAGGAAAGTATTGCAATCATCATCTTATGGGCTCTTATTTTCGTATACAGTATATTAGGGTCCATCGATTTTGGAGCAGGTTTTTGGGGCATGGTATACGCAAAACATCCAACGCTCGCTGCCAAGCTTGCCAATCGATACTTATCACCAACTTGGGAAGTAACAAATACGTTTCTCGTCTTTGTCGTTGTCGCATTTCTTGGCTTCTTTCCTAAAGCAGCCTTTACCCTTGCGACAGTAATGTTCGTACCCGTTATGTTAATTTTAGTACTCGTGGCAATTCGCAGTACATTTATGGTATTTGCTTATTCTCTGCCGAAGTACCAACACCTTCTTCGTATTATTTCAGGTATTACAGGGCTCTTAATTCCAGCTCTATTAATTACTGTTTTACCCGTTACAGAAGGTGCCTATATTACAATGTCTGAGGGAAAAGAAGTACTCCTGTATGGAAAACTTCTTTCTAGTCCTGTTATTTATTGTTATATGCTCTTCGGACTAACTTCGGAACTATTTCTATCTTCTCTCTTTCTTGCTGATTTTGCGAGAGAACAAGGTTCAGAAGATGCATATAAAATTTATAGAAGAAACGCTATCATCCTTGGTCCTGCAACACTCGTTACGGCGATTATCGCACTCGTTGTAATGGATCCGGAAACACACTGGCTTATGCAAGGGCTAATAAAGCAATTCCCATGGTTTACAGTTTCTATCGTTTTATTCGTTATCGGGTACTCTTCTCTTTGGTGGACAAACAAGAAGTACGATACACTAGGATACCCTCGCATTGCCGTCTTAGCAGTCGTCGCTCAATATGCATTTGCAAGTTACGCTTACGGTGTCGCGCATTTACCATATATTATTTATCCTGATGTAACTGTATTTACAAGCTTTACAACGACAGAAACATTCTATGCATTGCTTATTCTATACGCAATTGGAATTGCAATTTTGTTACCAGGATTTATTTTCTTCTGGAATTTATTCTTGAAGGATCGAACTTTTTTGAAGGAAAAATAATGAAGAGTCTGTTCCAAAAGATATTTTGGGATGGACTCCTTTTGTCATGTTTTGTCGGTAAATCGATATATTTTAAAAATCGCTGATATATTTTGAGTTGCGCCGATATTTTCCAATAATCGCTGATATATTTTGAGTTGCGCCAATACATCTCCATAATCACCCATATAAATTTCATTTACTATCTTACTGCCCAACTAATTTATAGACTCCTCTCACAATAGTTATTTCACTAGTAGTGACACTTGTCCTTTAGCTTGAAAAACACATATTCACTTCATTCCATTATATGCCTAGTTCTTCTTATTTTTTGCTGAATATACTATCAATACAGACCTTGAGACAAGCTACATTGGTTTAAGGAAAAGTAGAAAGGTAGGTAAAATATGAGCATTGAAATATGGATTACTATTATTGTATTCTTCTTAACAATGATTGTTGTCTTTTGGCGACCCCGTGGTTTAAATGAGGCGTGGCCGGCAGCAATTGGTGCTGGCATTATCCTGATTACTGGACTTGTATCAAAACCAGACGTCATGGACATTATCAGTAAAATTGGCGGTGCCTCCATAACAATATTAGCGACCATCGTTATGGCGGTTATATTAGAAAGCTTCGGCTTCTTCCACTGGTCCGCAGCGAAACTTGCAAATTTAGCAAAAGGTTCTGGTCGCCGTTTATACTGGTATATTCAATTATTATGTTTTCTTATGACTCTTTTATTTAATAACGACGGTAGTATTTTAATTACAACTCCAATTTTAATTCTTCTCCTAAAAAATCTTCAATTAAAACCCCATCAACAAATCCCTTATTTATTAAGCGGTGCTTTAATCGCTACTGCATCTAGTGCACCAATTGGTGTAAGTAATATCGTAAACTTAATCGCATTAAATATCGTAAATATGACTCTTTATATGCATACTGCTATGATGTTTGTACCTGCAACATTAGGACTATTGTTTATGTCATGGCTTATGTACACAGTTTTAAAGAAAAAACTACCAGAAAGATTACCTGTTTCTTCATATGATATCGAAGAAATGTTCTTCACAAAAAACTTCCATCCATTAAAAGGAAAAAATTCTGTTGATACGAAACAAAAACGGACAAGATTTATGTTGAAAGTATTAGGCTTCGTCTTCCTTATGCGCTGTCTTCTATTCGTCGCATCCTTCTTATCTATCCCAATTGAAATTGTTGCCGTACTCGGCTCACTCGTTCTTCTCATCTGGAGATGGTACTACTTACGAACAAATCCTGTCGACATTTTGAAAAAGACACCGTGGCACATTTTAATTTTCGCCTTCTCTATGTACGTCATTATTTACGGACTTCACAACGCAGGATTAACAACAGCACTTGTAAATTGGCTCGAACCAGTTGTAAGTCAGCATCTACTCTATGCTAGCTTTGCAATGGGCGGACTTGTTTCCCTCCTCTCTAACATCTTCAATAATCACCCTGCACTTATGATTGGTACCATTACGTTAACAGAAATGGGACTAGACCCAGTCACATTAAAAACTATCTATCTCGCAAATATTATCGGTAGTGACATCGGTTCACTATTATTACCAATCGGTACGCTAGCTTCCCTCATTTGGATGTATATACTGAAACAAAACAAAATTAAAGTAAAATGGAAAGACTATTTAAGTGTATCCCTTATCGTTATTCCTCTCACAACAGTCGTCACATTATTCCTCTTATACTACTGGGTACACCTCTTCTTCGCCTTATAAACGACAGAAGCCCCTTTTGCTACCGTCTTAGCAAAGGGGGCTTCTTCTATATTTAAGTTAGGTACTACAGTGTGATCAATCAAGTAAAGAGGTGTAACGTGTTATTGGTATAAATGACTACCAGTGTCTTTAAATTCTTTCGCTTTCTCTTTCATCCCTTTTTCAATTGCTTCTGTCGTTTCTAAATCATTTTCTTTCGCGTATTCACGAATATCATGTGAGATTCTCATACTACAAAACTTCGGTCCACACATGGAACAGAAATGAGCCGTTTTCGCGCCTTCTGCTGGCAATGTTTCATCATGGTACTCCATCGCACGCTCAGGATCTAAAGATAAATTAAATTGATCGCGCCAACGGAATTCAAAACGAGCTTTTGAAAGTGCATCATCACGCTGATGAGCCGTTTTATGCCCTTTCGCAAGATCAGCTGCATGTGCAGCGATCTTGTACGTAATAACCCCCGTGCGAACATCATCTTTATTTGGCAATCCTAAATGTTCTTTCGGCGTTACATAACAAAGCATCGCCGTTCCAAACCAGCCAATCATCGCAGCTCCAATTGCCGATGTAATATGGTCATAACCTGGTGCAATATCTGTCGTTAACGGCCCAAGTGTATAGAACGGCGCGCCCTGACAAATATCAAGCTCTTTCTCCATATTCTCTTTAATTAAATGCATCGGTACATGCCCAGGCCCTTCAATCATCACTTGCACATCATGTTTCCAAGCAATTTTCGTTAATTCACCAAGTGTTTCAAGCTCAGAGAATTGTGCCTCGTCATTTGCATCTGCAATTGAACCTGGACGTAATCCATCTCCGAGAGAGAACGAAACATCATACTGCTTCATAATTTCACAAATCTCTTCAAAATGAGTGTATAGAAAGTTTTCTTTATGATGGAATAAACACCACTGCGCCATAATTGAACCACCGCGTGAAACGATACCCGTCGTACGTTTTGCCGTAATTGGAATGTAACGAAGTAATACTCCGGCATGAATCGTAAAGTAATCCACGCCTTGCTCCGCTTGCTCAATTAACGTATCACGATACACTTCCCACGTTAAATCTTCTGCAATTCCGTTTACTTTTTCCAGTGCTTGATAGATTGGTACAGTTCCAACTGGTACAGGCGCGTTACGAATAATCCACTCACGCGTCGTATGAATATTTTTACCTGTAGATAAATCCATAATCGTATCTGCACCCCAGCGCGTTGCCCACGTCATCTTCTCTACTTCTTCTGCAATAGAAGAAGATACAGCAGAGTTTCCGATATTTGCATTGACCTTCACGTGAAAATTACGCCCGATAATCATCGGTTCTGCTTCCGGATGATTAATATTCGCTGGTAAAATGGCACGACCTTCTGCAATTTCCTTACGAACAAACTCAGGCTCTACGCCTTCACGAATCGCAACGTATTCCATCTCAGACGTAATAATGCCATTACGCGCATAATGCATTTGCGTAACATTTGCACCTTGCTTCGCTCTAAGCGGCTGGCGATCCATTTGCGGGAAAATATGTGTATGTTTCGAAGCCACTTTCACACCGTCATCCTCTGGTTTCACCTCGCGCCCTTCATATGCCTCTACATCCCCGCGCTCTAGAATCCAAGAGTGGCGCGGCGTTGGAATCCCCTTTTCCAGCTCTACTTTATACGCCGGATCCGTATAAGGACCGCTCGTATCATACACACGGATTGGCGGATTTGAGACGCCGTTCGTTTCGCTTTGTTCAATCTCACGCATCGGCACTTTCATACCTGCGCGTGGTCCATCTACATATACTTTCTTACTCCCTGGTAAACTCGATTTCAATTCAATTTGCTCAGCTGAAACAGATTGTTTCATAACCTTTGTTGCCTCCCCTGTTCGTGACAAGGACGAGATATGGCCAGCGTATGCCAAAATAAAAAGAGCCAGGTCCATAAAAAAATAAGGACCTGGCTCATAAAAGACATCATTATGTAAAGCCGTTAACTTCCCTACGCTGGTACGAGCCAGATCAGGTCCAAAGGGTTAAGAAGATCACGCGCTTCTCTCTCAGCCTACGCATACGTTAGGCACCCCTAGTTTATCACTGATTTAATTTTCAATACTTTCCCATCATACACGATAATCTGAAAAATGCAAAGTTTATTTCTTTTGTTACTTATGGAATCATCCACGTTAAATAATATGCCTGTACATACGTCATAATACCAACAATAATTACAAAGAATAAACTATGCTTCACTGTGAAGCGGAATAAATCTGATTCTTTTCCAGCAAGTCCAACTGCCGCACAAGCAATTGCAATTGATTGCGGAGAAATCATTTTTCCTGTTACACCACCCGTTGTATTTGCTGCAACGAGAAGTACTTCAGATACACCAACTTGTTGTGCTGTAATTGCTTGTAGATTTGAGAATAATGCATTCGCTGACGTATCGGAACCTGTTAAGAATACGCCAATCCAGCCTAGGAATGGTGAGAAGAATGGGAATAGTCCGCCAGTTCCTGCTAGTGCTAATGCTAGTGTAGAAGATAGACCAGAATAGTTTGCGATAAATGCAAATCCTAATACGAATCCGATAGATAGAATTGGCATTTTCAATTCGCTTAACGTTTCTTTAAATGTTACTACTGCATCTTTTACACTCATTTTCAAAATAAACATGGAAATGAGACAAGCAATTAAAATCGCTGTTCCAGTTGCTGATAATACATCAAACTTCAAAATTGCCTCGTAAGGCGTCGCTTTATTTACAATAGGCTCTGCCTTCATTACCAAATTATGCAAGCCTGGAATTTCAAACTTAAATACAAGGCTTTCTAACACGCCTCCTGGAGCAAATAATGCTTTAAAGAAACTTTGACTCCAAATAACTACCATAACCGTTAATACGATAAATGGAGACCATGCCTTTACAACTTTTCCTAACGTTAATTTCGGCATCGATGCCGCCGTTGTTGTTGCAGCTACTTCACTATTTGCTTGCCCGGATTGATAGATTTCTTTCGGTTGCCATACTTTTAAGAACAACGATAAACTAACTAAACTTACAAGTGCTGACGTAATATCCGGAAGTTCTGGTCCTAAGAATGTCGCTGTAATGAACTGAGTAATTGCAAACGAACTACCCGCTACAAGTAAAGCAGGCCAAGTCTGTCTTACCCCTTTCAATCCATCCATTAAAAATACGATAAAGAACGGAACAAATAATGATAGAAACGGTAATTGATGTCCAGCCATTTGTCCGATTTTATGTGGATCAATACCTGTTACTTGTCCAGCAACTGTAATCGGAATTCCCATCGCCCCGAACGCTACTGGTGCCGTATTTGCAATTAAACAAAGACCCGCTGCATATAAAGGATTTAACCCAAGGCCTGCCAGAAGTGCTGCCGTAATCGCTACTGGTGCACCAAATCCTGCTGCCCCTTCTAAAAATGCTCCGAATGAAAAACCGATTAAAATAACGAGTAAACGATGGTCATTCGTAATGGATAATACAGATGCACGAATCACATCAAATTGACCTGTTTTCACAGAAATTTTATATAAAAATACCGACATAATGATAATCCAAGCAATTGGCCATAATCCGTATAAGAAACCATATCCGGTCGCTGCCATCGCCATCGTGAACGGCATCTTATAAGCGAATAACGCCACTAAAATTGTAAGTACAACTGTAATAAATCCTGCCACATACCCCTTCATGCGGAAAACTGCTAAAGCTAAGAAAAAAAATATAATCGGAATAAGTGCGACCGCTGCCGAAATCCAAATGTTTCCGAACGGATCATAAACTTGTGTCCATGTGTTCATTGTTCTCTCCCCCTAAAGAATCCCCTTTTAAATAGAATAACCTCATCAGTAGACTATCAGGTCATCATACCTTTAATCCTAAAAATAAAAAAACGTTTAAGAAAACGTTTTCAATAACTTTCATTTATACTGTACCATAACAATTTCCATTAAAAAAGATTTTTTTGAAAATTTTATTATTTCACCAGAAAATCTTACAAAATCGTCACGTTCTTGTAATGTTCATCGATAGTAAGCTTGTCAAAACTATTGCATAATAATAGTATAACAACGGACATTATTTATGAGGTGATATATATGAACGGAAACAAAATATTAGCAGCTTTATCTTACTTTAGTGTATTATTTGCCCCTATCTTATTCCCTATTATTGTGTGGATTGTAGGCGATGCTGAAACAAAACCACATGCAAAACGCGCTCTATGGACACACATTATTCCAAGTATCGCTACATTCATTAGCGTAACTATTTTAGGAATTATGGGTCTTGGATCTGATCAACCAGACGTAACACTGGGGATCGGTACAATGATTGTCTTATGTATTTGCGGAATCATTAGCTTATACTACTTCATTTGGAACATCGTAAAAGGCATTAAAGTACTGAAAGCTTAATTTCCTTTTTAAACAAACGTTTGATTAATAAGAAAAAACCATCCCAAAATACCTTTTGGGATGGTTTTTTTATCTTCTGCGTTTCTTCTTTTTTCTCATCATCTTCTTGCGGCGCGTATTCACTTTATCCGCTATAATGTGAAGCGTACTTGCCACAACAATTCCCATTACGAACGTTACAATTTCAACCTCATGTTTCTTCGCAATTTCTATTAAATTCCCGTCAAGTGCGATTACATTTAATAGGAATAAAAACGGAGAAAACACAATTAACATGTATGCAATACGAATTACATCACCAAGTATAATTGTATGTGTAAAGAAGGAGCGATGCGGCATGACATTCTTATACGGATACCAAAATATACGCAGGAATCCCCATTTATTATACGCATTACTATACGTATCTAAATCCGGCGTTAAAAATGAAGTCCCTACTAAAAAGCCAATTGCAAAAGTTAATAAAAAATCAAAATTTGTTAATCCATACGAAAAGAGCAAAAACAAAACAACCGGAAGGGATATTAAGTTTATTTTCGTATGCGTTCTTCCTGATGGCATAATGCACTTCCTCGCTTACGTTCGCCCTGTCACCATATGACAGTTCTCACCTATTGATCTAATTTCTGATCGATAAAGGATGTGTCTATATCCGAACCAAACCATTCTGCCAACTTCACTCGTGCCTTATCTTTCACATCTTCATTGACGTATAACGACGCCTGTAATAGTGCAGCCATTAACGCCCCTAAATCATCCGTATAACCAATTCCAGCAATGAAATCTGGAATCGCATCAATCGGTGCAATAAAATAAGCAAGCGCTCCAATTACAATAATTTTCACTCGTTTTGGAACATCCGGTTTCTGCAAAACGTAAAACAATAATAAACTTGCATAAATGACCGACTGCCCTGCTTGCTTTGCAACATGTTTTACTTTCTTCCAAAACGCTTCAACTGAAAATTTTTGTTCCATGTAAAAGCCTCCCTATTTTTTTAAAAAAATAAGCTACAATATGTTATCAGTAAAAGTTCATCAAAATTACACATAATCTATCAATGAACTTTCATTGTAACAAACAAACCAAAAAAGAACAAGTGTTCGTTAATTTTTGCATACTTCCCTTCATATAATAGGTTTCTAGATAACCACTTACCCATTGTCATTTCTTATTTCTCAACAAAGAAAATTTTCACTTTCACTTAACATTCTGCTCTACCTTTGTTATATTTTCTAGTTGACGGACATATAAACGAATGTTAAAGTTTTCTCTGGTAGTGACAAATCTCATACAAAAAATGTAAAATGTTATAGTGTTTCTCAGAAATGAATTTTGTTGTATAATACAGAAATGACGTTATGCTTATGAGCAACACAAGAAACCAAAAGGGTATGCATAGTTATAGTCGTATATGGGTGAATATAGAACCTCTAATTATGGCCAAGAAAACTATGTATTTTTTATTTTAGCATTTTTCGCTCCAAAATCGACCAAGCCTGATAGAGAAAGGGTGGAAATGAATGAAAGAAACCTTGAAATCACAATTTCAAAATGTGCGTTTCACTGTATTCGTAGCTTTAGCCTTATGGTTGAAGACATACCTTATTACACGCACAAGCTTTGATTTAAAACTTGAATCTTTCATGCAAGAATTCATTTTATTCCTTAGCCCATTAGCAGCATCATTACTGCTTGTTGGTCTTGCATTATTTGCAAAAGGGAAAAAACGTAACTATATAGCACTTGGAATTAGTTTTGTTTTAACAATCGTTCTTGTTGGTAACGTAATGTTCTACGGATTCTATAATGACTTCGTTACTTTACCAGTACTAGGACAAACATCTAACTTCGGAAGTTTAGGTTCTAGTGTAAAAGAATTGTTTAACTACAAAATTATCCTTGCATTTGCTGATATTATCGTATTCTTCATTTTATTGAAGAAGATGAAGAATTTTGCACCGACAGAACGTGTAGCACGCCCAATGCGTTCCCTATACTTCGTGTCAACAATTGCTATTTTCTTCGCAAACTTAGGACTGGCAGAAGCTGAACGTCCAGAACTATTAACACGTTCATTCGACCGCGTTATGCTTGTTAAAAACTTAGGTTTATATGTACACCAAGTATATGATCTTGGCTTACAAGCAAAATCAAGTTCACAAAAAGCATTTGCTGACGGTAGTAAATTACAGGAAACAGAGAACTACGTAAAAACAACGCAAAGCAAACCAGATCCAAATATGTTTGGTACTGCAAAAGGGAAAAACGTAATTGTCGTCTCTCTTGAGTCATTACAAACATTCTTAATTGGTGCAACAGTTAACGGACAAGAAGTTACACCATTCTTAAACCAATTTACGAAAGAAAGTTATTACTTTGATAACTTCTTCCATCAAACTGGTCAAGGAAAAACATCTGACGCTGAATTCTTAGTAGATACTTCAATGTATCCACTAGACCGTGGTGCTGTATTCTTCACACATGGTAATAACGAATATACAGCAACTCCAGAAATTTTACGTGAGCAAGGATATCACACATCGGTATTCCACGCGAACAACGCAACGTTCTGGAACCGTAACATTATGTATCCAGCACTTGGTTATGATCGTTACTACAACGAACTTGACTACAAGATTACACCAGAAACAAAATTAAATTGGGGATTAAAAGATATCGAATACTTCGATCAATCTATCGATATGTTAAAAGAAGTGAAGCAACCGTTCTATACTCGCTTCCTTACTTTAACAAACCATTACCCATTCACTTATGATGAAAGTACGAAATTAATCGATGAATACAATTCTGGTGATGGCGTATTTGACCGTTACATGGTAACTGCTCGCTATTTAGACGAAGCAATGAAACACTTTATTGAGCGTCTAAAAGCAGAAGGTATTTACGACAACTCAGTTATCGTATTCTACGGTGATCACTATGGTATTTCTGAAAACCATAACCGTGCAATGGCACAGTTCTTAGGAAAAGAAGAAATTACTGCATTTGACCATATGAACTTACAAAAAACACCGATGTTTATTCACGTTCCTGGTCAAAAAGAAGGTAAAACAATTTCAAAACCAACTGGTGAAATTGACATTAAACCAACAATTCTAAACTTACTTGGTGTAGATTCTACGAATCAAATTCAATTTGGTCATGATGTATTCTCACCAGAAAATAAAGGATTTGTTGTTCTTCGTGACGGTAGCTTCGTTACAGATAAGTACATGTACACGAACAGTACATTCTACGATCGTAATACTGGCGAAGTTGTACAATTACCAAAAGAAGAATCTCAACCACTCATTGATCGTGCCCAAAATGAATTAAACATGTCTGACAAAATCATTGAAGGTGACTTACTTCGCTTCTCTGAAAGCAACAAGACCAAAACTGGTGAAGTAAAGACAGCTATTAAAGAAGAAAAGAAGAGCGCTGAGTAATCTCAGCCTCTTTTTTTTATATTTCTCCATACAATCACTTATATTCATTAACTTTAACATTACATAACCTTTACCAAATATTCACATAGAGTTAACGAAACATCTCTATAATAAAATATGTAAACGAGGTTCTATATATTTCTTATCTCTCATCTGTAATAAGATCCCTTAAAGAAATATATGAATCGTTTTATTTCTACTTTCTTATAATTGTCTTTCAATATGTTTTGTTTCCATACACAAAACATTCAATAAGACGATGTCCCTATGAAAGATAGCTACCCTCCTTGTGCAGCATTCCATAAGAATGTTGCTTTTTTTTATTTAAAAGCAGGATTCTTATTTCTTATTTTCGAATTTGTATATACAAAATGCTATAAATCACCACTACTTCTCTACCATTTACAAATACATATACGTCATATGTAAAGAGTTACCCACATAAAAATTACTATAGGGATTTTTATGAATTAAAGTTTCACTTTACTTATGCACTTACGAAAGGATGGGACGAAAATTGGCATATGAAAGATTTGTACTTTGGAATGATGCAGTTATTGATACAATGAAACAAAAAACGTACATAGAACTTGAAGAAAGAGGCTTGCAGTTTGGGGATGGTGTCTACGAGGTTATTCGCCTATATAAAGGAAACTTTCACTTATTAGATCCGCATATCACAAGATTATATCGCTCCATGGAAGAAATAGAATTAACACTCCCTTTCTCAAAAGCAGAACTTATTACCCTACTTTATAAACTAATTGAAAATAATAACTTCCACGAAGATGGAACTATTTATTTACAAGTATCTCGTGGTGTACAAGCTCGTACCCATACATTCTCATATGACGTCCCTCCGACAATCTATGCCTATATTACAAAGAAAGAAAGACCAGCATTATGGATTGAATATGGTGTACGCGCTATATCAGAACCAGATACGCGCTGGCTACGCTGTGATATCAAATCATTAAATTTATTACCCAATGTATTAGCTGCTACGAAAGCTGAGCGCAAAGGTTGTAAAGAGGCTCTTTTCGTACGAAATGGTACTGTAACTGAGGGAAGCTGTTCTAACTTCTTTCTAATCAAAAACGGAACTCTTTACACACATCCAGCTAATCACCTTATTTTAAATGGCATTATTCGTCAATATGTCCTTTCTTTAGCGAAAACCCTTCGCATTCCTGTACAAGAAGAACTTTTCAGCGTTCGGGATGTTTATCAAGCCGATGAATGTTTCTTTACAGGAACGACGATTGAAATTTTGCCGATGACTCATCTTGATGGAACCGCAATCCAAGATGGTCAAGTTGGCCCTATCACTAAAATGCTACAAAGATCCTTTTCTCAAAGTTTGTTACAATCCAATATGTCATCTTCTTAAACACGAATAATTTCTATTCTTTCTACATTCAATATATGTATTTAAATGGAAATCAAGGTATAGATTTATGCCTTGATTTTTTTTGTAATCTTTTTGTCATATTCAGATTCCCGCATAAGTCTTGACAGTAATCGACATGCTCTTTAGAATTTTTAACAGTTGGTAAATATTTCTTCACTACATTACAGACAGAAAGGAATCGACAAATTATGAAAAAATACCTTGCCGGTCTTGCGGCAGTGTCTGTAGCAGGAGGAGCAGCACCTACACTTGATAGTGTTCAAGCTGCCCCAGAACAAAATACACAAAAAGCTGCTACAACTGTCCAAGCTTCTGCATCAAACAGCTCATCTTATACGGTAAACGCTAGCGTATTACATGTTCGTGCAGGATCAAGTACTTCTCACGACATCATCTCACGCGTTTATAACGGTCAATCCTTAAACGTGATTGGCCAAGAAAATGGTTGGTTCAAAATTAACATTAATGGACAAACCGGTTTTGTTAGCGGCGAATTTGTATCAAAAAATGGAACAAGCAATTCTAATGTAAGTAATACAAGTGGAAACAATAAAGTTACTGCTGATGTATTACGTGTTCGTACAGCTCCTAACACTTCTAGTTCTGTTTCAGGACGTGTATATGAAGGACAAGCTTTAAACGTAATCGGTCAAGAAAATGGTTGGGTGAAAATCAACCATAATGGACAAGTTGGCTATGTAAGTGGCGAATTCGTATCTGGTGTTTCTTCTAACGCAGGTTCTTCAAACAATAATACGAATAATAACAACCAAGAATCTGTAAAACCAGCAAGCGGAAACTATACAGTAAATGTATCTTCCCTTCGTGTTCGTACAGGTCCTAGCACTTCTCACACAACTGTAGGTTCTGTTACAAAAGGACAAGTAGTACAAGTTGTTGGCGAAGTGCAAGATTGGTTCAAAATCAATTATGCAGGCCAAACAGCTTACGTAAGCAAAGACTACGTAACAAAAGGCGGTTCTAGCGATAACGCTACACAAGGAAACAACCAAAATAATAATCAAAACAATAATGTAACTGTTCAAACTGGTGGTACTTACGTTGTTAACGCAACATCTCTACGCGTTCGCACAGGCCCTGCTACTTACCATAGCGTAATTGGTGGCGTATTAAATGGTTCGACATTAAACGTAATTGGCTCTGAAGGTAGCTGGTTTAAAGTTAACTACCAAGGAAAAACAGGCTACGTTAGTAGCGAATTTATGAAATTCGTTAAAGGTGGCACTACTACTCCTGAGCAACCAAAACAACCTGAACAACCTAATCAAGGTGCAATTGGTGACTACTACATTAATGCTTCTGCATTAAACGTACGTAGCGGCGAAGGTACAAATTATAGAATCATAGGCGCACTTCCACAGGGACAGAAGGTTCAAGTAATCTCTGAAAACTCTGGATGGAGTAAAATTAACTACAACGGCCAAACTGGTTATATCGGAACACGTTACCTTTCTAAAACACCAGTTGGAGGCGCAGTAGATAATAAGCCTAACAACAACCAAAATAACAATCAAAACAATAACAACAATAATACAGGTAATAATAGCGGCAACAGTTCTTCCATACTTGCATATGCAAAGGGAATGCAAGGCGTACCATACGTTTGGGGCGGAACTTCTGCTACTGGTGTTGACTGCAGTGGTTACATCTACCACGTATTTAAGAAATTTGGTCATAACATTAGCCGACAAAGTGTTGCGGGATATTGGGGTAGCCTACCACAAACTTCAAATCCACAACCAGGCGACTTAATTTATTTCCAAAACACTTATAAATCGGGTCCTTCCCACATGGGTATTTACCTTGGGGGCGGATCATTTATCCAAGCTGGAGATAAAGGTGTAGCAATCGCTTCATTAAGTAACTCTTATTGGAAGAACCATTTCTTAGGATACACAAAAGCACCTTAAGTTATATTTTTTGAGCCTTCTAGATTACTAGAAGGCTCTTTTTAATATGTTTCACCTATATCCACGAAAAAATAATGTATCTATTTCCCTATTTCATACACCATATTCTACAAAAACAATCCATAACGTTATCATAATGTATATATTTTCATAAAAAACATAACCTATTTCATGTGTATTTATTTTATATGTGTTTTTTCAAAGAATTTTCTTTTTATTTAAACTTTTCGTTAGACGTTTGACCTCCGATGTCCATTATGATAAGTTACTTAAGATGTTATATTCGTAAACGTATAGACAACTGGTTTATACACTTTTTTTACTATGAGGAAGGAGCATACACTGCATGAATCTTTTATGGGGAATTGGCGGCGTGATTGGAGTATTAGCAATCGCTTTCTTACTATCTTCCAACCGCAAAGCTATTAATTGGCGCACAATTTTAATCGCGCTAGCATTACAAATGTCATTTTCATTTATCGTATTACGATGGGATGCTGGAAAAGCAGGTTTAAAATACGCTGCAGATGGCGTTCAAGGATTAATTAATTTTTCTTACGAGGGAATTAAGTTCGTTGCTGGGGATTTAGTCAACGCAAAAGGCCCTTGGGGATTTGTATTCTTTATTCAAGCACTACTTCCAATTGTATTTATTAGTTCATTAGTAGCAATCTTATATCATTTCGGTATTATGCAAAGATTTGTTAGTGTCGTTGGTGGCGCATTAAGCAAACTTCTTGGAACTTCTAAAGCAGAAAGTTTAAACTCAGTAACAACTGTATTTTTAGGACAAACTGAAGCTCCAATCTTAATCAAACCTTACTTAGCACGTTTAACAAATAGTGAATTCTTCACTATTATGGTAAGCGGTATGACAGCTGTTGCCGGATCAGTTCTTGTCGGCTATGCAGCAATGGGTATTCCGTTAGAACACTTATTAGCAGCAGCAATTATGGCAGCTCCATCAAGTTTATTAATTGCGAAACTAATTATGCCAGAAACAGAAAAAGTAGATAATAACGTTGAGCTTTCTACAGAACGTGAAGATGCAAACGTTATTGATGCAGCTGCACGTGGTGCTTCTGAAGGTATGCAACTTGTTATTAACGTAGCAGCAATGTTAATGGCTTTCATCGCATTAATCGCTTTATTAAACGGTTTATTAGGATGGGTTGGTTCTTGGTTCGATATTAAACTTAGCCTTGATTTAATCTTCGGTTACTTACTATCACCATTTGCAATCTTAATCGGGGTTTCTCCTGGTGAAGCGATACAAGCAGCAAGCTTTATCGGTCAAAAACTTGCAATCAACGAATTCGTTGCATACGCAAACTTAGGACCGCACATGGCTGAGTTCTCTGACAAAACAAATCTAATTTTAACATTCGCAATCTGTGGATTCGCAAACTTCTCTTCTATCGCAATTCAATTAGGTGTAACAGGAACGCTAGCTCCTACTCGCCGTAAACAAATTGCACAATTAGGGATTAAAGCAGTTATCGCTGGTACACTAGCTAACTTCTTAAATGCAGCAGTTGCAGGTATGATGTTCCTATAAAATAAATCAAAGCCCCCCTCTTTCTAAAGAGGGGGGCTTTTTATTATGCTCCTTATTTTTTCGATATATATTAAATACTTTACGTCTAAATATAAAAACATTATGATACAATAATTAGTAAGTCTGTTTATTTTTTCTTGCCAAAGAGGGATACTACTTGTTGTTGCTCTCTCCAAAAGAATCTAGTCATCTGGTCTATTTCTTAATAATTGCGCATACTACAAATATCCTTGCATGAATTATCTTTAAGGAGGAAAGTTTTGTGAAAGATAACTTCTATAAAGTCCTCTCTATGTGGATTTTACAAATCTTATTTTATTTTACAACTGTACATGTAACACAATACGAGCATGCTCTCATTTTTACAATTATATATGTAATTGTTAATGTACTATTTCTATTTTTGGCTGATAAAACTGCATTTGTTTTCTTCATATTAGGAACCATTATTTCGGTGTTCTACCTATTCTACCAAGCATGGCTTTACTTATGGAGTACATCAGAACAATGGGAATACATTATTACACACTTCCTAATGGCAGCAAACTTCTTCATTGTATATATATCAACTCATTTATTAAAGAAGGTTATTCATGAAAATAAAGAATTAACCGACCGTGTGAGAACGTTAGAACAGTACATTGGAGAATCAAAATTATTAACGAGACAAGAGTTCGAAAGAAGACAAGCATTATTAATCACTGCAATGAATCGTCGCAATGAAACAGGTGTTATTATTTCCTTCGACTTCACTTCCTTTAGTAAATATACGAAGGAAAGTGTTATGGATCGTGTAGCTTCATTATTAGTTGAAACGGTAAGAGCTGACTTTGACCTTGCTGCTGAATATGATAACAACACATTAGTCATTTTATTACAAAATACAAATGAAGCTGGTGCCGACATTGTAATGAACCGTCTACAACCCAAAATGGAAAAATGGCTTGCAGTTGAGGCAATTCAAGACATTAAGATTAAACGAGAACAAATCGCTACAAAAGGACCGACAGTATTATGATGACACTCGTTATACTCCTTTTATTCCTCTTGTTTTGCGTACTTGTTTTTTGGATTAGCATCACCTTTTCAATTAAATATGTACTTATTTTTACAGCTTTTCTGTTCTCTGGCTTACTCGTTTACTATTCTTTCTTAACACTTGCGGGCTTAGTTCACCGAAATAGGAAACGAAAAGATCGTACGTTAGAACATTATCCAAGTGTCGACATTTTAATACCTGCCCACAATGAAGGCGTAGTTATTAAAGATACTTTAGAGGCGATGGCGAAGATTGAATATCCAGGCAAACTAACTGTTTATTTATTAAATGATAACTCTCAAGATGAAACACCTGAAATCGGTGACGATTTTGACAAAGCTTATGCTCACATTCGTCACATTCGTGTTCCGGCGGGTGAACCAAAAGGGAAATCGCGTGTACTAAACTATGGTCTGAGTATCTCAAATGGTGAATATTTCTGTGTTTATGATGCAGATAACCAGCCTGAACCACATGCATTGCGAATGCTTGTAGAACACGCTGAAACAACTGAGGATGCTGTTGGAGCAGTTGGACATGTTCGTACTGTAAATGAAAAAAGAAACTGGCTAACACGAATGATTTCGTTAGAATTTCAAATCTTCCAGCTCCTTATGCAATCCGGACGCTGGTTACTATTCCAAACGGGTTCACTGACAGGAACAAACATGCTTCTTCGTCGCTCTGCATTAGAAGAGCTTGGCGGCTATGACCCTTATGCAATTGCAGAAGATGCTGAATTAACATTACGAATTACACAAAAAGGCTATCTCTTACCAATCGTTCCAGAATCGGTTACATGGGAACAAGAACCTGAGCATTTAAAAATCCTTATTAAGCAACGTACACGTTGGCTTCAAGGGAACTTGTACATTTTAGAAAAAATGTTTTCTTCATTAAGTTTCTTTAAAGGAAAACTTCTCGTCCATTCCTTACAACAAGTTTTAGTATATGTTGTATTTTGGCTATTCTTAATCATTTCGAACGTTTGGTTCGTAATTGGGTTACTCGGTATATTCCAAATTCAATATAGCATTCCACTACTATTTATGTGGTATGTCGCATATATTACATATGTTTCTCAATTATTTAGTGCCCAGAGTGTGGAACGAACCTTTACACCAACTAATATTTTTATTAGTGTTATCATGTACTTTACGTACGCACAGCTCTTTACGTACTTATTCATTCGTAGCTTAATTTTATACTTACGTGCAAAGAGCAAGAAACAAGTCATTGGCTGGGATAAAACAGTTCGATTCAAAAAAGATAAATAAAAATAAGCACAGAGCGCCGTATGCTCTGTGCTTATTTATTGCCGTATAAATTATATATCAGACAATACCCCTTAGCTGAAAGTAATTTCACGTCCATCCCCCAACGAACGATCGACCTTCATTTATATACGAAAAAGTGATTGCTATTTTTGTAGAACCAATTGCTTCTCTTGCTGTTCTTTGCGCGTTTCAGTCTTAGGTTCCGTGCTTTCTTGGACACTACGATGTGCCACACGTTTCAAACAAATATGCTTCCACTTTCTTTCGTAACGTTTCATTATTCTAGATGTCCCCCTTGAATGCGCTTTAAAACTATTTGAAATCGCTTACAGGAAATAATATAGCACATATACATAAACGTGACAACACATTTCCGACAATTTTTTGTCAAAAATATGAATAGAGTTTGTAAAATATCGAACATTGTCGAAATTCCTCGTTTTTTCTTCGTATAAAAGGCATACTACTTATAAAGTAAAGTATTTTATTTCCCTTACTCGCAGTTCAAATCCCTTCTATATAAAAAAGAGCTGATGTATAATCAGCTCTTTTTCCTTCTATTATTTATGACGCTTCATACGTCCTTCTTTTTGTAACTCTTTAAATAACGCTGCCATCATAAAGAAAATAACGAAGACGAATGGGAATGCCGCAATGATAGCTGCCGTTTGCAAGGCTTCTAATCCGCCGATATATAATAAGGTAGAAGCTATAGCGGCTAGAACGATACCCCAAATCATTTTAATACGGTTTGGTGGATTTAAACTACCATGTGTCGTTAACATCCCTAAAACAAATGTTGCAGAATCTGCAGATGTAATAAAGAATGTTGCAATAAGTAAAATACCTAAAACCGATAAAGCTGATCCAAAGCTGCCCATCTGATCGAACATAGCAAATAATCCTACTTCTGTTCCCATTTCTTTCACTTTTTCAAAGATATGTGCATCACCAAACAGCTCCATATGAATACCAGTTCCGCCGAAAACGGAGAACCAAAGTGCACCAATTACGGTTGGTACGAGTAACACACCGATAACAAACTCACGAATGGTACGCCCTCGTGAAACACGCGCAATAAATGTACCTACGAATGGTGACCATGCAATCCACCATGCCCAATAGAAAATTGTCCATGACTGAATCCATTGATTTCCGCCTTCATCTAATGGACTTAAACGGAAGCTCATACTTGGCAATTCCTGAATATAAGAACCAATCGTTGAAGTGAAGTAATTCATAATAAAGTTTGTTGGACCTGCAAATAATACAATTATCATAAGTGCAAATGCCAAAATAATGTTCGTATTACTTAAATATTTTATTCCTTTATCAAGACCTGTCTGCGCAGATAACATGAAAAGAACGGTTACGATTGCAATAATAACTAACTGAGTTGTTAATGAATTCGGGATAGATGTTAAATAACTAACACCACCGGCAATTTGTTTCGCACCAAGACCTAATGATGTCGCAACACCAAACACCGTCGCGAAAACAGCTAACACATCAAATGAATGAGCAATACGCCCATGTTCCCCGCCCTTAAATAACGGACCTACTGTTGCACTAATCGTACTTGCTTTTCCTTTTCTAAAAGTAAAGTAAGCAATACACAACGCTACAAACGCATATAGTCCCCAAGGATGTAATCCCCAATGGAAAAATGAAAAACGCAGTGCAAGACGCGCACTTTCCTCAGTTGCCCCTTCTCCAAACGGAGGTGCGTATAAATGGTTTAATGGTTCGGCAACGCCCCAGAAAACTAAGCCAATCCCCATACCAGCGCTAAATAGCATAGCAAACCATGTCATATAACTATAATCAGGTTCATCATCATCTTTACCTAAACGAATAGAACCGTATTTCGAAACAATTAAAAAGATAGACACACCTAAAATAATAGAAACAGAAATAATATAAAACCATCCAAACTTACTAACTAATGCAGTTTGAATTGCGGTTGTTACATTTCCTAGGCTACCTTTTCCAATAATAGATTCGGGAATAATCCCCCAAAGTGTAAATGCAATACATAATGTTAATGAAACGATGAATGTTTTTGTCAGTTTCCTCATCAAATCCCCCTTCGTAGGTTTCACTTTTGTAAATAACATAAATTCCGATATGTAAAATCGGATAGAAAACTATAATTTTTGTGGTGATTTTCTTACCTTCACCTTCACCAATTCGAATTCTTATGGACAGCCTTACCTTCCGTATAATCTTTTCACTCTGCAAGAGCTACGAGATAGGAATACTGCTGTCAAAATGTGCGAGAAAAATGCGGATGGGAATGTGTTTTCCCAAAAAAGGATGTGTTACAGATGTAAAAAAGGGCATTTTTCTTCCTTGCAACCCTTTCTTTTTGTAACAATTATGCGGTTTTTTTGCTAGTATATAGCACGTGTTTATAGTTTCACAAACGAATTGTTTATGTTTATATAACTATATTACCCATAAAACGGTAAAATACTCAAGGAATGTAATCGTTTAGTTAACGTTTTGTAACACTCCTGTAACATCTTTATTTACGTCGCAAAAAATATTTTGTATTAAATATTTTGAATATAATTAGAAACCTACTAGTCATATAGAATGAAAAACGCTTTCCTATATTTTTTGTTATATTACAGGATGTTAACGACTTATTACGAATGGTTTGTAATTGTGTGTTTTCCCCAAATCCGAAAAAATCTGTTGCTATAATGAGGACACGAAAACAAACGCAATGGAGGCTATCATGAAAAAATTAATTGGAATAGCAACAGCAGCAGTTTTTGGTCTTGGGATTTTCACCGCATCTGCTAATGCAGAAACTGTTGTAACAACAGACGTACTAAATGTACGCGAAAACCCTACTACGGAATCAAAAGTTGTCGGTAAATTACTAAACGGTAATAAAATAGATGTACAAAATACAGAAAACGGATGGTCAAAAATCACTTTAAATGGTAAAGAATCATTCGTAAGTGCAGAGTTCACAAAAAGCATCTACTACGTAACAGCTAACGTATTAAACGTACGTGCTGAAGCGAACACAAACTCAGAAATTCTTGGGACGCTGAAGAAAGACGATATGATCGAAACAACGAACCAAGTACAAAATGAGTGGTTACAATTCGAATATAACGGGAAAACAGCTTATGTTCACGTTCCTTTCTTAACAGGTACAGCACCTGTTATCGAGAAACAAGAACAACCTGCTCCTGCTAAAACTGTAGCACCAGCTAAAGCACCTGCAGCACAAGCAAAACCAGCTGCTAAGCCTGCTGTGAAAGCTGCTGAAACTAGCACACCTTCTGGTGGTCGTGAGTTAACAGTTGTAGCTACAGCATATACAGCTCATCCGAGCGAAAACGGTGGCACATACGGTGGCCGTGTATTAACTGCAATGGGTCATGACTTAACAGCGAACCCGAACATGAAAATGATCGCTGTTGACCCGAAAGTAATCCCATTAGGATCTAAAGTATGGGTAGAAGGTTACGGAGAAGCTATCGCTGGAGATACTGGCGGTGCAATTAAAGGTAACCGTATCGATATCCTACTTGGATCAGATAGCGCTGCTCAAAAATGGGGACGCAAAACTGTTAAAGTGAAAATTTTAAAATAACCAATGACTGCTAAAGCCAGTTCTCTTTGTTGAGAGCTGGCTTTTATTTTTTTATAATAGCTATAAGGAGGTTATATCCATGAATGTACAAGCAAAAGTAGACTGGATCGGTACACCAAAACCGTATATATATAAAGATGAAGTAACATACGACGCTACTTCCATTGACTTTTCACTCGCGGGCGATGACAATCGCTATAAATTAATTGTGCTCAAGTCTGAAGAACATACACATTACAAACTTGTCCAATATGGAATCAAACCCGGCTCACAAAAGCCATTCCCTATCGACATTCCATTCGAACAAAACATGTTACCAATTATAGAGCAAATACTACATGATCCATATGTACAAGCGATATTAAAGGAAACGCGCTTCTAATTGTAAAAAGGCTATCTCTATAATTGAGATAGCCTTTTTATATTAACGAGTCGGACCAGATACTTCCTCTGACTTAAGCGTATTATTCGCTCCAAGAGAATGGTACAATATCTTTCCATTTCCATTCACAGTAACAATATGGTCATTATTAAAGCTTTTAAACTTCACAGAGCCATCACCGTAACGAATATGATACTCTTCATATGTCGTTACTTTATATTTCGTTTCACTTTGACGCTCTACATTGCGAATTTCCATTGTTAATAAATCTTCTGTAATTCCTTTTTTGTGTAAATATTGTATATAATCACGGTCTTCCTTGTACGATTTCCCGCTCTTATCATAATTATTTTCAATTAGACTAAAATCATTTAATGAAATCGCACGCACATTATCATAAAGATGCTTTCGTACAAAGTCACCAACAGCCGAACTTGAAGTTTCTTTCGGGAATTTTAAATAATACGTGCTTTGGTCTCCAATTTTAATACTTTCAGATTTCATAACACCCAAATCAGTGTTTTTCTCTAAATGTACTTCTACCGTTTCATCCGTCGGTACAGGACCAAGTTTATAACTTCCGTGACTCAATTTCCCGCGCTTCTTACCATTGACAAATACAGTTGCATCATTTTCATCTGAAGAAATAGTTACATAATTTCCTTCTAATGATAATTTAACATCCACTTTCGCCTCTTTTTCATCTGCTAAGTCCACTTCTTTTTCTGTTTCTAATTCAGTTAGTTCTGTCTTCGCTTTTGCCTTTACAACGTAAGAACCAGGGAAGTACGGACCAACTTCTTTTGAAGTTTTATCATTTGATAACTCTGTCTCTTTCTTATCATTCACATATATTTCAGCACTTTTCGCAGTTGTGCTTACATTCATATAATAAGATTTCATATTAAGTTTATACTTCGGATATAAGAACCATTCTTTCCCGTCTTCTATAATTTGACCATCTTTAAATGATGCTTTATCACTTGCTAGTTTTTGATCCACTGTCTCTCTTTGTAAATAAGATAGTAGTTCTTTATTATAAGAAGGGTTTTCTTTTAAATAACGGATGTACCCCTTAATATCTTCAGCTTTCATTTTCAAACTCGGATCATCTACTTTTACAAACTCATCAATTGCATTCGCATCTTTCTTTTGGAATGCTTCAATCATAGCATTGACTTGCTTTTCTTTTGAAAACTTGCTTGCCCCAAATTTATACGCACCAAACAATATAGCAAAGATAACAACAAAGCATATAAGTAACATTATATTTTTCTTACTTTTCACTGGCTTTATTTCTCGTTGTACTTCTGAACGAGAAGAAGCTGTTTGATCAGCAATTACTTCTACCTTACTTCCACACTCAGAACAAAAGTTCAAATGATCCGCAACTTGTTTATTACATTTCCCACAAAACTTCAAATGGCTCTCCTCCTTATTTTTTTACTAACTTCATACCAGCAAATGTTAATGCGTACGAAAGAAGAAAACTACCTACTATTAAATACAGCGTGCTACTTTGAATAGAGAACAATGGTCCGGAAATCCCAGCAAACTCCTTCATAACTTCCTTACTCCCTGAAGCCTCAATATGAATTTTGGCCAATGCATTTACACAAAGCATCATCACAGTATACACCGCACTAAACACAGCAATAGTTACGTACATATTTTTCATCGGATATTGAGCCAATTTCATCCCAGCTCTAAATAGTAAAATGCATGGTAATAAAATTAATACCCCCCACCAGTGCATATAGGAATTGAAATCATCAATTTCTTTTACTCGTTTAAGATTCGCTCCATTAGCAATTTCCAGATCTTTTAATGACGTACCATTTATTGATATTCCTGACGTATAAGATAAATGCAATGGACCTTTTTTAATTGAGTATCTTCTCATTTCTCTATCCATATCTCCCCATTCAATTTCTGTTGGAGCAAAGTGAGCCATATTCCACATGTATGGTGTCGCTTCTAATGAAATGAATGTTTTATATGTTTTCTCGGGAAAATCAATTGGTCCCACTGACTTTGAACTGCTAAATAAAATTGTAATAAGTATAATACCAAATGTAATAAGCAATCCTTTTAATACAGTTACCACACTATAATAAATAGACGTTGCATATGGAACACTTCGACTCATAGAAGATAATAGACGGTGTGGCCCTGCTTGAATACACATACCAATAAAGGTAAATAATAAACCAAATATAATGCCATACAATAAACTAATAACATGAGAATAACCAATACTGATGGTCATCGTTTTATAGAATTGAGAAATTGTCGTAGAAGAACTTGCGATAAAGCTTACGATGCATAAGAAAATTCCATATACAATACCGATAACACTTGATGTTAGTAACTTCTCACGCCAAACAGCAGAAGGGTTGCTTCTCTCTAAAAAGAATCCAATTCCACCTAATATAAGTGCTGGAATTGCTAACAAGATGAACAATGGGAAATGAAGGATAAATGACATCGCATATTCCCCGCTCCCACTAACTTCAAGGCCTATTAAATGATACATTAAAATTAATGGTGCTATACCAACGAAAGATTGATTAATAGTACCCATATTCAACATACCGTTCATATTTGTAAGCATCGTTCTCACTAGGTCGTTAATCGCCGCATCGACAACTAAGCTACCAATCCAACCGGCTATAAACATACATACGATTGCAAGCCCACCACCAAGTAAACCTTTTTTCAAAGTGCTTCCAGATGGACTTACATGTAATTGTAAACCTTCGTCTGGTAATCTTGTTTTCATCTCTTTTTTCATAATACCTAATAAGGAATCCCCGCATTTCTCACAATACGTAGCAGTCCCTTTACTTTCAACTCCACAAGTTCGGCAATACTTTGAGTCTTTCGGCGCTAAGATAACTTCACTTTCTACACTACCTGTACTTGATCCATCATGTGTACAATAATTCGCTACATCCGATTGTTCTAGACCACAAGTTTTACAATACATGTTCCTCACTCCTTACTTTGCTTCATACCACAAACTGGACAGAATGTAGCCTCTGTTGCAATTTGTTCACCACATGAAGTACATGACCCATTTTCAGCATCTTTTGATTGAAGGAGTAACTCATTTTCTTTTCCACACTGTCCACAAAATTTATCATTTAATGATAATGGGCCGCCACAGCTACATTGCCCTTTCTGTCCTTGATTCTGTAAATTAGCTATTTGCTTACGCGTGTTATAAATAGCAACATCCAGCTCTTGTACTGGTTCTATAATATTTTTTAACACATCTACTCGAACTTCATCATTGCGGAGTTGCATATATGCCGTTTGACCAAGTTCCAGCAAAATTTCAGTTTTCGCCTGTAGTTTCTCTTGCGTAATTTTCTTTAATTGCGCAACCTCTTGAGCTACTTGTAATTTCATCTTCCCTTGCTCGATTCCCTCTTGCAATTTGTTCATACCGCTACCAAACTTTGATTGTAAATCTGACAAAATTTAATCCCTCCATAAATATATAGTAATATACGAAATTAACATTTTATATATTACCATGATTTTCAAGTAATGTAATCCAAATTTCATTTTTTCTGTTTTGAGCATTTTTTGTTTATAATGGTAAAGGAAAGAAATATGTGTACGGAGGAATATTATGCTGCAACACTCGATTACGAAAGATGAAATTATGATGATTGCGAATGAGTTCGTTCAAGGACTAGATCCACAGCAAACAGCTGATCAGGAACATGTCGCTACAGCTCGGCACCTATATCGTAGTGGTGTTGTCTACAACGTTGACTTTGATGGTTATACGCTATCAGGAACTGTAGATGCTGAAGGCAGCGTATATAGCGTCCATATCCCGATTCGTAACGTCGCTGAAAGCTATTGCGATTGCTTCGCACCAACGCAATGTGAGCATATGCTCGCTGTATTATTGTCTGCAGCGTCTAGTTTTGGGCAAGTAGGAGATGTATTAACTTTATTCAAAAATAATACAAAACCTTCCCTTCCTCCTATTCGAACTGCAAGACAAGTATTGCAATCATCAGCTTTTGAGGAAAGCGATTATAAAAGTTGGCAATCCTATTTTGATAACGAATATGAATCATTTAAAAAAGAACAAGCTCGGCTTACTTATAAACAAATGTATTTTCTTATGAGTATTTTTACAGACTTCTATACGAAACTCGAACGGAAAGCTCCGCGTATCATTGCGATACATGAGTTGTTCAGGCTACATGCAGCGCTTTATTGCTTTCAAAAATTATTAGAAGAAATTCAGGACTTTGAAGCAAATAAAACGTATTCTTATCATCAGCCTGTTAATGTCGTTCGCCTATTTGTAGATAAAGTGGAATCCATCGTTCGGGACTTACAATCAGAAGCGATTCCTTCAGAGTCTGAATCAATTTTGCAAGAAACAGCTCGTCTCGTTCACGAAGTATTCTTCTCCACTGACGCCTATACGCAAGAGAGATTTTTTATTTATCGTCACATATGGAGTGAACTCTTACAGAATAAAGAGCAACTGCAAGAAGAAGAAAAACGAATCGATACGAAAATCAATCCACTTTCCAAAGCATTAGCATCTTCTCATCTACTCTTTTTAAATGACGAAGATTTACTAGCGATGGACTTACTCAAAAAACAGCCTGCTTCTGTTGTAAGTTTGTACTTCTATTGGTTAGAAGAGCTATTAAATACAATGCAATGGGATCGTGCGAAAAACTGGCTTTCCTTTACGTATAAACAAGTAAAGAAAACGATACATGAGTACGAAAATACTGTTTTTATCAAAGATATCGTTCGCTTATTTGTAAACATGTATGAAACATATGCAACCCATACAAACGAACAAGCCGGATTCGAAATGATATTGCAAGAGCTATTACCATATAGTTTCGCAAACTATGAACAATACGTACTCGCGAAAAAACAGTATCGTACATGGGCAGAACTCCATCTCTTACATGGGTTTGAAGCAATTGAAATTTTGAAAGAGCCGCTGAAAGATATTGAAAAGGAAGCGCCAGAAGCGGCACTCCCTCTTTATCACCTTGCTGCTACTGAGGCCATTGAAGAGCGAAATCGCAAATCATATAGACGTGCAGTTCGTTACTTAAAGAAATTACGTACATTATATAAACGATTAAAGCGCACCGATGAATGGGATGCTTTCATTATTCACATCGCAAACTTACATTCACGTCTACGTGCACTACAAGAGGAATTACGGAAAGGAAAATTAATCGATGATCAATCAAACTGAAGTAACAATTAGGCTCCAGCACGTTAGTCAAGGTTGGTTCCTTTGGGGAGAAGATGACAGCGGTACTCCATTATCCGTAACAAGCTGGAAACGAAATGCATTTACATGGCACTCTACTTCCTTCTACGGTACATTTCTAAAAGAAGCAACCTTTGAAGGAAAACAAGGTGTTATACTAACAAACGCACAAGCATTTGAATACATCGCGAATAAACCGATGAACTCCTTTGCCCATATTCAAATGAACGGTCCTATTACAGCACTTACGAAAGATGCAAATGAATTATGGGATGCCTTCGTCAGCGGTAGCTTCGTACCCGATATGGAGGGTTGGCCCAAACAACCATCTTGGAAAGTTCAACATACACCGATTGAAGATGACACATTAGCATCTCTTTTCTCATCCGCGGTAAATGAAAGCATATTACAAGATAACCGTTCGAACGACGGATGGGAAGATGCAAAGAGACTTTATGAACATTACGACTTTACGAAAAGACAATTGGACGCAGCACTACATGAAGAAGATTGGCTTCGAAAAATTGGTTACATTGAAGATGACCTTCCCTTTACAATTGGCCTAAGGCTACAAGAGCCGCAAGAAGAATTTGAAATGTGGAAGCTTGAAACAATTGTTACACCAAAGCGCGGGGCTCATCGCATATATGTATATGAGAGGATCGATTCTTTGCCAAAACGATGGCACGATTATGAGGAACGTATTCTTGAAACACAAGAAGGCTTCAGTAGACTTGTACCGTGGTTAAAAGACGGTGATACATTCCGAAGTGAACTCTTTGAAACAGAAGCATGGAACTTCTTAACAGAAGCAAGTAACGAATTACTTGCCGCAGGTATTACGATTTTATTACCATCGTGGTGGCAAAATTTAAAAGCGACAAAACCAAAATTACGTGTGCAGCTGAAGCAAAATGCCACACAAACGCAATCTTTCTTCGGCATGAATACACTCGTTAATTTTGACTGGCGCATTTCAACGAACGGCATTGATTTATCAGAAAGCGAATTTTTCGAACTCGTTGAACAAAACAAACGGTTATTCAATATAAATGGTCAATGGATGAGACTAGATCCAGCCTTTATTGAAGAAGTACGAAAGCTCATGAACCGCGCCGATAAGTATGGACTCGAAATGAAAGATGTCCTTCAGCAACATTTATCAAACACTGCTGAAACAGAAATTGTAGAAGAGGATAGTCCGTTTACCGATATTGAAATTGAACTAGATGGATATTATGAAGATCTATTCCAAAAATTATTGCACATTGGAGATATTCCAAAAGTAGATGTCCCTTCTTCACTAAATGCAACACTCCGTCCGTATCAACAACATGGCATTGAGTGGTTATTATATTTAAGGAAGCTTGGGTTCGGCGCATTATTAGCTGACGATATGGGGCTTGGAAAAAGTATTCAAACGATCACTTACTTACTATATATAAAAGAGAACAACCTCCAAACAGGTCCTGCCTTAATCGTGGCACCGACGTCTGTTCTTGGAAATTGGCAAAAAGAATTTGAACGTTTCGCACCAAATTTACGTGTTCAGTTACATTATGGAAGTAACCGAGCGAAAGGCGAATCATTTAAAGACTTCCTTCAATCAGCAGATGTTGTATTAACATCTTATGCATTGGCTCAGCTTGATGAAGAAGAACTTAGTACGTTATGCTGGGATGCTGTTATTTTGGATGAAGCGCAAAATATTAAAAACCCACATACGAAACAGTCAAAAGCAGTGCGAAACTTGCCAGCTAATCACAAAATCGCTTTAACCGGTACACCGATGGAAAACCGACTTGCCGAGCTTTGGTCTATTTTCGACTTCATTAATCACGGATATCTCGGCAGCTTAGGACAATTCCAGCGCCGCTTCGTCTCACCGATTGAAAAAGATCGAGACGAAGGAAAAATCCAACAAGTTCAACGTTTTATCTCACCATTTTTACTGCGACGAACGAAAAAGGATCAAACAGTCGCACTAAACTTACCAGATAAACAAGAACAGAAAGCTTACTGTCCACTTACCGGTGAACAAGCTTCCTTATATGAACAACTTGTTCAAGATACATTGCAAAATGTAGAAGGATTAAGCGGGATTGAACGACGCGGATTTATATTACTAATGCTGAACAAACTTAAACAAATTTGTAACCATCCCGCTCTTTATTTAAAAGAAGCAGAACCAAAAGACATCATCGAACGTTCCATGAAAACGAGCACACTAATGGAACTAATTGAAAATATAAAAGATCAAAATGAAAGTTGCTTAATCTTCACACAATACATTGGTATGGGGAACATGCTAAAAAATGTATTAGAAGAACATTTCGGTCAGCGCGTCCTCTTCTTAAACGGTAGCGTACCGAAGAAAGAACGTGACAAAATGATCGAGCAGTTCCAAAACGGAACGTATGACATTTTCATCTTATCGTTAAAAGCAGGCGGAACTGGCTTAAACTTAACAGCGGCCAACCATGTCATTCACTACGACCGTTGGTGGAATCCAGCTGTAGAAAACCAAGCAACAGACCGCGCATATCGTATTGGTCAAAAGCGCTTCGTACACGTTCATAAACTTATTACAACAGGGACACTCGAAGAGAAAATTGATGAAATGTTAGAGAGAAAACAATCACTAAATAACGCTGTCATTACAAGCGATAGTTGGATGACCGAACTATCTACAGATGAACTAAAAGAATTGCTTGGTGTATAAACAAAAGGAGCTAATCTCAAAAGATTAGCTCCTTTTTCTATTCCAAAACCAATTACTTATTATAATCCCTGTTAATCCGCCGCACGTATCCAGTAATGAATCTTGCCACATCGGTGTACGATCTCCCGTAGTCCATTGATGAATTTCATCAAATGTTGCATATCCTGCAACGAAAAGGAGAGCGTATATAAAACACCTTTTTCTCGAATAACCTAATCGATAAAAAGCGTAATACGTCAATGAACCGAGCATAAAGAACACCATAAAATGAGCACCTTTACGAAGGAAAAACTCAATAAATCCGCCTACACCTTTTTTTGCAATGCTAACAGGTGTACCACCGCCGTAATCGATAGATACCCATGAAAAATGCTCTTTCACAAACTCCACATTTACATATTGTTCAATATCCGAACGCATATCCTGCTTTTTATATGGTTGTGCCGAGGAATAAAAAATCAGCCCCATCCATAGTAAAACAGGAATCCAAAATAACCATTTACGATTCATTCTTCCGAAACCCCTCTCTTAGTCTTTTAAGAGTACCAAAAAAAAGAATACATTTCACGCCAAAACATGACATTCACGCCCTATTTATATAGTGAAAGGGGGTGATAAACATGGCAGTCGAAACAATCGTAATGGATTTAACTTTACGTCTTGTCTTAAACAATGGATTAGATAAGAACGGAAAAACAGTTTTTAAGAACAAACAATTTAAGCGCGTAAAAACAAACGCAAACTTAGAGCAAGTACAAAACGTAGCACGTGCCCTTGCTTCCTTACAAGCATTACCACTTCACGCTGTACAACTTGTTAGCACATCAGATCTTTCTAGCCTATAAGATGAAACTTTAATTAGTGGGGGTTCATCCCCTCTGATTGTTAGCCAACACTAACAGCTGGATAAATAAAAAGGAGGAAATAAAGCATGCAAGTACTAGAATTAATTTTCGCGAAAGAAGATGGAAAAACCGTTGTTTTTTCTATCGAGAACCCCATCACACCCGTCGATGCACAAGTCGTAAATCAAGTAATGGATACCATCCTTGCCTCATCTGTATTTTCATCAATGAATGAAAATACCCGAAAAAAAGGCGCTCGTCTTGTAGAAAGGAATGTATCTGAAGTTCCAATTAACTTATAAACAAAAAGACGAATCTGCATCATTTTGCAGATTCGTCTTTTTTCTTCGGCATTTCAATTGGGATAAAGATTTTTGAAAACCCGACGCATACATATTTATAGTGTTCTCCGCCTATATCAAATTCAGTCTTATAAGTTGAGAAGAATATATAATCATCTCGCTTCGTATAATGATCGATTAATAACCCAACTTGCGGCTCAACATATTTTTTCGCCAACTTCTTACCAGCCGATGCTAAATCGCCAAGAAGACCCTCTTCATTTTCTTTTTGAACTTCGTCTAGCTTCTTACTCACATCATTACGTTTCATAAACTGCTTCGCTGCCCAGTCCGTATATTCACCTTTACTCGGGTTACTATTTGCTAAATATACTAGAAGAACAACAACTAGAGCCATAACAATATACCTTTTCTTCATACTATCTCACCGCCTACTCTTTTCTATTTTCATATATATGTACAAGCGATGCAAATTAGAAAGACTATCATCTATTGATTGTAAACGAATAGCCAAAATTTACAATACGAAACAAAAGATTAATATTCATTTTACTTAATTCGTATATAATGATATTAATAATATTTTATAAGGGAGGACTCAGAGTTATGAAAGACGAAAATGATATTTTTATTTCTAATTCTACAATGATGTTAGAGCCTTACAAGCACCCTTATTATCACACAAAAGTTATTGACAGTAGTGGGAACCATTTTTACTCCTGTCAAACTGCTCTTCAACTCATCAAGCAATCTTGCCTAACCAATGTTCATTCTACTTATCAAGGCAGACGTAATGCAGTTCAAACAAACTTTAAATTCAAACAGAATGTCCCAATTCCAATTAATCATAGAGAATATATTTGTGCTTTCCCAACAGAATCTCCTTCATCTCCAGACTGTATATGGCTATTTTATAACCATATATATGATATAGAGTTTTTCGAAAAGAGTAAAAAAACTACCATTCATTTTTCAAATGGTACCACTACAACAATACATATCAGTCCCCATAAGCTAAAACAACAATTATTAAAAGCTGGATACCTATTATCACGTATGAACATGCAAGATTCACTACAATTCAAAAACCTCTTATTACATTTACTACCTTAACAAAATAAGTAGAATGGAAAGCAATATCCCTTGCCTTCCATTCTTATGATACTATTTATCCTCTCAAGCTATTTCGCATTTTTTCAAGCGCCTGCCGGTATATCCACCTCACTTGATAATAGGTCATCTCTGTCTCTAAAGCGATTTCCCCCATCGTCTTTCCTACAAAAAAACGTTCAAAAATAATATACTTCTCCTTCTCATCTAATACACTCATAAAATCCTTCACTTTCATTGCAATATCTTCAAAATGAAAGATATCCTCATACTCTCCTACACATACACACTTTTCTCGCACTGTGGACTCTTTTTTCAACCTCTCCAATATATAACCACGTACCGTTACAACTGCATATGCAGGAAAGCTCCCTTTCTCCGCATCAAACTTTTCATACGCATGCCAAAGACCGATTAACCCACATTGATAATACTCTTCATAATCTTGATAAATACCTAGCTTCTTTATTTGATTCACAATCATACCTTCATACAAAACAACTGTCTCTGTAAAAGTCGCTGGCTTCACACAGTACCCGTTTCTAAAAGGTATACCTTTCTAGTATTCCGCGGTACCTTCACAATATAAAAATAAAGAAAGGATTTCACTGTGAGTAATTTCAAATACTACCGCTGAAATTTGAAATTACATGAAGTAGAATTTGAAATTCTGCTGGTGGTATTTGAAATAAGGGTAAAAATAAAAAAGGTGACTCTGAGGAGAGCCACCTTTTAGTCCAATCATATTATACCGGCAAACCTGGTAAAAACTTTGCCATCAATACAACAATCGCAGCTAAGAATACTGCCTTAATAATGAATAAAACGATAATTGGAATAGCTGCTTTCACTTTACTTAATCCTGCTATAACTTGTAATCCTAACCAAATTAAAACTAAATTCCATAAATAGAACACTTCAATTGAATTAGCGATTCCATATGCAAGTGAGCCTTTCTCAAATAACGGACCTAAACTTGTATACGCAGTTGGTGCAGCACCTAAAATTAAAGCTATAATACCATTAATGAGTCCACCAATAATAACAATAATATCCGCGTATACAATAATCATTACTATTTTTTTATAAGAAGTATCATTCCCGTAAAACATCATAAACACTTTATAAATAGCTGCAACAACTAATGTCGCAATCATAACACCTACTATTCCCCATATCGTACTAGAAATTACATCTGATACAAGCGAACCCTGCTCTGCAAGTGCACCACCTAATTTCTTTTGCATTTCAATCATCTCAGGTGATGTATACGTAATATACGAATTTAAACCACCTACAAGTCCTTGTAATAGCGCCACTATGAAGAACATACCCCAAACTTTCTCAGTCGTCTTCATTCTCTCAAACTGTAAACCAGGAGAAGTAATCATTCCAAACAACGATGGCTTCTCTCCGCCAGCTTTTTGTGTATTCACATTTGCTTCCATTATAACGCCTCCTTCTATTTATATAACCCGTTCTAACGGGCGGTTCACTTCCTCACATAGAGGCTACGAACCGCCCACTAGAACGGTAATTTGCAGTCGAGAGCCCCCCTCTCTACTACACTACTACTTACTCATAACGTAACGCTTCAATTGGATCTAATTTCGCAGCTTTGTTTGCTGGAATTAATCCGAAAATAATACCAAGTGTCATAGAGAACAGTACGCCTCCAACGACAACTTCCCATGAAACGAGTGGTGGCCATTTTGCGAATGTGGAAACGATATATGCCCCGCCATATCCAAGACCAATTCCAATTAAACCACCTAGAAGCGTTAACATAACTGCTTCAATTAAAAACTGTAATAAAATTTTACTACGCGTTGCTCCAAGCGCTTTACGTACTCCAATTTCACGCGTACGTTCTGTTACAGATACGAGCATAATGTTCATAACACCAATACCACCAACGACTAGTGAAATACCAGCAATGCCACCAATGATCATTGTCATAATACCTGTCATCTTTGAAATACCTTCTTGAAGTTCTTTTAAATTCATAACTTCGTACTTACCAGTTGCATCACTTGGTTTACGGCTGTTTAAGACATCTGCAGCTTTTTTACCTGCGTTTTCTAAGTTATCTACATTTTTTGCTTGAACAGAAATATTTTGAATTTCATCTTTTCCATACAGTGTCGGCCATAATGAAATTGGAATTAATGCTTCTGATGGTCCCATTCCCATAAACTCGTTATCTGATTTGTAGACACCGATAATTTGCATCGGTTGACCCTTCATTTCAATAATTTTACCGACTGGATTAGCATCCTTAAATACCTTTTCTTCCATTTGTTTACTAATCATGACAACGTTATTACCTTGATCCACATCTGATTCTTGTAAAGAACGTCCCCTTAACAACTTTACCTTATTTACTGAAAAATACTCATTGTCTAATCCAGTAATACTCACCATTTCTATTTTATCTTCAATATCAAGTGGTTCCATACTTGAATTTGTTGTTACAACATGTGAGATTTCTGGAATTTTTTTAATTTCAAAAATATCTTCTTCAGTTATTTTCGGTGCTTCTACCATCCCCATGCCAAAAGGATCATTCATATCAGCACTATAATGAATTGGAACCGTTTGATTACCTGACCCAACAAATTGAGATTTCAGTGCAGCTTCCCCGCCTTGCCCAATCGCAACGACGGTAATAATAGAGCCTACACCGATAATAATCCCAAGCATCGTCAAAGCCGAGCGCAGTTTATGAGCTAAAATAGACGATAAGGCAATTTTCATACTATCTAGTAAACTCATACCGCACACCTTCTATCTTCTGTAATTTTCCCGTCTCGTAGTACAATGCGGCGGGAAGAATACGCTGCTACTTCCTCTTCATGCGTAACCATAACAATCGTCGTACCTTCTGCATTAAGCTTCGTGAAAATATCCATAACTTGCTCACCAGACTTCGTATCAAGCGCACCAGTCGGCTCATCGGCCATAATGAACGTTGGATTATTCGCAATCGCCCTTGCAATCGCAACACGCTGCTTCTGTCCACCTGATAATTCGTTTGGCAAATGATGCACACGGTCCGCTAATCCGACTTTACCTAACGCCTCTAAAGCACGCTTGCGACGCTCTGCCTTCTTCACGCCGCCGTATACGAGCGGAAGTTCAACATTTTCTACTGCCGAAAGACGCGGAAGCAAGTTAAAATGCTGAAACACAAAACCGATATATTCATTACGAATTAAAGCAAGCTTTGACTCGTCTGCTGTTAAGATATTCACATCATTCAGCATATATTCGCCTTCTGTTGGACGATCTAAACAACCGATAATATTCATAAGCGTTGATTTACCAGAACCAGATGGTCCCATAATCGAAACGAACTCGCCGCCTTGAATCGTTAAACTAATACCGTGCAAAATCGGCACTGCCAATTTTCCTTGATAATACGTTTTAGCAATATGATTTAACGTGATCATTTCTCTTTCACTTCCATTCCGTCATACACATCGTCGGAAGGATTTTTAACCACCTTTTGCCCCACTGTTACGCCTTCTACAACCTCTGTCCAGTCTCCATCAGTAGAACCTTTTTTCACATTTTGTTTACGAAGCTTTCCTTTATCCTCAACATAAACAAATGCATCATCATCTTTTTCTACAATGCTCTTAGTCGGAACGGCAACCATCGTCTTATTCTCTAAATTTACTTGCAGAGAAACGTGATAACCTGGAGATAAACCATCTTGACTATCAAGGCTTGCTTTATATGTATATTGAGACATATTTTGAGTCGATTCACCCATACCACCAGCTTGAGCCATCTCTGCACTCGTTGGGAATTCACTTACCTCTGTAATCTTACCTGTCCACTTCTTCTTATTATTTGCTTTCGCAGTTACAGTAAATGTTTGATCCTTTTGAATTTGTGACTTTTGAAGTTCGGTTAACGTTCCTTGAACTTGGAACGGATCTTTAGAAGCCACTTGTAAGAAGGCTTTCCCTTGACCACCTAACGCTTGAGATGAACTTTGCGCCGCATCTTTATCTAACTTTTGAACAACACCAGCAAAATTACTATAAATCGTAAGCTCTTTCTGCTTTTTACTTAACTCTTCTTTCTGCAACTTCCCTTTTTCTTTCTCCAGATCAGTTGTCTTTTGCGCCATCTCTAATTCACTTACTTGCTCTTCCATCGGATCTGTTACTTCTTTCCCAGCTCCGCCATCTTTCGCCTTCTTAATTTCTTTCTTCAACGAATCAATCTTCTTCTTCCCTTGATCATAACGCATATCTGCCATCTTCTGATCAAGCTCAGCTTGCTTCATTTGAAGATTAATCTCTTCATTATCATAAGAGAATAACTTCGTACCTTTCTCTACCTCTTGTCCTTCTTTTACCTCAATATCTTTCACTTTTCCTTTAGTCGGATCCGCATAAAAACTTTCGATATTCCCAGGTTTCACCTGACCAGAAATTAACTTCGTATTATTCAGCTTTCGCTCTGTTACTTTCTCAAAACTTACAGCATCAGCAGATGTTGATGCTCCCTTTTTCTTGCCTTGCATAATAAAAATATTAACTGCTGCTACAATAACAATTAGTGCAATAACCCCGATAATAATCCATTTCTTCTTCTTGTTTGGAGTACGAACCGTATTTGGTACCATAGTCTCTCTCCTTTTTATAACTTAATAGTTTAATATAAAAATTGTATAAAACTTTCTGAAAATGAATTACATATTATTACATTATTTTTACAAAGTTTTACACATCCATTTATATTGTAACAAAAATTCCAATGATTAGAAATATGACATATTGTCTTTTAAGCTAGATTTAAGGAAAGATTATATTATATAGAAAAAGCCATCCAAAATGATAATTGGATAGCTTTTCAAACAAAATATTACGCCGCTTTAGGAGCTTTGCTCTCGTGTCCACGTTGAACGATGAACAAGAAGATCGTTGATAAAATGGCACCTGTTAATAGTAAGATAAAGCAGCCATCCCAGCCAGAACGATCAACAATAACACCGATTGCTGCGTTTGCTACAAGACTTCCGCCTACATAACCGAACAGACCACACATACCAACTGTCGTACCTACTGCAAATTTCGGTACTAATTCCATCGCACTTAAACCGATTAAGAACTGTGGTACATAAATTAAACAACCGATAATAGAAACTGCAATACTTACAACAAGTACGCTAGTTGCTTGCCAATATATAAACGTACCAATAACAACTCCAACCATACTAATGATACATAATGGCATACGTTTTCCTTTAAATAATTTATCACTTAAAAAACCAACGATTAATGAACTTGGAATTGCCATACCTTCAAAGATTGCGTACGCCGCGTGTGCTTCATTTTTCGAGAAACCTTTAACTGTCGTTAAATAAAGTGGAACCCAGTTAATAACACCGAAACGAATTAAATAAACAAATGCATTTGCAATACATAAGAACCATACAAATTTATTTTTCACTACATATTTCATTAAAATTTCTTTTGGTGACATCTTGTTAGCATTATCTGCTTTTTCAAGGTTTTCATAATCATTACGATACTCATCAATTGGAGGAAGACCTTCTGATTCTGGTGTATCCTTCGCATTAATCCAAACAAGAACTGAAATTACCATTGCGATAATTGCAGGGAAAATAAACACGCCGCCTTGCCAATGATTTTCACCAAAAATACCAACACCAATTCCAACTAATGGTGGCACAAGCATTCCACCAACGTTATGTGAAATATTCCAAAGGCCTGTTTTCGTACCGCGTTCTTTCTTTGAGAACCATTTCGTCATAACGATACTACAAGGTGGTGCTCCCATACCTTGTACAATACCGTTAAGAACAAGTAATGTAACAATCATCCCAAAGGATGAAGCAAAACCGAAACAAATATTTACAAGCCCTGATAGGAATAAACCGACTGCGATAAAGCGCTGGGCGAAAGCTTTATCTGACAAATTCCCCATAAAGAACTTACTAAACCCATAAACAATTGCCATTACTGAGCCTAGTAGACCAATTTCAGCTGTACTAAAACCATATTCTTGTACTAAATACGTACTTGATAACGTAAAGTTACTACGAACTAAATAATAAGCAGCGTACCCAACTGAAATTCCGATTAACACACGAATACGTAGTAATCGGTATACACGGTCGATCATATCCGCTGGCAATCTCTCAATTGCAGGTGCTGGCTTGAGCCATTTAAACATATTCTTTCGTCTCCTTTTCTCACTTCTGAGAGAGACGCTGTCTATTCCAGATCTCGATTATTCCGCTATTTGATATATTTTGGTTCGTTCTTCTAACCGGCTGCCCTTCTATTTCTTTCTCATTCTTCGCAAACATCGTTGGTACGCCAAACGAAACTTTTTCTAAAATGTGACCCGCTTCTTCTGATAAACAATAATCAATAAATAAATCCGCAATAATACCATTCGGTGCACGTTTTAGTTTCGAAATCGCATTAACAGATAATCCTGTTTGCTCAGGTTCGTTACTTAAAATAGGAAAGCCTTGTTTTTGAAGCATTCTCTGATCTCCCATGAAATTGATGCCTATCATATATTCACCACTCGCAACAAGTTCTGCTGGTATGTAACCATTCACCGTTACTTCTCCAACTTGTCCTGCAAGGTTCTTAACATATTCCTTCGCTTCCCCTTCACCTAAAGTATCAATAAGTGATTGAAAAAACGTATATGCTGTACCTGAAACATTTGGATCCGGCATAACAATCTTTCCCTTATATACTGGATTTAACAAGTCTTTCCACCTTGATGGATAGGGAAGTCCGAGCGGCGCTATTTCTTCATTCCACCGCTCTTTATTAAGAGCAATTGCCAGCTTCTCCACCTCATAACCGTACCAATAACCGTCTTTATCTTTAACAGTTTTTGAAATACGATTCGCATGCTGACTCGTAACAGGAATAGATAGATTTTTTTGCTTCATCATTTGATGCGCGTCTACCGTACCGCCAATAATAATATCGGCTTTCGGATTTCCAGCTTCCTCTTCTACCCTCCGAAGAAGCTCCTCTGTCGAAAGACGAATAAATTCATACGTACAGCCGCGCGGTTTACAAAATGATGAAAGCAAGGCTTCCCCAACTTCCTCACGGGCTGCTACATACGCAACGAGATGACGATCATCCAAAATAGGGAGACCACTTTTATTATATTTAATAGAGGTTGTATCTCGAGAGCAACTAGACATCGCTCCTCCAATTACTAGCAAAAAGAAGAAAAAGGCTATCTTTCTCATGACACATTCTCCTTTACAAATAAATTTGCGAGGGAGCTTTTCATATACATGACATTCCCATTATTATCACCGAGATATTGCACAACAAAATAAGACGGATACACAGAAATAGTAAGAATGTCTTCACGTTCATTCTTTATACGCTTACCTATTTTATAAGCGGTAATATAAGCAATCGGTTCATTCTGTGATTGTAATAATTTCTGTATTTCTCCGTAATCTGTAATTTGCTTTGCGTACCGAATCGAATCAAGTATGTGCGTAAGATTCATCGCACGTTCTACATCACCTTGGCGTACTATGACATCCTGTGCTGACGCAAAAAAGTCACTAATACGCTCTGGTGTGTAATACAGGCTTAACAAATACGTTTGAAATGCTGAAATCATTGGATCCGTACCATTCTTTCCGTACATATCAGCCCCGTACTGGAACAAGTCACCTACTGCAAAAGTACGTTTATGTCCGTTCAAGTACGTTACTTCTCCAGTAAATACTTGTTCTTGAATCTTAGCTTCTCTCGGGTTTATTTGAATTTGGTCAAAGAATGAAACAATCGTATGCAAACGAACTTCATCCGTTATAACAATTTCTCCCCACTTTTCATGCCTAACCTTCATTTCAGTAGGCAGGGATTCATTCACTCTTTGTAAAACAGTTTGTTTGTCATTCACTATTGTGATTCGATTATATATTTGCTTCTCCATCACATAAAACAAAATAAGAGAAACGATTATACAAAGGACAAACATAAGGATTTGAAATGATAGCCTTTTCATTTCTGCCTACCTCCAAGATAAAAAAACGTTGTTTCGAAAATACCGCATAATTGTTTCATAAATGTATCATTTAACCGCTTTCAAGTTTTTTATGTCTTCCATCCGTCTCGGAAGCAAGAATGTAATAAATATTGTAGTGCCTATTTCTTCACTACTCTCAATCCGCATACTTCCGCCCTGCTTATCCATAATCTCCTGACAAATATACAAACCGTAACCATTCCCGTAACTAGAAGGAAGTACCTTCCCTTCTGGCGATTCATTCCACTCTGCAAGCACACCTTCATCTATACCAATGCCATCATCATGAACAAAAACCTTTGCCTCACGTTCATTTACAATTACATTCATACGAATGTGCGTAGCATCGCTATATTTTATCGCATTATCAAGCACGTTTAAGAAGATCTGTTTCGTCTTATCGAAATCCGCAACAACATGTACATCTGTTAACTCATTGATAACTTCAATCTCAAATTTCTGCAGACGAGGTTTCACAATTGAAACTGCTTCTTCGGCTAATTCTTTTATATTCACAACTGTAGGTGACACTTCAAACGTACTCGTTCCGTACTTTGAAGACTTAAGTAATTCCTCTACAAGTGATAATAAACGCTCACTTTCTACAGCCACATAACGCAAGCTCTCCTGTACATCTTCCTTCGCCTTTAACTTCGGAATTAAATCCACATAGCCAATAATCGCCGTTAGCGGTGTTTTCAGCTCATGCGTAATGCGGTCTAAGAAATCTTTCTGTTTCTCTTTCTCCTCTTTCAATTGCTTAATATGCAGCTCAATTCCATCAGCCATCGCATTAAAAGATGCGGAAAGCTGAGCAATTTCCACATATTCATTTAACTCAATCTTACTTTTATAATCACCATTCGCAAGCCGATGCGCCATTTGTCTTAACTGATCAATCGGCTTATGGAGAGACTTCGCCAAACGAATTGCAAAGAAAATACCCGCAGCTACGAGACAAAGAGACGTCATTAAGAACGTCCAACCGACATTTGTTAAAACTTCCTTCTCACCCGTTAACTCATTTATAAAACGAACACTTCCAATGACATCGTTCCCATAATAAACTGGGCTTGAAAACAAAAGAATTGGAGCTGGGTCTCCCTCTTCAAAAACATAAGATTTCTTCCCCTTCAAAGAGCTCTCAATATCAATATTCCGATGGAGAAGTGCTCCTTTTTGCGTATCCGCAACAACATCTCCATTCTTCCCAATCATCTGTACACGGACATCCATGCGCTTTGCTAAATACGAAGCAATTAAAAGTGAATTCGGACCGAGCGTCTCCACCTCTGCTTCCTTCTCTAAATAATTCATCGTATAAATTTGTGCTTCTACACTTAACTTTTCTAAAGAATTTGCCGCGTTATGATACATATTCTTTTCTAACGTAATATAAACAACTCCGTACAAAAGAACAAAAATTGGGATTAACAGTCCAACTATTCCAAACACCATATTTCTTTTTAAAGACATACCATCACCACTTAACAATCTAGTTTATAGCCAACGCCATAAATTGTCTTAATATATTCCCCGCTATTCCCTAGCTTCTTCCGCAGTCTTTGCACCATAATATCAACCGCTCTCGTATTTCCGATATACTCAAACCCCCATACTTTCTCAAGCAACTCATCCCTCATAAATACACGCTGCGGATTGGAAACAAACAACTGACATAAATTAAACTCTCGGTACGTTAACTGAATTTCTTGTCCACTAACATGCACTTTTCTTTCCTTAGGACAGATCGTTATCTCTCCCGCCTCGATTACCTCATGACTTACCGTTACCTCTTTCTTCTTCACACGTCGCGCCATATTCTTGACCCGAAGAATAAGCTCCGCATAATTGAAGGGCTTCGTCACATAATCATCCGCCCCAAGCTGCAAGCCAAGCAATTTATCATTCATCTGACTCTTCGCAGTTAACATGAGTACTGGAATATCCCTATCCTTCTCACGGAACAGACGAAGTAACTCATACCCATCTGTATCTGGAAGCATAACATCCAAAATCAATACATCCGGCCCTTCCTTCCATCTCTCTAAAGCTTCTCTCCCGTCAGCCGCAGTCAACACCTCGTATCCTTCCATCTCAAGCTGCATCCGAATCAAATTACGAATACTCGATTCATCATCCACTACAAGTATTTTCATTATTTTCCTCCTTCCATCCTGTATTATAGTACAGTTTAGTATAGCAAAAATCTTATAAAAAAAGAGAGGGTATTGTCGAACATATGTTGAACGACAATACTCTCTCTTTCAATTATTATATCTATTTATCATACCCATTAGGTTTCTTCTGATGCCAATTCCAAGCATGCTCAATGATTGTCTTCACATTTACATACTGAGGATCCCAACCTAACTTCTCTTTCGCTTTCTGAGAAGAAGCAACTAAACGTGCTGGATCTCCCGCACGGCGTGGTGCTACCTCAGCTGGAATTTCATGATTTGTAACTTCACGAACCGCATCAACGATTTCTTTTACACTGAAACCATTACCATTTCCTAAGTTATAAAAATCACTCTCTCCGCCGTTCTGTAGGTCCTTAAGTCCTAAGAAGTGAGCTGCCACTAAATCTTCAACATGAATATAATCACGGATACAAGTACCATCTGGTGTATTATAATCATCACCAAACATCATAATCTTCTCACGTTGACCTAACGCCACTTGCAATACAAGAGGAATTAAATGCGTCTCTGGACGGTGATCTTCTCCAATAATACCATTTGGAGTTGCACCAGCCACGTTAAAGTATCTGAAAATCTTATAACGTAAATTAGAAGCTTGGCTATACCAATGAAGCATCTTCTCGATTGCTAACTTCGTTTCTCCATACGTATTCGTTGGATTTGTCATTGTTTCCTCAGTAATAAGGTCTACATCTACCTCACCATACGTCGCCGCAGTAGAAGAGAAAATGAACTTATCTACCTTAAACTCATCCATTACCTCTAATAAGCAAAGTGCACCATACACATTGTTATTATAATATTGAAGAGGCTTCTCCATACTAACCCCAACTAAAGAATCAGCTGCGAAATGCATAACAGCCTCAATATTTTCTTGTGTAAAAACATCTCTTAAAAATGCTTTATCACGAAGGTCGCCATTATAAAATTTCGCACCTTCCGTAATTGCATCCTCATGACCCGTTTGTAAGTTATCTACTACTACTACAGATAAACCTTCATCTACTAATTTTTTCACAGCGTGAGAACCGATATAACCAGCTCCGCCGCAGATTAGAATTGAATTCATAGTCTTCCTCCTACATATATTAGGATTTCTTATTCACTCTCTTATTATAAAAGGTATACGATTGCTCGTATACCTTTTGTGTACCTTTATTACTTAGCAACGAAATAATCCGTTACATATTGTGCCCAAACTTCGTGGCCTTTAGCACTTTGTCTAAAGAAGTTGAATCATTACTTAGTCACTTCAAGATGCGCTCTTAATTTATTCGTTAAATCTTGTTTTGCTGCATCTGGAACATAGTAGTACCAAATGCCATTAGCAGCCTTGTGACCGTCACCTGGGATTTGGATATCCTCACTATTTTTCAAGCAATCTTTATAGTTCTTTTGCATATCAAACATTTGATCTTGCGTTAAGTTTGTCTTCACATTTTTTTGAATTGCTGCTAATACATCTCCATAACCTGTTAAAGAAGAGAAGCTTGCACCTTTTTTGATAACACCTTGCATCACTTGACGTTGGCGCATTTGACGACCAAAGTCACCACGTGGGTCTTGTTTACGCATACGTGTGAATGCTAGAGCTTGATCACCTGTTAAATGAATATTTCCTTTCGCAAAATGATTTCCATCCTGCGTAAATTCTAAATCATTAGTTACATCTACTCCACCGACTGCATCAACGATATCTTTAAAGCCTTCCATGTTCACTTCAATATAATAATTAATAGGAACATTCAAGAAGTTTTCTACGGTCGCTACAGACATGTCTACTCCGCCGAATGCATAAGCATGATTGATTTTATCACTTTTGCCTTTTCCAACAATTTCTGTATAAGTATCACGAGGAATACTTACTGTTTTCATAGAGTTATTTTTAGGATTTAATGTAATCACCATTAAAGAATCTGAACGCCCTTTATCATCACCGCGCTCATCTGCTCCTAGTAGTAAAATTGAAACTGGTTCACTCTTGCTAACTTTTTCTCCAACTTTATTGTTGTTTTGATCACGTTTTAAAGGTTGATGAACTTCCTTTAATGTATTAGATACAGAAGAATATACATTATAGGCATAAATTCCTCCACCTATGATTAGTACCCCAAGAATACCAAGTACCCAAAATAAAATTTTCTTTTTCATACCTTTACCCTCTTTATCAAAATTTAAAAATAATATATCTATTTTTATACTCCCCACTATATTACATTATTCTTGATTAAAAATAAAAGATAAATTAAAAAGAGCAATTAGTATTTGCCATCAAAACAAGAAAAACTCCATCAATTAAATGATGAAGTTTTTTATTATCTTCTATATTCATATAAGTGTAATTTCCCCATAAAACAATAAGATTTACACTTCTTATTTCTAATTATTTTTCAGTTTAGCCATCCTCTCGCATTAAGATGGATTTCTTGTATATTTATAGAAATTCCTTGTTCCATGCACACTAAACAAAAACTAAATATTCAGATAATAAATCCGAATGAATCCTATGCATAGTAGCTTTAAACCTTCACTACTTTTCTCTGATATACCAAATATCTTTTGAAATATCTTTGCAGCTAACAGCTATACAGTCATCGCTCCAAACAAAATTACCCGATTTAAAAATTGCAATCATCCTTGGATTATTTTGATATAAAAACATATCGCCATCTTTAAACTTCCCATTCTCATAATCATGTAAAACCTCGTATAGCTTCACATTCATCATCTCTTTTTCTCTATTTTGATAAACTCATTTTATATTTCTTTTACTAAAAAGTTGTGTTTTTCTTATGAAATCACTGTGAACCTTTATAATTTTTCAAAAGTTCTGCTCCTATATAATTAACCATTTAATGTATAAGTTCCGGACCTTTAATTTATTCTTTCTGCACACTATAAATACCTTTAAATTTATATAAATTTTCTTCTTATTATTCCAAATTTCTCTCCAACTTACTTGTTCAAAACTCTTATTAACTCTCTAGAGTATTCCTACTACTAAACTTCTTTGCTAAACAAATCACATATTACTACTTACAAATAAAATAGGTGGACACAAGGCTACAAACTCAGCCCGGTATCCACCTATCTGTATAAAAAACATTTTACGTTTACTATTCTTTTTTATCTCCAAGAGCGAACGTTATTTCTGTCTCACAAGCAATTTCACCATCTACAGTAGCAATTGCTTTTCCTTTTCCAATTGCTCCACGTACACGCGTCATTTCAACTTCTAAACGAAGTTGGTCACCTGGACGGACTTGTCTTTTAAAACGGCAATTATCGATGCCTGCGAAGAATGCTAAGCGACCACGATTCTCTTCTTTCTTTAACATAGCAACTGCTCCAACTTGTGCTAAAGCCTCCACAATTAAAACACCCGGCATTACAGGATAATCCGGAAAATGTCCATTAAAAAATTCTTCATTAGCTGTAACGTTCTTTATCCCAATAGCACGCTTTCCTTCTTCTACTTCTAAAACTTTATCCACTAGTAGGAATGGATAGCGATGAGGAATTATTTCTTTAATTTGTTGAATATCTAGCATACACTTCTCTCCTTAAACAAGATTGGTCATACCACCAGAAGTTATACTATCATTATCCCATTTTAAATCTCATTTGTCATTATAAAAAAGGATTTCAAGATTTCTCTTCTAAATAAAAAAATGTATACACTCTTTTCAATATGTATTATCACTGACACGGAGGTTGAAAAGAGTGTATACCCAAGTTAGGGAAAGGCAAATTATATCAAATATATTAAGCCTTAATGTCGTATTCAAGATTCATTATATATGACAAAAATAAGAAATTAAAACCCAATTTTCGACCTTTTTCGTATTAATTCCCTAATATTACTCATTATTTCTCTATTTTTCTTACATTCTCTTAAATGTGATATTTAGAAATATGAATTTTAATAAAAAATTATTAAAATAAAAGCAAAAAACGCTTGTAATAGAATTTACATACTTATATTATAATAAAATGAATATAGGATTTTAACCTAATTATTCAAATACCTTTATTTTTAGAAAGGGATCAAAAAATGGCAAAAGGTATACATACTATAGAGTTAAATACTTCACCAGATCAAATTTGGAAATTTATTAGTGATATAAACAATTGGGCTCCACTAGTCACAGGCTATGTTAAACATAAAGTTATTGATGACAAACATTCGACTTGGCGTTTGCACGGTGATTTAGGATTTATTAAACGAGACGTTAGTCTAAATGTTGAAATTATTGAATGGCAAATGCCTAATAAAATTAGCTTTACAATGGCTTCTCCAACAAAAAAATTAATTGGTAGCGGCTCTTTTCATGCTGAATCAATCTCTCCTTCTACCACAAAAGTAACAAGTCAGTTAGAATTGCGAACAACTGGCAAAGTATCTTTTGTCTTTAACAGTGCAATAAAACCATTTGTTCCTAAAATGACAAAGCAACTTTCTAAAAAAGTGGCAGATAAATTAATGAAACAGTTATAAAAAACCATCTCAGAAATTTATTTTACAATAAATTTCCGGGATGGTTTTTTTATGAAAATTAATTATTAACCATTTCTTTTTTTAATAGTTTCTCCATATAGCTTAATAATTCATTCTTTAACTCATCATGCTGTAATGCCATTTCAATTGTTGTTTGAATGAATCCAAGCTTCTCTCCAACGTCGTATCGCTTTCCTTCGAAATCATAAGCAAATACCCTTTGTATCTCATTTAAACGTTGAATAGCATCCGTCAACTGAATCTCGCCACCTGCTCCTGTTTGTTGATTCTCTAAGAACGTGAAAATCTCAGGTGTTAATACATAACGCCCCATAATTGCTAAGTTAGATGGTGCTGTTCCTTGATCTGGTTTCTCTACAAACTTACTAACTTGATAACTGCGACCATTTTGTACTAGTGGATCAATAATACCATAGCGATGCGTTTCCTTCTCTGGAACAGTTTGAACACCAATTACCGATGATTGTGTTGCCTCATATTGATCCATTAATTGACGTAAGCATGGTGTTTCAGATTGTACAATATCATCATCAAGTAAAACAGCAAATGGCTCATTACCAATAAACTTACGAGCACACCATACAGCATGCCCTAAACCTTTCGGTTCTTTTTGACGAATATAGTGGATATTAATTTTAGAAGACTCTTGCACCTTCTTAAGGATTTCATGCTTACCCTTTTCTAGTAAGTTCTGTTCCAATTCAAAAGAATGATCAAAGTGATCTTCGATAGCACGCTTTCCTTTTCCGGTTACAATAATAATATCTTCAATTTCAGATTGAATCGCTTCTTCTACAATGTATTGCTTTAGTTGCTGGTAAAATTACTTTTTACTGTTTTCATTCCTACTCCATTCGTAGTTAATAACACGTAGTTTTAATCATATTACTGCAAGTTATAATCTATATTTCAACTATTCTATGTTAAAAATTAAATATTTAAACAAAAAATCTCAATATGTATTCAACATTTTAAGTTCCTTAGTTTTTATCAGCTACTTAACCATTCAAAATAAGAGTTATCTTTATAAAAAGATAACTCTCCAACAAAGCCTGTTACTATTGCTTTTTTACTATTGATATTGACTGAACCTCTTTATGTGTTTCATCGGAACGTGCGGAAATATAATAACTTTTAGTTTCATAGAAATAATTTTTTTCATTATCATTGTTCATCATTTCGGTACCTAATACTTCATGTAATTTTGCAAATGACATTGAAATATCTTGAAGAACAACTTCAACAACCTTATCTTGTGAAATAACAAATTGAATATTTCCATCTTTAATAATTTTTTTCCCAACTTGATTCGGCAATGTAATTAAAGGGCTAGGGTATTCTACTTTTAGTTCATCAATTGCTTTCCCTAAATATCCTGGAGCAATTGCAACATTCGCACCGTATACACGCTTCAATAAATCGGTTAAATTTGTTAACTTTATATCTTCAGCTATTTCATTTCCTAATTTAAATGGTTCCATATACTTTGTATTGATCCATCCACTTTCACCATTTAATAGCTTAACTTCTAACCATTCTTCATTTTTTTCTATGCTCTTATCCTTATTATCTACACTAAAAATCTCACCAAAATTTGCTATACCTATTTTATCACTATTTATCTTCGCTTCTTTACGGATACTAATCCCATTACTCATTACAACGTACTTCTGTACCTTTTCTTTTTCGCTTATCTTATTTTCAGATGCAGTCTTACTTGAAACAATTTTTTCTGTATTTGTTTCTGCCTTATTAGAAACTAACAACATATCCTTATAATAAATTCCTGCAGTAATTCCTGCTACTATCATCGTTAAAACAATAGCAGGTATAACAAATTTTTTTCTCTTTACTTTGACTTTGCGGTAAGGCTTTCTTTTAATACTTTTAGAATTTGCTTGTAATAATCCGTGTTGACAATTCGATAACTCTTCTTCTTTTTGTTTTTCTCGTTCTTCTACTGTCATTTGATTATATCTCTTTAAAAATCCTTCGTAATTCCCAACTACTTCATGTACATCCCCATACTCTTTAAATTGACCATAATGTAGCCAAAGCGCTTTTGTACAGAAGTTTTTCACTTGAGAAAGTGAATGACTAATAAAAAAGATAGTTTTCCCTTGTTCCTTAAATTCATTCATTTTATCTAAACATTTTTTAGTAAACGTTTGATCTCCAACAGATAAAGCCTCATCAATTACCAAAATATCGGGATTAATATGAACTGAAATCGCAAATCCAATTCTAGACTTCATCCCACTTGAATAAGTCTTCACTGGTTGATACATAAATTTTCCTATATCAGCAAACTCAATAACTTTTGGTGTAATTTCTTTAATTTGTTCTTTCGTAAGCCCCATCATTAAGGCTTTTAGCTCAATATTCTCAAGCCCCGTTAACTGTCCATTTAATCCTGAAGATATTGCAATTAATGTTGCTGATCCTTTAATAGTGACTTTCCCTTTATTAGGGATTGTCACCCCAGCAATTAAATTAGATAGGGTACTTTTCCCCGAACCGTTTAGCCCAACAATACCAACTATCTCCCCTTCTGGTACTTCAAAGGATACATTATTTAAAGCGTAATGGTACTCACCATCTTCACTTTTAAAAAATAAATCTTTTAACTTATCAGAGGGTTTTTTATACATTTTATACCTTTTTGTTACATGTTCGAATTTCACTTTATAATTCATTGAATCATTCACCTTTTATAAGTAGTCAACAAACTGCTTGCGGAACCTTATATGAAACATTGATCCAATCACAAACAAAATAATTGCGATTCCCCAGAAATATAATGTATATAATGACCATATAAAACTAATATCACCATGTAATAATGAAAGTCTATAACCTTCTATCACATAATAAAATGGGTTTGCTTTCATTAAAAACGCAAAAGCACCACTCATATGTTCACTTGGTTTCCACAATACTGGTGTTAAATAAAATAACATTCTTGTAATTGATTGAATAAACAAATGTATATCTCTTGAAATGGTAGAGATTGTAGAAGTAATAAAAGCTAACGCAATTAAGAAACAAAAAGTAGAAAATATGCAATATATCAAGCCAATTATACTAAGAAAACTTACCCCTTTAATACATACTATAATAATTAATAGCACACCCAGCAAAATCATGTGTGTATATAATTGCGATAATATAACATATGTTGGAATAACACTCAGCGGAAAATTCATTTTAGACACTGCATTAAGCTTAGCGTAAATAGAATTAGAGCCCTGAATGATTGAACTGTTAATAAAGAACCATGGAATAATACCACATATCATCCAAACAAAGAAAGGAACCCCTTCTACAGGTGCCCCGCCCCTTATGCCTAGACCAAAGACTAACCAATAAACTAAAATTTGTGTTAATGGATTTAAAAATACCCATATAACTCCTAACGTACTTGCTGCATATTGTTGCTTGAGTTCATACAAAGAAAGCCTTCCCATCAAATAGATGCTATCTAATTGTTCACGAATAACACTTTTTATTGCTTTCATACAACAACCTCATTTTCCTGTAACACCTTATATATATTACCAAAGTTAATAATCTCCATATTACTATCAGGATTTTCTACTATAAAGTTACGAGTATCAAACAGAAGTGGTTGTCTCATTTTGGAAGCTAATTTATTATAGTCCATACTACTAAACTCACTATGATCAGCTAATACAAGAAGTAAATCCGCTTCCTCCAAGGCCTCTTCTGCTGATAGTGTTTTAAAGAAATTTGTTTGAATGTATGGGTCATGAATTGTAACTTCGTATCCTTGTTCATGAAGCAAGTTTATAACTTCTAGTGCCGGACTCTCCCTCATATCATCTGTATTTCCCTTATAAGTTACGCCAAATACGGCAACTTTTGGTTTTTCAATTCCTTTAAGTAATTTCCTAACATTCTCCATAACATATGAAGGCATAGAAATATTTGTATCTCGGGACATTCGAATAATATTTGTCAGTTCTGGTGCTTTTGCTACAATAAAATATGGATCAATAGCTAAACAATGTCCTCCTACTCCAGGACCTGGTCGATGTAAATTTACACGTGGATGCTTATTCGCCATTTCAATAACATCTAATACATTTATCTCTAAATTATTACATACCTTGGCCAACTCATTTGACAATGCAATATTAACATCACGGAATGTATTTTCCATTAACTTAGACATCTCTGCTGTTTTTGCATCTGTCTCTACTATTTCTCCTTTTACAAATATACCGTATACTTGAGCAGCTCTCTTAGCACAAGCTGGGGTTACTCCGCCTACAATTCTATTATTATAAACAATTTCATGCATAATTTTCCCTGGTAACACACGCTCTGGACAATGTACTAAAAAGATATCTTTACCTACTTCAAATCCAGCTTCTTCAACCAAAGGTTTTACATAATCATCCATACTACGCGGGGCAATTGTTGACTCCACAATTAATATATTCCCTTTTTTAATATAAGGAATAATTTTTTTTACTGCCGTTAAAACCCCCGTCAAATCACATGATTTATGTTCATCTCTTTGATTAGGCGTTGGGACAGCAACAATAAAAACATCTGCTACTTCCGGTGTAGGGGAGGCACGCAACATCTCTGTATTTACCGCCTCTTTTACAACCTTCTCGAGTTCTGGCTCTTCAATATGGACTTCTCCTCGATTTAATTTATCTACAACATCTGAATTAATATCAACCCCCACTACTTCAACGCCATGTTTCGCAAACATGGCGGAAGTAGGGAGACCGATATACCCTAATCCTATTACACAAATCTTCACAAATTATCGACTCCCACTAACAAAATTCACAAGTCTATCACAGTTACGTCCATCATCATATTTAATATATTTCTTCTTATTGATTCTCTTGAGTTTCCTCTGTTTAACCAGATATGATTCCACGGCATAAATTACATCGTCTTCTGAATAAGATACATACCCTGGTAATAATTTCTCAATATTTTCTTGAGAGATTGGTGTGTTATTTTGAAACAAATAATTAATGATTGGTTTCTCTAAATATACAAAGTCAAAGGAAATACTTGAATAGTCTGTAAGCATCATAGAACTTCTCTCAATTAATTGTCTTACATTCACCTTATTGAAGTCATGGATTTCAACATTTGGTGAGGATTTTAACTTCTCTACTATACCTGAGGTGTCTTTTTCTAAAAGTTGGCATGTTCTTGGATGTAAACATACATCTAGTATGATATTGTTTCTTTCCAGGACCTCTATAAATTTATTATTATTCAATAAAGATTGGATGGTCTTGAAATATTTACTTTCCATTAATTGATCTAAGTTTTGTATGTTTTTACGCCAAGTAAATGTCATCATAATACGTTTTTCTTTTTCTTTATTTTTTAACGTATCAAATCTAGGAAGCCCATAATTCAAAATTTCCTCGTTATTGTAACCAAAATGATTCTTAATAATTTGTTCCTCTAAATTACTACTTGTCAAGATATAGTCCGCTAAGTCTTTATTAGAATGATATACATTCTCCACCCGTCCAGGGAGAATAATACCATGTTGAATAAATACACGTTTGGCTTTCCTTAAATGCTTAATATTTGATGGTAACAATATATTTACATTATCACTACTAAATATATACTTAGCATTCATTGAATAGATAATATGCTTTAGACTATAGAATGGGATAACATGCCCAAGTCTTTTAACTTTATCATAGTCAGGAGATTTTTTATCAATTAAATAATATACATCCTTATTAGGGTATTTTTCTCTACAATGTTTAAAGAACCAATATCCAGTGTCATTCGCAGAATTACCCAGTTTTTCGCCAACTAACCAAATTTCTTTTTTATGAAGCAATAAATTTGAAAGATCCTCCGTTATTACTCCTAATAGCAATTTTAATTTCTTAGACTTACTAATATAATTATTATTTTTAATTTGCTTTATTGAATATTGTTTTTTCCTTATATTAGACGCCAATTTCCTTTTTAAGTACTCCCACTTACTATTAAATTTCTTGTAATTTAAAGCCAGCTTACTCCTAGTTTTCACAATAGGAATAATTTCAAATCTATTCTTTTCATTTTCTACAAAATGATTATTTGCCTTATAAATAAAATTATTATTCATTCCTCCAAGTGCGGCGCTTTTTAACTCCCCCAGAAATTCAGTCTCAATAAAGAAATCATATCCACCTGGTTCGATACTTTCATCAAATTTAATTATAACTTCATAACCACTATGACCGTATTTAAAACGTGCTGAAGAAAATTTATTATTATATGAATAAGTTGGTGTAAAGCGATATTCCCTCTTACTCTCTCTATGCTTCATCAGAATAGTGTGTTTAATATCTTTTTTATTTGTGATTGAAATATTTTTAAGATATGCTAATCCTTTTAAAACCAATTTATTATCGACAAATTTAATATCAATTAATCGATTCACTAACTTAGTAGACTCAAAGAGATGTGTAATATCAATTAAAATTTCTTTCTTTTTATACATAAAGGAAAAATATACATTATTGTTACGTTTTAAGGTCTTAAAAGGAAATTGATCTATATAGTCATACATCATAACCTTATTAAGTAATTGTGATAAAGTTATTAACTCCCCATACTTTTCATTTATCAGAAGCGATAATTTCACATAATTTATAATAGAAAAGATTTTTATTCTTTCTTGATCAAAGTTCTTGCTAAATAAAGTATTCTTTATTATCTTTAGTGCTTGAATTTGTTCATTTTCAGGATAATCTAGAATATTAGCAATATGTTGATTCGCTTCCAACATTCTATAGTATTGAATATCATCATGAAATCTCCCTAACCTAGCAATAGAAAAACGATTCTTATCGATAATCGAATCGACAGTTGTTAAAGCTATTTGTAGATCTAGTAGGTTTTTTATTGTCTTCTGTTGTGTAGTAGATTCATTATCAGTTTCACGCCTACCACGATAATAATATACAAAATCCTCAATTAAAATAGTTTTTCTAGAATCAAAAAAGCTTTCAATAGCAAATAGGAAATCTTCTCCATATCTAATGTGTTTATTAAATTTAGTTCTTTGGATTAATTCTGCTCTATAAAATTTAGCACATGAACTTGGGAATAAATATAGAATTGGATTATGCTTAATATGTGTTTCTTTATATCCTTCAATACTATTTTCATATTTATATCTCTCGGCAAATCTTGGATTCACTTTGGAAGATTCAAAGAATGACTCACCTACAAAGGACATCATTTTACCCACCACTAAATCTGCTTTTTGTTCTTCAGCATATGAGTACATTTTCTCACAAGCATCCTTTGCTAAATAATCATCCCCATCTAAAAATGTAATATATTTTGCCTCAGCTAAACTAATACCTATATTTCTTGGTTCTGATGGACTCCCCGTATTATCCAAAAAATACCACTTGATATTTTTATGTTTATTTGCCAAATCTCTAATGATATCCTGTGTGTTATCTGTTGATCCATCATCAACTACCACAACCTGTACATTTTCAAGTGTCTGTTTTAGTACGGATTGAATAGCTTGCCCAATATAATTTTCAACATTATAACTAGCGATAACAACCGCAGCATTATATTTATACTCTCTTTCTTGGTATAAACATTGAATTTCTTTTACAAGCCTTTGAATATACTTCTCATTTTTTTTTGCAGGATTTAAAACCTTGATTAAAGACATGTCAGAATAATTTTCTTCTTTAATACTAATTACTTTAGCATTATGAATATTTTCTTTTAAATATTTGTAATACCCCTTTAGTTTCTCATTCCACGCTCTAATGTCATTGATATTTTTAAATTCCTTAAATTCTCCATCCTTTAAATACCGTTCTGATAGATACATTTCATGAATAATTACCTTATTAGTAAAATGACTATTTAAAAGCTTTACAAATTTATCACAATATTTTTTCCAAATACTAAACTCAACATTTGAAACCACACTAGAAGCTGGTTGTATTTTCGAATATAAATTGCTGTCTCTTAATAACCAACTATCCACAATCATAGTATCTTTATATTTCAGTAAATTATATCGCTCATCTAATAAGTCAATAACAATATAATCGTTTTTTCTGCCTAACTGTTCTATATCCTCTACAATCTTCTTATTAAGTTCATTAGCTAGAATAACTTGTTTGTTATACACTGCTGGTTGTATTTTTTTAGAATCAATGTTTAACGATGGAGACATTATATCTATAATAGAACCTAGTGTATAATCAATATCAACATATAACTTTTCATTTGATACCATACTTAATATTGTTCCTGTTTCATAACCAAGAGAAATAATATTCATTCTGCTCACCTTCCAACCGTTTCTAATCTGTAATTTTCCCTATTTGTCTTTCTAACTCTAAGTAATATTTATCATTAAAGTGATATGGGAAACATCCCCATAAATGTTTTGAGTCGCAGTAGAAATAGTTCTCTTCCCTCGGCTTAATTACATTTATCCCCTCAAAATTTTCTTTGAAATATTGATAATAGTGGGCTAATAGCTTATTGAATTTACAAATATAATCCTGGTTTTCAAATAAATACATCTGATTATCTTTTAAATAGGAATTCACCATTTGTACTTCATTTAAAATAATTTGCTCTGGACGGAAGTATTTTTTCAATTCCTCAATAAAATTGAAACAGTTTTCTTCCCAAATCTTTGTTACCTCCGCTTCAAATCTATCTAATATAGTCACATTAAATTCCTTTTGTAAATTTGATTCTCTATATTCCCAACTTCTTGTAAAATATGTATTTTGATACTTTAAAATATCAAAACGTTCTTCCATAAAGTCTATTACCAAATAATCTGTCTTCTTAGCGATATCTTTTAAATTTTTTATAAAAGTTTTGTCTATGTCCCTATGTAATGCTTTTCTTCTAAAAGCACTAACCAAAGATATTTGGTCCTCATTATATGATATTGGTTTTGCTGTTACACTAGCCAAACTACTCCGAGCATAGTAATCCATTATTTCATATTTCAGGTGACCATTATGCTCTTCATATACTCTAAAAATATCCCTGGAATCACAGCTACCAAATATCAATATTTTATTTTTTAAACTTTCAGTTCTATATTCCGGTTGTTTTATAGCAAATTCATTCCATAAAGCCCCATACAGACACTCATAATAACTGACACTTAATAAATGTGGTCTTAATAAATACTTATGATTAGCATCCGCATAGTTCTGATCTATTTTTATAATATTAATCCCTTCAAAATTCCTTTTAAAAAATTCATACTTGCCCTTTAAAACCTCATTAATTTTTTTAATCTCGTCCGAATTAGAAAACTCTAATAATTCCCCATCCTTTATATATTTTTCCGCCAAATACAGTTCATGAAGAATAACCTTTTCATTAGAAATTAACTTTTTTAATCTATCTATCAGTAATAAGCATGCGCTATACCATGTTTCATTAAGTTCGTTTTGATAAACTTCATTATTCTTTAAAAGATTCATTAATGAACTACCTTGAACATCATAATTTAGAGTAATAAAACTACTATCTTTTTTTACTGAACTATACGTTTCATCCAAAAAGTCTATAATAATATATTCACTCTCTTTCGCCTTCTCAGATAAGCGTTTTAAATAACCTTTTTTTAATTGTTCTAAGGTATAATGATTTAAATTTATTGTATCTTGTTGCTCTAATCCTTTAATGGGTTTAGACATTAAACTCATTATATTTGTTTTACATATGCTATCAATTAAAGATATACCTGGTTTTTTATATAGATCGAACAACAACCTGCTTCCTGTTCCAATAGTGATGACTTTCATATCTTTTTTTCCTCTAATCTAGATATTTTTTTAAATATTGCCTCGCAATGTAAGGTTTTACCCCTCACTAAAAATTTTTTCTCTTTACCTTGAAAATTGTAAAACAATCTGCTTCCTTTAAAGCAATACAATATACTTTGAAGAATTGCATCTAAATCCGTTACCACAGGACCAAATAAATCTTCCTTATGGTTAATTGGCCCCTCGTTATAATGTCTAGAATAAAATTCATCATAATCAAACTGAAAAAAAATAACAGGCTTATTCATATAAGCAAAATCAAATGAAACTGTAGAATAATCTGTAATTAGTAAACGATGTCGTTTTAGTAGACTTTGCACTGTTTCTTCACCCTGTTTTAAGACCTTGATTCGTTCATGAAATACAGGCGTTTCAGCACCTAATTTTTGAGTCTGATAATGAGGAAAGAAAGTCAATGTCATGTCTTTCTCTTCTAACATCCGATGAAGCTCTTTACTTTTTAAAAATGACATATAGGTCTGCCAGTACTTAGATTTCATTAATTGGTCTTTCGTTTTAATCCAACTTCTCCAAGTTGGCATGAGTAAAATTTCATTTCCTTTACTCTCATCCTTTAAGGCATCCCAACGTGCAAGCCCCGTTACAATTACTTCTTCTTCGTCATATCCAAATTCCTTGACGATATGTTCCTTCTCAAACTGTGAAGACACAACAAATAGAGAATAGCCCATTCGATTTTTATTTAACACATGATTTACACGACTTACCCCTATAACACCATGTTGAATAAAAATTTTCTTATTTTGCTGCCATTCGGGATAGTACTTTAAAATGTGTTTATAGTCATCTGTATACATATTGGCTGTTTCTGAATAACTATTAATGGTTTTATTACAAATTAATAAATAAAATGTATGTTTAAAACTACCGTATTGGATTATATTACCTAATCCTTCGATATTTTTATAATCATTACTTTCCTTATTAATAATATAAAAAGCTGGAACATCAGGATGTTTCTTCCGAATATACGTAAATAAGTGATAGGAATTATCTTGTGCTGTATCTTCTCTTTCACCAATTAACCATATATTCTTTCTACGAAAATATGATCCAAATAATTTATAGAATATAATTGCAAGTAATGCTTTATAATTTTTTCTTTTAAATAACCCTAAATCATAGCGAATTGCTCGCTTAACTTCACTATATGTATTCATCATTCTCTTCATATAGTTAGACTTACGAATTTGAATTGTAGCTTCACTATTTTCATATAGTACCTTAATATCCAATGAATTTTCATTTTGATACTTTGTATTATTGCGTAACTGTGCTAACAGAACCCTTAGCGGTTCTTCAATAACAGTTTTCCCTATGCTGAGGCGTATTGATATTTTCCATTCTCCCTCTTCTAACAAATCTCTTACATTGACTTCTATTGTTTCAAATCCCGCATCATTATAGTCAATGGTATTGTTAGAAAATAAGTATGATATATCCGTACGTAAGGAGTTTTTTAGTTGAATTGTTTTAGTGGTTCCATCTTTATAAAATACTACTTCTTTTTTTATTTTTTTAGTTGATAAATTTTCAACGAATGCATATCCACTAATTGTAAGAATCTCTTTACGAAGTTTTATCCCTTCAATTTTATGAACTAGGGCTAAATTATTAACTTGTAATAATTCTTTATATCGAGGGAAAAATCGATAATAAAAATAATAATATTTCTCATTATCATATACATGTTCTTTTGTAATTAATTCATCCTGAAAGATATTTAGTAATTTCTCTAAACCTATATAATCATTTTCTTTTATCATTTCAGTTATTAATTGATCCCGCACATTACAATCTTCTACATGTTTAAAACTAATTAGACTTGATAGAAACTTATTTCCTAATTGAATGACTTCTAAGAGCTTTTCATTTGAAAAATCTTTTCCCTTTAAAACAATGGAATCCACAAAGAATTTCCACTGTCTTGACTCTATAGTATGAATTAATGCAAGCCTTTTTCTCTCTCTATACATGGCCGTTAATTTCATTTGTAATATAACTAACTGATTAAAAAATGTAATCGTTGTATTTTTAGATAGGTTATTATTACCGTTATCTACTATTCTATAATAGAGCAAGGGTATCTCGCGTACGATTACCCTTGCTGAAACCAACAAACATTGTTGGGTAAATAGCAAGTCTTCTCCTACCCAAAGATCTTCATCAAAATGAATCCCATTAAGGACGCACATTTCTCTTTTAAATATCTTATTGCTCGTGGATGGAGTGAAATGTAATTCTAAGTTTTCCGCAACGTTTCTAATTAGTGGGAATTTCTTATTAAATAATTTTTTCATATATGAAAGTGGCCAATTTTTATATTCATTAAAACAAATAATATTGGCAATAACCATATCTGCATTATTTCCACTCGCAACCTCATACATTTTCTCGTATCCAGCTAAATGTACATAATCATCCGCATCTAAAAATGTAACATATTCCCCGTTTGCTTTTTGTAATCCGGCATTACGAGCAGCACTCACACCCGAATTCTGTTGTCTATAAACTTTCAAATTATTATGTTGTTTTTCATACTGCCTCAATACTGTCATACTATTATCTGTTGAGCCATCATCAACAACAATAATTTCAATCCCCTTTAATGTCTGTTCAACAACAGATTGTAAACACTGAGCTAAATATTGTTCTTTATTATAATTTGTAATTACTACACTTAGCTTTACTTTCTTCAAGAAACCCTCATTCCCATCTTTTAGTTCCTATGGTAACGTAGAAATCAAAAATCTTTTCTCCTATATCATTCCAAATCCTTATATATATTTATAAAGAGTTCTTTTTCATTTTCCCAATTATAATTATTACGGGCAATGAAGCTATTTTCTCTCATTTTTTCTCTTTCTTCTGGATGTTCTAGTATGTAGTTTACTCCTTCAGCAATGGAAGCAGGATTGTGAGAATCTATACAAACCCCAACATATTCATTTTCCACCACACGTTGTATCTCTGGAAAACTACAAGCAACAACTGGAACCCCGCTCATCATATATTCAAATAGTTTATTAGATGAAGCTGAATAATGATTAAAACAAACGTTATTTAAAACTTGAAAACCTAAATAAGCGTTCTTCGTATAGTGTAATAATTCATTTACAGGTACTTTCGGAATGAATTTCACTTTATTTTCCAAACCTAAATCCAATACCATCTTCTGTAACTCAGGTTTAATACGTCCATCGCCAATAAATACAAGTATGCCCTTTTTAAACATTGGAACTGCTTGTACTAGCTTTTCTAGGCCTCTGCCCACTTGAATTCCGCCTTGATACAATAAGATAGGCTCTTCCTGCGGAATCCCTAACACTTCATGCAAATTAATCGAATTACTGTCCTCTGGTTGTGTTACAAAAGGATAATTATGAATGACCTTAGGGTAGAAGCCATATAAATCTTCCGCATATTTTGCACGAGTATGATTTTCCATAATCATCACATCTGTATATTTTAGAAAGAATTTCTCCATAATTCCATAAATTTTACTATTGTATCCGGTACGGCTGGTCTGTACCTCATGTGAATCATAGATTAATTTCTTTTTTCTAAATACTTTCGCACAAAGCCATCCTTGTGGTAGTGTATTTAAATCATTGGAATGATAGAAATCATATTCCTTCTTCAAACCAACCTTAACCATTTGAATCAGTATGTAAGAGCGTACAATTAATGTCCGTAGCTTTCCCATAGAAAATAATGCACCAAATAAAAATATCAAACATGTTATCATTGGGAATTTCCACAAACAAAGTGCTGCAATTACTCCAAATAAAAACATTGTAACTATATTTTTCGTTATCAACTGCTTTACCCTTTTTGCTGCACCCAATCCTTTTTGTAAAAGAGATAGTCGGTTATTTACACGTGTTACTGTAAATCCTTCTTTTCGCATCTCCCACTTAGGTAAATCATTTTGTTTCCAATCATGAATACATATCAGGTCTACTTCATAATCCTCTTCAGCTAAAGCCGTGCATTCCCTTAATACACGAGCATCATTTGTGAAGTGGTTCCATACGAACATACATACTTTCTTCTGTGGCATCATTTTCCTCCATTAAACTTGTTAATACTTTAATATTATTTTTCCATCTCAAATATTGGAAAGCAAATTCATGCCCATTGTTTCCCATTTTCCTACGTAATATCTCATTTTCAGCTAGTTTGATAATGTGTTCTCCTAATTCTTTAGCTGTTCGATCATTTGAAATCAAACCACATTGAGCTTCATTAATAACTTTTTCGGCATATCCAGACACATCACCAATAATAGGCTTTTTCATACACATATAATCAATAACCTTTCCCGGCAAAACAGTTTGAAATACTTTTTCATCTACTAAACTAACATATGCAATATGTGCCTTTGCAACTTCTCTTAAGGTTTTATTACGACTTTTCGCTTTAATAATTTCTATATTAGAAAGTTTTTTTTCTTTAATAACTTCAGCCACCTGATAACTTTTAAACCCATAGCCAATTATTTTAAATTTAATATTTTCCTGTTCTCGTAGATATTCAGCCACCTCAATCAACTTTAGTACATCTTGAGCTAACCCAATATTTCCTGTATAAATTACTTCAACTGTTTTAGTACTCGAATCAGTTATAGCTTTTTTAGTTTCTAGCATATGTAATTCTTCTTCTGTTAAAGAGTTTGGCATAAATGATACTTTTTCACGTCTGACCCCTTTTAACTCCAGGTATGGAATAAACCCTGCGCTATTTACAATAATTTGATCAGCCACACGATATAACATCTTTTCTAAAGCATATGCTATCGATAATACAAACCGATTTGCAAAAACTCCAACTCCCAACAATGATTCTGGCCATAAATCTCGGACATCTAATAATAATTCAGCTTTCAATTTTTTCTTAGCAAAAAAACCTGCTATACCAATAAAAATAGGCGGAGTTGAAACGAATACATAATCATACTTTTTATCCATACGAAATATAGCCATAATAAAAAGCATTGTGATTTCTAAATACAAAAATAATCTCCTTAGCATATTATTTGTGTATTTTTTTACTCTTGGTTTTACTCTTATAACATCTTCGCTATTTATCGATTCTTCATCCCAAAATTCCTGTTTCTTATATAAATTCTCATTTGGATATCTTGGATCAGTAGTCAAGATTGTAACATCGTATCCTCTTTCACTTAATTCCAAATAAATATTCTTTATTCTATTTGCTGCGCTTCCAATTTCCGGATAAAAATTTTGTGCTATTACTAACACCTTCTTCATTTCTCTATGTCCCTTCTTCCTCCCATATCAAATAATACCCCATTCTATTTCACCTAATAACTGCCTGTTTTTACTATTTTTTAACAAAGTTCACTTTAGATTTACAAAGTTCGCTTTAAATTTACAAATACAAGGATATCACTAAATCTGACAAAATTGAACCTTTCTAATTGATAATTTAACTTTTCACCGCTCATATAAATACAGTGGAATATATAAATATAATAAGAGTACGTAAATTCATCAATATTTACTACTAATTGATCCAATACAAATAAACCTTAAACAGTAGATAATAAAGCCAACTGTTCAAGGTTTACAGTATTTCAAAACATATTAATTTAATATTTATCGCAAAGCACGACGTGGTAATTTATCAATATTCTCTAACATAATACCTGTACCAACCGCAACGCAGTGCATTGGGTTTTCAGCAATTAATACTGGTACTTTTAGTTCTTCTGCTAGAAGCATGTCGATACCGTGTAGTAAAGCTCCACCGCCTGTTAGAATAACACCGCGGTCGATGATGTCCGCCGATAATTCTGGTGGTGTGCGCTCTAGTACGCCTTTTGCAGCTTGTACAATGACAGCTGCGTCTTCTTTTAGTGCTTCTGTAATTTCTTCAGAGCATACTGTAATTGTACGTGGTAAACCAGTTACCATGTCACGTCCACGAATTTCAAGCTCTTCACTGCGTGCACCTGGGAATACTGTACCAACTTTAATTTTAATATTTTCTGAAGTACGTTCTCCAATTAATAGCTTATACTTACGTTTAACGTAGTTTAAGATCTCCATATCAAACTTATCGCCAGCCATTTTGATAGAGGAAGAGGTAACAATATCACCCATAGATAGTACAGCGATATCCGTTGTACCTCCACCAATATCAACAACCATATTACCGCTTGGTTGGAAGATTTCCATACCAGCACCAACTGCGGCTACTTTTGGTTCTTCTTCTAAAAATACTGTTTTACCACCTGAACGTTCAGCAGCCTCACGAATTGCTTTTTGTTCTACTGATGTGATATTTGTTGGACAACAAATTAAAATGCGAGGTTTTGAAAAGAAGCTCTTTACGTCCAATTTGTTGATGAAATACTTTAACATTGCTTCTGTAATTTCGAAATCTGCGATTACACCATCTTTTAGTGGACGAATGGCTACAATATTACCAGGCGTACGTCCCACCATACTTCTTGCTTCTTCACCTACTGCTAATACTTTACCTGTGTTACGATCAATAGCAACAACAGATGGCTCATTTAATACAATACCCTTACCTTTAACATGGATTAATACGTTAGCCGTACCTAGGTCAATTCCGATATCTCGCGCAAACATTCCCGTTTTTTCCTCCTCGATATTCAAAATCAGGTTACACCCGAATTCTTTTACACCTAATTTCTGATTTTATCATAAATTTAACAGAAACGTAATATTCGCAAAAAGAATTCTTCTGAAAAATATTACCGAATTGAAACGGAATGTTCACGATTGTACCTTTATTGACGTACCGGCTTTTCTACATCTTCTTTTCTATACTTTTGTTTTGTTGCTTCTCCGCCTCTTAAATGACGAATAGACTTATGATAATCAAGAATTTCTTTCACTTCATTTGCGAGCTCTGGATTAATTTCTGGTAGACGTTCCGTTAAATCTTTATGGACTGTACTCTTTGATACCCCAAATTCCTTTGCAATGACACGCACTGTCTTTCTTGTCTCCACGATATACTTACCAATCTTGATAGTTCTCTCTTTGATGTAATCGTGCACACCACTCGCCTCCCTAAATTGGATGTGAGAAGTGTGAAATGAGCCTCGCTGCATACGACTAAGAAGTAAGTGTGAGTGCTGTTTGTAAGCGTTAAAGATTCTTGGATTTATAATGAAATGATTCACGATTTCTCACCTCAAACACTCTCTTTGCTTTGGTTTATACCATTGTATTGCCCGCACTACTGATATATGCTACATGTTCACTATTTTTGCGGACTAAGTACAAAAATATTTTAACTTCAGAAAAAATACAGGTTAAAACAAAAAAGCCTATTAGAATTTAAATACAATTCTAATAGGCTTGAACTTTACTTACTTGAAATCTCATATTTACCTGAAACTATGTTCTCAAAGGTATCCATTTTAGTATCCGCTGAAATAAACCAACGTTTAATCTCTAGCGGTTTACTGTTCTCTGTAGCATACCCTGCCGAACTAGTAAAAGCTAATCCTACTCCCAATTCATTTAATGCTTCTAACGAAGCATTATTATATTTTCCAAATGGATAAGAGAAGTAGTTTGTTTGCAACAATTTATTACTTTGCAAAATGTCTTTCTTAACATCATCTTTAGCTGCTTTAATTAATGCCGGTTTATTATCTATTACTTTATTAAGATCGTGTGTATGACTTCCAAATTCAAATACATCTTTCATTTTTTCTAACTCAATTTTACTCAACGTTTGAATATTCTTAGAATCAAATTTTTGAACTTTTTCAGTCAGTTTAGATGATACTGCAAATGAAACGGCATGCATTTTATATTTTTTTAGAATTGGGTATGCATAGACATAATTTGATTTTGAAGAATTATCAAATGTAATTAGTACACTTTTTTCAGGAAGTGACTTCTTATCCTTTATATAACCCTCAAATTCCTTTAACGTTAACGCATGATACTTATTGTCTGATAAATATTTAATTTGTTTTTCAAATTCACTTACAGATAAAATATTTTTCTTATCCTTAAATTCTGGATTACTCTGCTTATCTTTATCTTTAGCTAAATAGTAATACTGCAAAACAGGTACCTTCTTCTGGTTACTTTCAGCATTCATTTTATTATAAATGAAAAATCCAATCCCAGCGATTAATGCCACTACAATCGCTATTAAAATAAATAATTTTTTCGAACTTTTGCTTTCTCTTGCTTCCAATTTAAAACTTCCCCCTCAACCACAACAAAAAAACACAGTATTTTAGATTCCTACTGTATTCAAATATCGTTTTCCTATGTAAAAAAATCACAATTAGTATTATACGGCCTAGCTTTAAAAATTCCAATAGGTGTACAAAAAGAAAAAGACACTCTTTCTTAGAGTGTCATTCTTCTCTTTCCAAATCTTCTTCTAACAATTGATGGTGGGGAACCTCTTTCTTACCGGCAATATAATAATATAAGGTGAATAAAACAAACAATAAAATAATAGCAGTCGACAGAACAAACAAAAATGACACAGTATCCCCTCCCTTTTGTAATATATATTCGAGAATCTCGTCATTTTTCCTTGTTATTGCAACTTTTTTCTCGAAATTGAGTATTTTTATATGAAAATGAAAAAATCAACTCTCCTAGTGAGAGCTGATTTTTTTACTTTCTTATTCTTGTGAAGAAGAACTATTAGATGATTCTGTAGAACCATTTGTTGATTTTTCTTCTTTCTTCGGTTCTTCTTTTTTGTCACTAGTCGAACCGCTAGTTGATTTCTCTTCTTTTTGAGACTTGTCTTCTGTTTTACTTTCTGGTTTCGTGCTTGTTGACTTTTCTTCTTTTTGAGATTTGTCATCAGCTTTTTTACCAGAAGCATTCGTTGCCTTTGCAGCACCTGCATCGGCTTTAATTTCTGCTACTGATTTATTTAAGTAGCGCTCAGGGTTCACAGCCACATTGTCTTTACGTACTTCAAAGTGAACGTGAGAACCTGCTTCTTTATTCATTGCACTTAGACCGGATGTTCCTAATACTTCACCTTGTACAACTCGTGCACCTTTTTCTACTTTCACACTACCTAAGCTTTGATAAGAAGCTGCTACACCATTTCCACTATCAACTGTTACAACATAACCAAGAAGTGAATCTTTTTCAGCCTTCGTTACTGTACCGCTTAAAGCAGCAGCTACATTGAATTCTTTTCCATTCTTCGCAGCAATGTCGATTCCTTTGTTTGGGGAATATGTGTTGTTATAAAAGACAAGTGCTTTTTCTTGTTCCGCCTCAGTTGCTGCATCTTCATAGAACTTCTTCTGTACGACTACTTCCGCATTAGCGGCAGCTGGCATTTTCACTACTTCTGAAGATTTCGTTACTGGTACCGCTGGATCTTCCGATTGTGTATACGGTGTTGCTTGATCTTGGTTCGGAGTCTTCTTCGGATTAGCTCCTTGGAACCATAGCGCAACCATTAAGATTACTGCTGCACAAGCAATGTATAGTGCCGGAAATACCCATCTTTTTTGAAATAAATGTACTACCTTTTGCGACTTTTTATTATTTCTTCCTCGCATTCCATCATCACCTCAGCAATCATTTTGAACAATATTCACGTATCCTATACAACGTATAACTAATTACTTTTCGACAAAATCTGTAAAAATATGTATGAGGATTGTAAAATTTCCGAGGAAATGATAGAAAAAAGAAAAAACTGAGCATTTTAGCTCAGTTTTTAATCTAATTGTTTCTTTTTATATACGATTAAACATGCAATAAGTGAAATAATAAGCCAAGCTCCAACATTTATCATATGCCCACTAATACTACTAAACCCAGCACCCTCTACTAAGCTTTTAATTGCTTTTTCAAGATGAGATGTTGGAAGATAACTAATCATTGTCTTAATTACTTTATTTTCAACCATTGGTTCAAATTGCACAGCTAAATACATCGTCATTAATATCGGCATTCCAATTAGTGATGTTTGTGGGACAGACTCAGCTAGTAATCCAATCATTGTTCCAATTAAAGTAAATAGAATTGTTCCACATAAGAAAACAAATGCTAGCAATAAGAAATTTCCACTTAATTGATCTAAAATGAATAAGTTTACAATGGAAATAACTAACGTTAAACATGCTGTTAATATACTTTTCCCAAGAAGAACTTCAACAGAAGAAGCTGGTGATAGCATTAATACTCGTAACGTATGTTTTTCTTTCTCTTCTGCAATTACCATTGATTGAACAAATCCTGCAACAAATAGAAAGGCCATTAAAGTAATAATGCCAACACCTGCCTGTCCTTCTCCAAATCGGCTAAATATAAATGCAAATATAATTGGTAAAGATGCCATTAACAACACTTGTGAATTTGTCTTAAAATCTTGTACTTCTTTTCTAAAAATAGCTGATACACGTCTCATTGAAAATGTCATTATAATCCCCTCCCAGTAACTTCAATAAAGATATCGCCTAGCGTTGGTTCGTGTGAATGAATAGATAGTAATTCGCCCTTTTTCATCCATTCTGAAATACGTTTTGCGCCTAATTCGTCTTTTTGCACTACTTCTTTTTGTTTATCTTTTAATACGACTTGTATTTGATCCTTAGCGTATTGCAAGCGCAGGTTCTCTGGCGTATCAAGTGCTACAATTTCTCCGCCACATAGAAAGGCAATGCGGTTACAAAGCGTTTCTGCTTCGTCCATGTTGTGAGTCGTTAAGAAAATTGTCGTTCCTTCTTTGTTCAAGTCTTTTAAGATTTTATGAATGTTTTGTACGTTTACTGGATCAAGTGCAGATGTTGGTTCGTCTAAGAAGAGGATATCTGGTTTATGAAGAATTGCTCTAGCTAATGTGACGCGCTGCTTCATTCCTTTTGATAATTTCTTTACTAATGTTTTTTTATCATCTAATAGATTCACTTGCGCTAGCACTTCATCGATTCGTTCTTTTTTACAATCGTATAAGTCACAAAATAATAGTAAGTTATCATAAATGCTAAGTCTTTCATATAAGCCACTGTTGTCTGTTAAAATACCAATTCGTTTGTAATCGATGTTGCTTGGCCCTGTAATATCTTTCCCTAATACTCTTACCGTTCCAACGCTATGAAGTAATTGAGAAGTTAAAATCTTTACTGTTGTTGTTTTTCCAGATCCACTCGGTCCGAGGAATCCGAAAATCTCTCCTTGCTTTACCTCAATATTTACATTTCGAAGTGCTGTTTTTTCATTGAAGCTTTTCATTACATCTTTCATTTCAATTGCCAATGTCATCTCGTCATCCCCTTTGTTTTTCTCTTTTATAAATGAAAGTCGCTTTAGCTCTTTTCGTTTTTTGTTTTGCTTTTCTTGACTCAATCATATGAAAAACAAAGGGTAGACGCAGTAAAATACCGGTAAAAGGAGTATTTTTACCGGTGAATGAATCATATTTTGAGCTTATTGGAGCAATTTTTATAGCCCAATCACACCTTTTAATTCATCCATTCGTCCTTTCGATAGCGGGATTGAACTTTTTCTTTCGTCATCCAAAATTAAACTAAAACTATTACGAGTCCAAGTAATCACTTCTCGAACCCTTTGTAAATTCACAAGGTAAGAACGATGACATCTAAAGAAACCAAAACCTGTTAACCTTGCTTCTAGTTCGCTTAATGTTAATGCGCATACGAAATCCCCTTCACGAACGTGAATATGTGTCACTCCATTTTGCGTTTCAATGAAATGAATTTCCATTGGATCAAGTAAAATGATTTTATCGTTCACTTTCGCTGGTATTCTTTCTAACTTCATTTGCGGAATCATTTGAACGACCTTCTCTTCATCGACTTCTTCTGCTTCCTCTTGTTCAATTTCTACTTTTTTCACACCATTATTGTTTAATATGTATACATCTTCTGTTAATGAAAGGGCGTCCGATAGAAATGATGACGTGATAAAGATTGCCTTTCCTTGCTCTTTCATTTTCATAATTGCTTTTCGAATAATAATCGTACTCTCTATATCTACATTTTGCTCTGGCTCTTCCAAAACAACTAAATCTGGATTATGAATCATAACACGCCCGATATGAAGACGGCGTTTCTCTGAAAATGATAATTTTTCTATTTTAACGTTTAGCTTATCTAAGAGACCGACATATTGCACTACTTCTTCTGTGCTCATATTTGATTCATACAGTCCTATTAAGAACTTGAAGTATTCCTTTACCTTCAAACGATCATATGCCTCATCTTTCAAGAAACAAAAGCCGATGTGGGAATAATGTTTCTTTCCAATCGCTTCACCTTCAAATAGCACATTTCCAGTTGAAGCTTCTTCCTCACCAATAATGATGCGGTGCAACACTTTAGCTGTATGATTATTACATTGCAAAACAATACATTGCCCTTTCTCAACCTCTAGCTCAATTACTGGTAACTGGTTCGTCTTCCCTAATTGTTTCAACTCCAATAACGCCATTTCGTCTCCCCCGAATGCTTTTTATCACATTATACCAAACAATTAATGGAAATTTTTGATATTTTATGAAGCACCATAAAAAGAAGGCTTTCCAAATAACAGGATAGCCTTCTTCTCTAGTTTTGTTCTACCATATAAGTCTTGAGCTAATCACGCAGTGCTCTCTTTAAGAGTTTCCCCACAGATGTTTTCGGAAATTCTGCTTTTAGTAAAGCATACAGCTCTTCTCTTTCTACTGTTTGTCCCTCTTTTAATACAACACAAGCAACGGGACGTTCTTACTATTTTTTCATGCGGCACCGCCACAACAGATGCTTCTAGCACTTTATCATGTGACATTAAAGTATTTTCTAAATCTACGGAAGAAATCCATTCGCCTCCGCTTTTAATTAAATCTTGCGTCCAACCAGCAATTTTAATAAATCCTTCCGAATCAAACGTGACAATGTCTCCTATATGGAGCCAAACGTCTTTCATTGATTCTTCTGTACGTTCATCCTTATAATAGCTTCCAGCGATCCATGGACCCCTTAAACAGAGTTCTCCCATCTCTTTTCCATTCCACTTAATTTCACCGTCTTGTCCGATCATTTTCATTTGTTTTCTACAAATAACAACAAAAGGAGCTAATTAAAATTAGCTCCTTTTGCACACTACTTCTTCACCATCAACTTTCCTTCATAATCGTTCATCGTCTTTATTTCAATACCTTTATAATAATGAGCGACGATATCTGTATATTTCTTACCTTCCGCCGCCATGCCGTTCGCTCCGTATTGGCTCATACCAACGCCATGACCAAAACCTTTCGTCGTAACTATGATTTTATCTCCCTCTTGTTTCCACGTAAAGTCAGAGGAGCGTAAATCTAACTTTTCGCGAACTTCTTTTCCTGTTAATGTTTTCCCTTGAAATGCTACGTCTTTTACTCGCTTTCCTTCCGTAAGATCTTTAATATTTCCAACCTTCCCATCTGCCAGCACCTTCACGCCGAGACGTTTTTGAAAGTCGGCTACGGTAAAGGTTTGCTCACTCGTAAATTTCGGAGAAGCTTGATCCCACGGACTATCTACGCTCTTTAAGTACGGATAATCATTTCCCCAGTAATCAGCCGCATTTTCTGTCCGGCCATTACTCGTTGAGAAGAAGGATGCTGAGATTGGTTTTCCACCATACGTTAAAACTTGTCCTGCGGTTTTCGAAACGGCTTCTTCGATTTTCTTCAAATTATTTTCATAGTTATTACCCCATTGTTTCTTCAATTCTTCTTTACTTTTGTACACTTGATCTTTCACCGTATCTGTCACGTCCGCATTGTTTTTCTTTCCTCCGCTTAGCATACGCTGCACCACAAATGTTCTCGCTGCTAATGCCTGCGCCTTTAGCGCCTCTATTTCAAAACTGGCATTCATCTCAGAAGCTACTACACCGGTCACATACTCCTCCATAGGTAATGTATCTACCTTTTTCTGTTTCTCACGATATACAGAAACTTGAACCGCTGTATCCACTTTCCCTGGAGCTGGTATACTTTCTATCGCTGGAGGAGTTTTAGAAGCTGCTTCTTCCCCTACTTTTGCTTTCGCAAACGGAATAACAAGAGCAGCAGGTACAATGATAACGAGCGCTATTAGAAGCGCTACTGTGATAAAAAGTGGCTTTGAAAATTTCATCTTATTTCCCCCAATATCCAAAAGCTTTACTCCATTCATTCTTATGGAACAACTCTTTCTTTTAGAACATACTTAAGGGGAACCAGCTAAAACGAAAATTTTCTAAATATTTTTACTGGTACGTGCATAAGTATAGAATTTATTGACTATAACAGTAATAACCCAAAAAAATAGTCCCTACGTCAAAAGACATAGAGACTATTTCAATTAAGCGTGAAGATCAGAAACTTCTTGTTCTTTCACTTCTTCTACTTTTTCATTTACACGTTCAATAGTTGCACCTAATGCAGCTAATTTCTTATGGAAATCTACATAACCACGGTCAAGATGCTTTAACTCAGTTACACGAGTGTAACCTTCAGATACTAAACCAGCTAAGATTAATGCAGCAGCAGCACGTAAGTCAGTTGCGCCTACTTCAGCACCTTGTAAGCTGTTTGGACCGTTCATAATAACAGAACGACCTTCGATTTTAATATCAGCATTCATACGACGGAATTCTTCAACGTGCATAAAGCGGTTTTCGAATACCGTTTCTGTAATCATACTTGTTCCATCAGCTTGTAGTAATAATGCCATCATTTGTGATTGCATGTCTGTTGGGAAACCTGGGTGAGGCATAGTTTTAATATCAACCGCTTTTAACTTATCTGGGCCGATAACACGTACACCTTCATTTTCCTCAATAACTTTAACACCCATTTCTTCCATTTTCGCTGTAATTGAGCGTAAATGTTCAGGCACAGCATTTTCAATTAAGATGTCTCCACCAGTAATTGCCGCTGCAACCATGAATGTTCCCGCTTCAATACGGTCAGGAATAATAGAGTGGTTTGCACCATATAATTTATCAACGCCTTCGATACGAATCGTTCCAGTTCCAGCTCCGCGTACTTTTGCTCCCATCGCATTTAAGAAGTTAGCTAAGTCAACGATTTCTGGTTCTTTCGCTGCGTTTTCAAGGATTGTTGTCCCTTTTGCTAATGTAGCTGCAGACATAATGTTTTCTGTCGCGCCCACGCTTGGGAAGTCTAAATAAATTTTAGCTCCTTTTAGTTCTCCCTCAACGTATGCCTCAACAAAACCGTTACCAACCTGTACTTTTGCTCCCATTGCTTCGAAGCCTTTTAAATGTTGGTCAATTGGACGTGAACCAATTGCACATCCACCAGGAAGTGCAATACGAGCACGACCGTTACGTGCTAATAATGGTCCCATTACTTGAACAGATGCACGCATTTTACGTACATATTCAAATGGTGCTTCAATGTTTAGTTCTTTAGAAGCATCGATTGTTACTTGGTTATTTTCAAATACGACTTCAGCATTTAAATGACGTAATACCTCATTAATTGTGTATACATCAGACAAAACTGGTACTTCAGATAGTACATTCTTTCCATCACTCGCTAATAGGGCTGCAGCGATTATAGGTAATACAGCATTTTTTGCGCCCTCAACACGCACTGTGCCGTTTAACCGCTTTCCGCCACGGACGATGATCTTTTCCAAATTATTCCCCTCCGTGTCCTTTTTTCAGTATCTATTCACTCAATACTCAGAAGTTATGATCGGTGTGCCAACCACAATTGTATCTTTGTTGTCTGTAGAACGTATTGCTATTTGCACATTTATTTTCTCTCTATTTGTTGAAAGAGCGTCATCCCACTTTTTATTGTATGCGGAGACTGACACAAATGCTCTTTCTTCTATCTGTTCGATCGCTCTTGCTGAAAGATCTTTCAAAACCTGATTGGTTTTATTTTGCAAAACACCTTCAATCTTATCATTCAGTACACCTTGAACACAAGTGTAAATTATAGGTTTTTTACTAAAAATTTTATTCATGTTCTTAACATACTTCGGGTCCCATTTCGCCCCACTTACTTCAAAAATAATGAAAGTGTTTTCTTTAGTATTTTCCTTACTCCAAGTTACTACTACTCGTTCTTCATAAGACGAAAACTTTTTATAGGATGTAGCTTTATATCCATCTGGAGATTGTTCTAATTCCCATTTTTGAATATTCGCCTTGTCCTTCACATCGTTTAACAATTTTTGAAACGTATGTATATTAGAAATTGTTTTTGTTTCTCGCGCTAACCATGACCATTTCTCTACTTTAGCATCATTTTTCTCTAAAGCTGCAATCATGCTCTCCATTTTCTTTTCATCGCTGATCGGTTTCATCTCTCTATATCCAACCAAAAATAAAACAACACTAAGTGCAACAATAAGAATGGCTTTAATCTTCAATTTCATCCCCTCCTATCCCCATTGTTAACGGAGATATGAGGTTCTATACACTTACTTTACTAAATACGTTAAACTCTTTGAATAGCCTAAATAATCAAGGAAAAAGTTACTTACGGATGTCCCAATTGCAATTGTAATCAGGATGAGTAATACTCGCGTCTGCATCACCTTTCCAGGCTTCATTAGACGCTCAATGTGAATACCTTGTAAGGCCCACCACGTAATGGTAATAAACAATAAATGCGAAACAATGGCAATCAGTGCTTGTTGCCCTAAAAGATGTGCCAAAAAATCGACCCCTTTTTACCTAGCTACTACTTACGAAATACTATAAAAACGATACCATAATAAGTAGGCGCCACACTTTTTCAAATACAAATAAGCATCTTACATTTTCAATTGTAAATTTCTCTTTAAAAACGTATACCTATATGCATTTTCAATTGTAGTTCACACAAAATAAAAAGCGCAGAGTAACGACTCCACACCTTTTATTTTCACTATTGTACCACGTTCCCTAGGAAGAAGAAATCCTTCATTAATGGAAAATATTCATAAAAGAAATTGTATCCAATCATCGGCATAATCCCTAGTATTACAATCGAAATTGCACAAAGGCTCATAACAACCTTTATATTTAGTGGCAAACGAATTTTCTCTTCTACTTCTCCCGTACGGAAAAACATTTGCTGTAAAATACGGAAATAATATACGAATGAAACGACTGTCGTCCCCATCATGATAGAAGCTAGTACGTAATGAGCTGGCTCTACATGAAGTGCACCTAAAAAGATGTTAATTTTCCCGATGAAACCAGCTGTTCCTGGTATCCCTGCCAACGATAAAATAAAAATCGTCATCACGATCGCTGTAAATGGCGATCTTTTATATAATCCGGTGAAAATGGTGATATTTTCTTTGTCGCTTTGTAAGATTAAGCCGTGGATAATTGCAAACGCGCCTATATTCATAAGCATATATGCAAGCATGTAGAACCACATGCTATCCATCGTAAATGGTGATAACGCTACGAGCGGAACGAGTAAATACCCCGCATGCGCGATTCCTGAATAGGCGAATAGACGTTTTACGTTATATTGCTTTAACGCGACTACGTTTCCGATAATCATCGTAATACTAGCTAGCACCGCGATGTATATGCTCATACGTCCGTATAAAGACTGCATGTCTCCTTGCACCAATACACTTGCAAAAACCATGAGAAACAGACGAATAATGAGTAAGAACCCCGCAATTTTAGAAATCGTTCCAAGAAAAGCAGTAACAGGTGTAGCAGCCCCTTCATATACATCAGGCGCCCACATATGAAACGGCACCGTTGCAATTTTGAATGAGAGCCCAACGAGCAATAGTAGAAATGCGAGAGCTAACAATAACTGGATACCACCAGCCAGTTCCCCGGCAAATACTTTTTGCATATCCACGATATTGGTCGACCCCGTAATGCCGTATAAATAACTCATTCCAAAGAGTGTGATTGCCGTTCCGATTCCTCCATTAATGACATATTTCATCGCTGCCTCATTTGATGCACGGTTCTTTTTTCGTATTCCTACTAAAATATACGAAGAAAGTGAAAGCAACTCTAAACCGACGAAAAGTGTAATAAAGTCGACACTAGAAGCCATAAACATAGCCCCAAGAAGCGCCATTAAAAATAAGTAATAATATTCTCCCTTATCCTCAATTGGATTCTTCTGATCATCGCTCATTGCGATACATAAAATGAGGGCTACTCCGCCTAATAACAACGTTTTAAATCCTTTTGAAAACCCATCTAACACAAACGATCCGTTCAAAATATCTCCCGCAGGTTCACCGTATAGCGTAATTAATGACACGATTGCTAATATGACGGCTGCGATTGCACTAAGCGCTACATATCTATGGTTCAGCTTAAAAAACAAATCACATATGGAAAGAAGGATGGCAGCTCCGAGAATAATGAATTCTGGCACCATGAGATGCCACGATAAGCTAAGCAGCGTATTCATATCCATCCTACTTCACCCCCAATGTTTTCAATGTATTTTGCAGCGGATCCCCTAGTATTTCTGGCATTACTCCAATTGCAATAATGCAGAAGATAAGTAACAAGATAGGGACATACTCCCATCCGTGTATATCAGCTTTCGCTTCCCACTCTTTCTTACCGAATGTTACTTGAAGTGTTGCTCTTAATACGTATACAGCGGTTAAAATGATGCCAAGTACTCCGGCCGCAGCAATGACTGGCTCTCCTTGGAATAAACCGAGAAAGGCAAGAAACTCGCTAACAAATCCAGACATCCCCGGCAATCCAAGCGATGCCATTCCTCCCGCTAAGAAGAATCCGCTAAGTACCGGAACACTTTTTGCGAGTCCGCCAAGCGCTGTAATATCCGACGTTCCAAAACGCTCTTCAATAATGCCAAGCAAGAAGAAAAGTAAGGCTGCAATTAAACCGTGCGACACAACTTGGAATAGTGCCCCTTGTGTACCTGGTGCATTTAATGCCGCAAGGCCCATTAATACAATACCCATATGCGAAATACTAGAGTAAGCAAGCACCTTCCGAAAGTCCGTTTGGATGAGCGCTAAGAAGGCCCCGTACAATAAATTAATGACACCTAAAATCGCAATTAGCGTTGCAAACTCACGAAAGTATTCCGGGAACAACCCCTTTCCAAAGCGAATCATACCGTATGCTCCAATCTTCAGTAAAACGCCCGCATGAAGCATAACTACAGCCGGATGCGCTTCAATATGCACATTAACCATCCAGCGATGTAATGGAAAAACAGGGAGTTTAATTGCAAAAGCAATCATTATAGCAATGAATATACCAAGCTGTAAGCTGCTCTGGATGATTTGTCCTCCTCCCGCATTTACTCCTGCTAATATCTCTTTCAGTTCTGCAATATTTGTCGTGCCTGTTTTCGCAAATAAAACCGAGAAAACGATGAGCAAAATAGCGGAGCCAATGCCGTTATATATTAAATAACTATAAGCAGCCTTTTCACTCGACAATTTCCCCCACTTCCCAATTAATAAAAACATTGGCGGCAATGTAATTTCAAAGAAGATAAAGAACAACATTAAATTTTGAGCGGCAAAGACGCCGAGCATCCCTATTTCTAACATAAGTAACAGCATATAAAAGGCTTTCAAGTTCCTTTTAATAGTAAATGCTGCAATTGCTGCAAGCATCGCTAGAAGGGCCGTTAGCACCATCATAACGAGCGATAAACCATCAATTCCAAGCTCGTAATAAATGGAAAACCATCTTTTATCTACCGCGGCAACATCCCCAAATTTAATCCATTTCACTTTTTCATCAAATAGCGACAAACTCTTTCCAGAAGCATATGTACAAGCGAGGACGATAGCGATTCCAAATGGAAGCGCCGTTCCAAATAAACCAAGCGCTCGCACTGTACGCGACTCTTTTTTCGGTGTTAATACAAGTAAGAGAATTCCTAAAAGCGGGGAAAAAATGAAGAACGTTAATAACAAATCATTCATCGTAAATCCCCTCCTGTATAGAGCAAAATAATAACGAGCACTGCAAGCGAAACAGCTGTTACAGTCCCGTACACTTGTACATTTCCGTTTTGAAGTCTAGACCCGATTCCGCTTATCCCTTTAACTAGACTCCCTATTAAAACGGCAATTCCTTCAACTACATAAACTTCAAATAAGCGAAGTACATGAGAGATTCCTTTCGTAATAGGAATCACCGTTATATTGTATAGTTCATCCACATAATATTTTTCTTTCAAAAGGTTATAAAGGGGTGTTCCCTCATCCCTAGCCCAATCTCTAGAAATAGATTTCTTGCCATATATGAAATATGCAAGAGCAATCCCAGCCAAGGAAACAAGCGTCGCAACAATCATAATCCAAACTGGTCCGTGTGCCTCTTCCACTTTAAATGCTACATCTTTCGTAAGCCAATCCCCGAGAAACGTTCCAAACCACGGTGTATTTATATAACCGGCTACGACTGCAAGGACGCCAAGGACAATCATCGGATATGTCATAATGCGGGGCGATTCCTGCACATCTTCCTTCGTCTTCGCTTCCCCAGTAAAGACGAGGAAATATAGCCGGAACATGTAGAACGCTGTTAAAAATGCTGCAATTACTGCTAATATGAATAAAATGTAATTTCCGTTCATCCAAGCCGCCGCTAAAATTTCATCTTTACTAAAGAAACCGGAAAGGAGTGGTACACCACTAATTGCAAGGGTACCGATTAAAAATAGTGCACTCGTTACTTTCATTTTCTTCTGTAAACCGCCCATTTTATTAATGTTTTGCGTATGCATGGCGTGAATGACACTTCCTGCTGCCAAAAATAGTAGCGCTTTAAAGAAGGCGTGTGTCGTTAAGTGGAAAACACCAGCTACATAACCGGCAGACCCTAGCGCAAGCATCATATACCCAAGCTGACTAACTGTAGAATAAGCAAGCACTCTCTTTATATCCGTTTGTACAAGACCGATAGAAGCCGCAAAGATTGCGGTAAAGGCTCCCACGATTGCCACCGTCTGCATCGCCACCGTACTTGCTGAAAATAGCGGAAACATCGTCGCCACTAAATATACGCCAGCTGCGACCATCGTCGCCGCATGGATAAGTGCCGAAACAGGCGTCGGCCCTTCCATTGCATCCGGTAACCACGTATGCAATGGGAACTGACCTGATTTCCCCATCGCCCCGATAAAAATTAATATCGCCGTTATTGTAATCATAGTAGGGGTAAGATCCCCCGTTTGAATCGCTCTAAAAATTGCTTCATATTCAAAACTACCTGCATGCCAGAAAATTAAGATCATCCCAATAAATAAACCAACATCTCCAATACGGGTCATAATAAAAGCCTTTTTCGCAGCAGCCCTCGCTTCTTCTTTAAAGAAATAAAAACCGATGAGTAAAAATGAACCGAGGCCCACTAACTCCCAAAATATATAAAGCTGTAATAAATTCGGGGATATAACGAGCCCGAGCATCGCAAATGTAAAGAGACCTAAATAGGCATAAAAGGTTGGTAGTCTTTCCTCACCTTTCATATAACCTTTCGAATACACATGTACAAGTAAACTCACAAGTGTGACGATAAACAACATTAAAGCCCCTAATGCAGTCACTTCAAAACCGAATGATATATCAATATCTCCAGCTCTAAGCCATCCCCACTTATGCTTCACTCCTACTTTAGAAAACCGTTCTATTAATACGAGTACCGCAAATATAAAGGAGAGAAAGACGAAAAAAATACTAAGTACACTGCTTCCTTCTCTAATTTTCTTCCCGAATATAATTAATAACAAAAACGAAACAAGCGGGAAAAGCGGTATGAGCCATGCATAATCGATCATTGTTTCCTTCCCCCTTTTCGGTCACAATGCTATCCTTTGAGCGTATCCATTTCATCTACATGAACCGTCGTGCGATTACGATACAAAGCAATCAAAATGGCGAGCCCTACCGCCGCCTCCGCTGCTGCTACAGCCATCGTAAACAGAGAGAAAATTTGCCCTGTTAAATTTGGGAACAAACCTAATTTACTAAACGCGACTAAATTTAAATTGGCCGCGTTAAGCATTAATTCAATACAAACTAATACAATCACTGTGTTTCGCTTCGTTAAAGCGCCAAACAAACCAATGCAAAACAAAATAATCGCAAGCGTTAAATACGCAGAAGCTGGGACGCTACTCATTGGAATCCTCCTCTTTCTCATCCTTCTTCGCAAGTATAATCGCGCCAACAAGTGCCACAAGTAAAATAACTGAAGTTAATTCAAATGGAATAATATATTTTGAATAGAGAAGTGTACCGATTTGAAGTGTGTTTTTTTCATGGAGAGGTAAACTTCCTTGTGTGCTTTCATTTGCAAAATCAATATTGTTAACAGCAAAATACATAACTGCCCCAAATGCTACAACCGCAAAGAAGATAATCCATTTTCGAAGAGTAAGACGCGACTCATTTTCCGCATTATGTTTCGTTAACATAATGCCAAAAATCATAATAATTGTGATCGCACCAGAGTAAAGTAAAATTTGTGCAACGCCGATAAATTCGGCCGATAAAAGAAAGTACAAACCTGCAATGCTAAGGAATGTCAGAACGAGAGCTAGCATCATATGCATGACTTTCGTTAAGTTCAACATAAGAACGCCGCCGATAATTGCAGACAAGGATAGGATAAAGAATGCTACAAACTCGCCATTCATGCTTTATTCTCCTTCCTGACGTTTTCATCGTTTTCGTCAAGCCACTGCAAATTTTTAAATAAATCATCACGTGAATATTCTGCGAGTTCAAAGTTATTTGTCATGACAATTGCCTCTGTCGGACAAACTTCTGTACATAAATCACAAAGAATACAAATTTCAAAATTAATATCGTACGTGTCGATAATTTTTCCTTTTTTCGTAGGATCCGGATGTTTCTTTCCCGTTAATTGAATACAGTCTGTCGGACAAATATTGGAGCACTGATTACAAACAATACACTTTTCTGGATAAAACTTTTGAATCCCTCGAAAACGGTCTGGCAGCGGCAACGGTTGATTCGGATAATCATAAGTCACCTTCTTCTTGCTCAAATTGCTTAGTGTATATTTTAATCCTTTAAATAGACCTTTCATCTCTTACTGGCACCCCCCTCATAGATTAGAAGAATAACTCCTTAATCAATGCCGTTAAGAAAATATTTGCAAGTGCAATTGGCAATAATACTTTCCAACCAAACTCCATTAACTGGTCACCTCTTATACGCGGAAACGTAACGCGGAACCAAATTAATAGAAAGACTACACTGCTAAACTTTAAAGCAAACCATACGGCTCCTGGGATAAATCCAAGGAACATAACTGGATTCCATCCACCTAAAAAGAGAACTGTAATTAAAGATGCCATCCCGAAGAAATATACGTACTCTGAAAGCATGAAAAACGCCCAGCGAAACCCTGAGTATTCCGTATGATATCCGGAAACAAGCTCCGACTCAGCTTCTGGTAAATCAAACGGCGTCCTATTTAACTCTGCTACCGCCGCGATTAAGAACACGACGAAACCAATTGGTTGCACGAAAATGTACCAAACATTCTCCTGCGCCGCTACGATTTCATTTAAATTTAAGCTACCAGCTAATAAAACGATGCCAATTACACTCATTACGAGCGGAATTTCATAAGAAATCATTTGCGCCGCCGCACGCATCCCTCCTAAAAGGGAATATTTATTATTGGATGCCCATCCTCCGGTTACGACGCCAATCGTCGTTATGCCAGAAACAGCAATGTAATACAGTAAGCCTACGCCAATATCTGCGAACTGAAATTTATCAGTAAACGGAATGACTGCAAGCACCATAAATGCTGGCGCGAATGCAATTACAGGCGCTAATATAAACAACGGTTTATCTGCCGCCTTCGGAATACTATCTTCTTTTAGTAGTAGTTTCAAAACATCAGCTACCGTTTGCAGCAGACCGAACCGGCCTCCAACTTGGTTTGGCCCAATCCGCCCTTGCATAAAACCCATCACTTTCCGTTCTGCCAAAATACCATATGTAACGAAACCAAGGACTGCAAATAATAGGAGCACCGCTAATCCGAAAAAAATGAAGAAATTCGTCCAGCTTGAAGGTGATTGTAAGAGTGTTTCAATCATCAGCCATCAACCTCCCCAAGTACAATATCAACTCCACCTAAAATCGTAATTAAATTGGCGATGTTTTCACCCTTTAATAACTTCGGTAAAATTTGCAAATTGTAAAAAGACGGCCTGCGAAACTTCAAACGGTACGGCTCTTTCTTTCCGTCACTAGCAATATAGCAACCAATCTCTCCGCGCGGCGATTCTATACGGACGAACGCTTCTCCTTTAGGCGCCTTAATAATTTTCGGCACTTTCGCCAGCACAGCTCCTTCTTTTGGGAACTGCTGGACTGCTTGCTCAACAATCTTTAAAGACTCCTCAATTTCCTGCATTCGACAAACGTAGCGATCCCAAGCATCCCCCACGCTCCCAACAGGAATATCAAAATCGAAGCGATTATAAATGGAGTATGGTTCACCCTTGCGAAGATCCCAGTTCACTCCGGTACATCGCAAATTCGCTCCGCTTAAAGAATACGAAATCGCTTCTTCCGCGCTATATGTACCAACGCCTTTCACACGATTTAAGAAAATCTCATTACCGCTAATAAGATCATGATAACCTGCCAATTGCTCTCTCATATACGGAACAAACTCTTCCACTTTTTCAATCCAACCGTCCGGCGCATCCCATTTCACACCGCCGACTCTCATATAGTTAAAAGTAAGCCGTGCACCGCATAATTCGTTTAATAAATTAATAATCATCTCTCGCTCACGAAACGCGTACAAAAACGGGCTGACCGCTCCTATATCAAGAAGATTTGTCCCCCACCAAACGAGGTGGCTCGCAATCCTTCCAAGCTCCATCGCAAGCACTCGCAAGTATTCAGCCCGCTCCGGGATTTCAAGCCCCATCATCGTCTCTACAGCATGGCAAATGACGTAATTATTCGTCATGGCCGATAAATAGTCCATTCGATCTGTATAAGGGATAATTTGCGTATACTGTAAGCTCTCTGCAATCTTTTCGGTCCCGCGATGCAAATATCCAATAACCGGTGTAGCTTCTTTAATAATTTCCCCATCAATCTTAATAACAAGCCTGAACACACCATGCGTACTCGGATGCTGAGGACCTACATTCAAAAGCATTTCTTCCGTACGGATCATTTAGCTACACCTCCACATCATACGGTTCATAATCTTTCCTAAGCGGGTGCCCTATCCAATCATCAGGCATTAAAATACGTGATAAATTCGGATGCCCCTTAAATACAATACCAAGCAAATCATACGTTTCCCGCTCTGGCCAATCCGCTCCTTTCCAAAGCGCCGTCACCGATTCTACTTGCGGTGCTTCCCTATCCAGCTTTACTTTCACCGCTACTGACTGTTTCTTTCCATATGAAAATAAATGAACATACACTTCCATATGTGTCACAAAATCCGTCGCATGTAGCTCTGACATGTAATCAAAAGCAAGTCCCTCATGGAATCGCAATGATTCCATCACTTCATAATACTTCGCGGAATCCACCACAAGAGTTGGCACATCCTTTGAAAGCTTATTAATGTAGGAATCTACTAATGCATCCTCTCCTATTTTCCCTTCAATAACTTCAACATACTGATTTAAATACGGTTGATTCACAGATGGCTCTTCCGACTTCGGCTCCTCTTCCTTCTTACCTTCAGCACCCTTTGTCTTTGCCCTTGCAGCCGCAGCCGCTTTTGCCTTCGCTGCTGCAATTGCCTTCGCCTTTTCATCTCCCGAATCCCCATCACCTTGCGAGGCTTTCTGCTTTGCTAACGCCGCTGCTTTTGCTTTTGCGGCTGCTACTGCCTTCGCCTTCGCTTTGGCCTTTTCTTCTTCCGTCACCTCCTCTGTTCCTTCTCTTTTTTGCTTCGCTAACGCTGCCGCTTTTGCCTTTGCTGCGGCTGCTGCCTTCGCCTTCGCTTTTGCCTTTTCTTCTTCCGTTACCTCCTCTGTTCCTTCTCTTTTTTGCTTCGCTAGCGCTGCCGCTTTTGCTTTTGCGGCGGCTGCTGCCTTCGCTTTGGCCTTTTCTTCTTCCGTCACCTCTTCTGTTCCTTCTCTTTTTTGCTTCGCTAGCACTGCTGCTTTTGCTTTTGCGGCGGCTGCTGCACGTCGTTTTGCTTCTTCTACAGTCATATCGTTATTTTTTGGTAGCGCTTTCTCTTTTTCGCGGTTTTCTTCCTCAAGTTTACTTATTTCCGCATCATGTTTCGCAACAAGACGTTTTCTCGCTTCTTCCTTCGCCCGTCTAGCCGCTTCTTTTTTTAAATCCTCTAAATCTTTATCTGGATTGCTCATTTATTCGTCACCTGCTTCCCTGTCTTTGCCTCGTAACGAATTTTTTCCTTCAATTTATTAATCCCATAAATTAAAGCAGCAGGATTTGGTGGGCAACCAGGGATATACACGTCAACAGGTACAATTTGATCTACACCTTTCACAACAGCGTACGAATTTACATATGGACCACCTGCAGTCGCACAAGATCCCATTGCAATAACCCATTTTGGTTCAGGCATTTGATCATATAAGCGCCGAACAATAGGAGCCATCTTCTTCGTTACCGTTCCCGATACAATCATAACGTCCGATTGCCTTGGTGAAGTCCGAAAAAATGACCCAAATCGGTCTAAATCATAATGTGATGAACCTACTCCCATCATTTCAATGGCACAGCATGCCAGTCCAAATGTCATCGGCCATAAAGAATTGCTCCGTGCCCATCCTTTCAACTCTTCCAATGTAGAAAAAAAGATATTTCGTTCTAATTCCGCTCGCTCATTTGGATGTAATTCCTCAAAATTTATAACCATTGTAACACCTTCTTTTTCCAAGCATACGCTAATCCAACTAGCAACATTACAACAAAGATGAGCATTTCAATCAGTGCAAATAAACCGAGCTTGTCATATGCAACAGCCCATGGATATAAAAATAAAGTTTCTACATCAAAGATGACAAACAATAAAGCAAAAATATAATAACGAGCATGAAACCGAATATTTGCATCATGAAAAGGCTCAATCCCACTCTCATACGTCGTCGCTTTCGCTGCACTTGGTTTGTTTGGACGCAGCATTCTTCCTAATGTAAGAGCCACTACCGGCAGCAATATGCCTAATAGCAAGAAAATCAAAACGATCATATAACTATTTTCATATACACTTGCCATTGTGAAACCCTCCCCCCTGAATTAAGAACAAGTTCACTTAGTAAACAATATGTCCTAGTTGCAGTAATTATTATTTTTAAATTTTTCTAAATAATGCAACTATTTCATTCATTATAGCAAACTTCAAATTCCTATGTCGATATGTTGAGGACAGAAACGAGAATTATTAAAATCTGTTTTTATAACTCGCTATACCTGTGTAAAATAAGTATAGAAATTATATATGTATTTCAAGAAACTACAGAAAATAAAAAGAGGACTTTATATGTATATACCGTGGGTGAGATAAATGAAAAAACAAACACATGTAAGTATTCTTATAAGCATTATATTATTATCTATATCGATTCATTACGTGGCAATGCCTTTTCTATATGAATACTCATTTCCTTTTCAAATATTGATTGGAATGAGTACCCTATTCATTGATATTATCGCTTGTAGTTATATACTTTATTTTTCAAACATGAAAGAAGGGTTACCTCGTTTATTTTGGACTATTTTATCTGTTGGAACCCTCTCTTATTTCATTGGTGATCTTGTTGTTGCCTATCAACGTTTAATTTTAAAGGACTACTATACATTCGTTGATCTGTCCGACTTTTTTTACCTACTTTTTTTAATTAGCTTTGCGTTGGCTTTTCTATATGAGATCATTTATAACCGAGATTTATTAGAAAAGCTTTTTATGATATGCGATATTTGTATTATTGTTACAGCACAATTCACTTTAAGTTACTACTTACTTATTGAACGCACCATTCACGTTTCTTCAACATCCTATATCGACATATTTGTTCAACTTACCTATCCAATGGCCGATTTGCTCTTTTTTCTCATAGGAATCAATCTGTTATTCAAGCCATTATCCTTATTATCCAAAAGAGTTGGCGCGCTTCTTGGCAGTGCTTTACTTTTATATGCTACTACAGATGCGATTTATGCTTATATTAAATACTTAACACCCGAGTATTCCATGTTTACAGTTACTCCTCTCTATCAAGTAACTTTAGTATTAGTAGCTATCGCCTGTATTCTGCATACAAAAGAACCTGAAAGACAAGAGCAAGTACTATTAACACCTAAACTTGGTGAATCGATCAGATTGTCCTTACCTTATATTTCTGTCGTAATGCTTATTGTTTTTATATTAGTTGAATACGTTTTTGCACCTATTGTAGTAATCGGACTTATGATAACTTTCTCCTTCGTTCTCATACGCCACAGTTTAGTTCGAAAACAAAATAAAATATTATTGCTAGCCCAAATGCAATTCAACTCAGAACTCGAAAAACAAATTGAACTACGTACAGAAGATTTAGTAGAACAAAAAAATGAACTATACCATAACCAACAAATGTTTAAATCTTTATATGAGCACCATCCAGATCCAATCTTCACCTTAGATTTGTACGGTAATTTTCTCAAAGTGAATAACGCGGGTACTACTTTACTCGGTTATCAAACGAATGAATTATTAAATCAACCTTACTATTCACTTATGTATGAAGAAGATTTGGAAGAAATCATTAATGCCTTTCATCGCGTAAAAAAGGGAAAATCTATTTCTTTAGAAATACGGGCATATCATAAAAATAGAGATATTTACTACTTGCACGTTACAGCTGTTCCTATCTTTTTAAAGAATCATATTTCTGGGGTTTATTTAATGATTAAAGATATTACGGAAAGCAAACAACAACAAGAACAAATTAATTTCCTAGCATATCATGATACTTTAACAGAGCTTGCAAATCGCCGTGCATTTCATCAATATGTAGAACAGGCAATTGCTCGATCCGAAATATCAAAAAGGCCTTTTGCTGTTATGTTTCTCGACCTAGACCGCTTTAAGGTTATTAATGATACCCTCGGTCATAGGGTAGGAGACCTTCTATTAATTGCAGTAGCAAAAAGACTCGAAAGAATATCGACACCAAATATGAAGCTTGCCCGGCTAGCTGGGGATGAATTCACAATCCTTATCGAGAATTATAAAAAAAGGCCGGATGTAAAAAAAATAGCTGATACGATTGTAGCAGCTATGAACGAACCATTCGAAATTGAAAATCAACATTTACAAATCTCACCGAGCATCGGGATTGCAATATATCCTGAAGCAGGTGAAGATCCATTGTCAATCTTGCAGCATGCTGATATGGCCATGTACGAAGCAAAAAATAAAGGAAAAAATGGTAGCTCTCTGTACACGAAAGAATTGTATAAAAAAATGGAACGAAAAGCTCGAATTGAAAAAGATTTACCACTCGCTTTAGTAAACGAAGAGTTTTATCTGGTCTATCAACCACAAATTGATATTACGACGAAAAAGATTATTGGTGCTGAAGCATTAATACGCTGGAAACACCCACTCCTAGGTGACATTCCGCCATGTGAGTTCATCCCAATTGTAGAAGAGACTCCACAAGTCATTCCACTCGGTCATTGGGTATTAAAAGAATCTTGTCGCCAGTTAAAAATATGGCATACTTTCGGCTACACAGATTTAAAAATAAGTGTAAACTTATCCGCAAAAGAGTTCCAGCAAGAGAATTTAATCGATAACATTTCACAAATAATAACAGACATTAAAGTCAATCCAAAGCATGTAATACTTGAGTTAACAGAACGAATTGCAATGATTGATGAGAAAGAAACATTATCAAGACTAAAACAATTAAAGGAATATGGTATTCAAACGTCCATTGATGACTTCGGTACCGGCTATTCTTCTCTCGCTTATTTATCAATTTTCCCTATTGATACGTTAAAAGTACCGAGAGAATTTACACAACTAGCCGATCATCGGCCTGAGGAAAGAGCCATCGTTTCCACTATCCTTTCCCTTGCAAATACTTTAAACCTTTCTGTCGTTGCTGAAGGAATTGAAACAGAAAAACAACTTAAGTTTCTACAAAAGAACAACTGTAAATATATGCAAGGTTACTATTTCAGCAAACCACTTACTAGCCATCAATTTATAAAATTTCTACAAAAAACACCCAGTATGAACCAATAGCTCATACTGGGTGTTTTTATCATGCTATTTGCTGACAGTAAAACGAGTCATCAACGTGAGATGCCCCACTTTATAGTGTCGGAGTTGTTTTCTCGTAATATTCCTCTGCAATTTCTTCATAAAAAGCTGCTGACGTCGTATAAAAATATGGAATTAGCCATAGGAATCCAATCCCTAATGTAATACAACTCAATATAAACCAACCAATAAAGCTTAAACATAAAATGAAATACTCCATCTTATGTCCATCCATCATACGACGGCTTTCTGTAATAGCTTGGTTTATAGAATACTCAGGATGATCATTTATAATAAAGTACGTCATCGCATAAGAAAATGATTTAATAATGCCCGGAATAATAAATAGTAAAAACCATAAGAAAATATAAATGTTTACTACTATATATAATAAAAATGACTTTATAAACTTACTTCCTTCTGTAAACCATCTGAATATATGCCCAATACGCGCTTCCTTTTCACGAATGATATGCAGTGCTAAACAATAACCACCTAGCGTTAATGGACCTACCACCAATATTGTAATAATGTCTACTGAAAGTGAGCCATTTACTTCTTTCCAATCCCAAACCTGAGAGAAAACGAAATCAATACTAAAACTAAAAGCTGAAATAAGAATCGAAATAAGTAATGTTGCCCCGACAGCTAATCCCCATTTCCCTTCTAATGAATCTAGTGCTTCTCCTTTTAAATCACTAATCATAATTTTCCTCCTATACGTAATAACTCTATTAGTATAGCATGTTCCTACTACAATTCATCTTTTGAAATATAGCGATAAAAATGCGCTGTCGTTGTACTCACATACGGGCTAAGCCAAAGAAAACCTATTCCAAGAGTTAAAATCGCTAAAATACCCCATCCTATAAAACTAAGCCATAAAAGAAACAAATCTAACTTATGTCCCTTCATAAGATGCTTACTTTCTTTCATCGCTTGTGACACACTATACTCTGGATTTTCAACCATTACATAATACGTCATCGCATATGCAAAATAAAGAATGACCATTACAACAAACGAAATAGCTAATAAAATAAAGAAAACAATTATAAATGATGGATTTGCATTCTCATCAAGAAAACCTAATATCCCAAATACAATCGTTCCTAACATCGGAACCCATGTACCTGTATATAATAAAATTGCGAGCATAGCCCACATCGTTTTCATCATTCTTTTAAAGCCACGAAATCCTTCAAATAAATAATCCACTCTAGCGTCTTCCCGTTTACTTATTTGTAGAAACACATTCGTATAACCATATGTGGTAATGCCATAAGCCGCATAACTTAAAATTATCATAAGACAGTAAAAAAACCCAAACGTAATAGCAGCTCCAATTGACATCACGTCTTCTTCCATCGAACCAGTTGAAATAGACGCTAAAAGAAATATTATAACTCCTGGAATTAATAGTATAAGCATTACAGCCATTGAAACGACGTAACTTAAAATATGATATAAAATCGTTGTTCCAACACCTAGCCCCCATTTTCCTTTTAAAGAGTGCAATGCTTCTCGTTTCATTTCACCGATCATTTCTTCATCCCCTTTATAAATTGTTGTCTATTCTCTACTTATACAAGCATCAATATAATTATACCATTTTTGTAAAATTATCCATAAACTACATAAAAAAATCCGTAAAGGCAAAGCCTTTACGGATTTTTTTATTTCATATCAGAAACGTTTAAACGGTTCACGGCACGTTGTAATGCCATTTCTGCACGTTTAAAGTCAACATGTGCTTGTTTATCTTGCATACGTTGCTCAGCGCGACGCTTCGCTTCATTTGCACGATGGATATCGATATGGTTTGCTTCTTCAGCAGATGATGATAATACAGTTACTTTATCTGGACGAACTTCGATAAAGCCACCGCTTACTGCTACATAATCAGTGTGTCCACCATGTTTCAGACGAACTGCACTAATTTTTAACGGTGCAACAGTTGGAATGTGACCTGGTAAGATCCCCATTTCCCCACTCTCTGCTTTTACACTTACCATTTCTACTTCTTTTTCGTAAACCGGTCCATCAGGAGTTACAATACTGACTGGAAATGTCTTCATACTTCGTCCCTCCTAAGGCCTTACGCCATCATTTTCTTCGCGTTTTCAATAACTTCTTCAATGCCACCAACTAAACGGAATGCATCTTCTGGAAGGTCATCATATTTTCCTTCTAGAATTTCTTTGAAACCACTAACTGTATTTTTTACAGGTACATAAGAACCCTTTTGACCTGTAAACTGCTCAGCTACGTGGAAGTTTTGAGATAAGAAGAATTGAATACGACGAGCACGATGTACAACTAACTTATCTTCTTCAGATAACTCATCCATACCTAAGATAGCGATGATATCTTGAAGCTCTTTGTAACGTTGTAAAGTTTGCTGTACTTGACGAGCCACTTCATAATGCTCTTCTCCTACGATTTCTGGCGAAAGTGCACGAGATGTAGATGCTAATGGATCTACGGCTGGGTAAATACCCATTTGTGTTAAACGACGCTCTAAGTTTGTTGTTGCATCTAAGTGAGCGAACGTTGTAGCTGGTGCTGGGTCAGTATAGTCATCGGCTGGTACATATACCGCTTGGATAGACGTGATAGACCCTTTATTTGTAGATGTAATACGCTCTTGTAATTGACCCATTTCTGTTGCAAGTGTTGGTTGGTAACCTACCGCAGATGGCATACGACCAAGAAGGGCAGATACTTCAGAACCCGCTTGCGTGAAACGGAAGATGTTATCGATGAACAATAGTACGTCTTGTCCTTGCTCATCACGGAAATGCTCAGCCATTGTTAAACCTGTTAATGCAACACGTTGACGTGCTCCAGGTGGCTCGTTCATTTGTCCGAATACCATCGCAGTTTTCTTGATTACGCCAGAATCGCTCATTTCGTGGTATAAGTCATTACCCTCACGAGTACGCTCACCTACACCAGCGAATACAGAGATACCACCGTGCTCTTGTGCGATGTTGTTAATTAATTCCTGAATTAATACTGTTTTACCTACACCGGCACCACCGAATAGACCGATTTTACCACCCTTAATGTAAGGAGCAAGTAAGTCTACTACTTTAATACCAGTTTCAAGAATTTCTACTTTAGTAGATAATTCTTCGAATGCAGGTGCTTGACGGTGAATTGGATCACGGTGTACATCCGCAGGAAGTTCACCATCTAAGTCAATTGCATCACCTAATACGTTGAATACACGACCAAGTGTTGCATCACCAACTGGTACAGAGATTGCTTTACCAGTATCTTCTACTTCTGTGCCACGAACAAGTCCATCTGTGGAAGACATCGCAACTGTACGAACTGTGTCATCACCTAAATGAAGTGCAACTTCAAATGTTAAGTTAATGCTTGCTCCGTTTTCGTTGCTTTGTTTTACCGTAAGGGCGTTGTAGATTTCTGGTAGCTTTCCGCCATCAAACTTAACGTCTACAACCGGACCCATGATTTGCGTAACGCGCCCTTTATTCATCGGGTTCCCTCCTAGCTTTCTTTTAATTAGCCAGCTTTCTAAGAGAAGTCGGCTTTTAATTTTTTATTAGTTTAGCTTATGCGACTCTTTTGACAGAGCCGCTTCCACTTTTTATTGAATCTAGCTCCGGTGGCTAGAAGGGTCGGTCATTTCACCCTTCTGAGCAAGCCACCTACGCTTTTTAATACTATTCTAACGCTGCCGCTCCACCAACGATTTCCGTAATTTCTTGTGTAATCGCTGCTTGACGTGCACGGTTGAATGAAAGTGTAAGTGAATCGATAACTTCCATTGCGTTGTCTGTAGCACTCTTCATTGCTGTCATACGCGCCGCGTGCTCACTTGCTTTACCGTCTAGTAATGCACCGTACACTAAGCTTTCTGCGTATTGTGGCAATAGTACTTTTAAAATTTCTTCTTCAGAAGGTTCGAATTCATAAGCTGTCGTCGGTTTATCAGACGCCACATCAGTAAGCGGTAAAATTTTATTTTCCGTTACTTCTTGTGAAATTTTACTTACGTAATGGTTGTAGTAAATGTACAGCTCATCATAAGCACCATCTGCGAACATCGCAATTGCTCGAGAAGCAAGATCTTTAATATCAGTAAATGATGGGTGGTCAGATAATCCAACTACTTCATCAATGATGTTAAAGCCGCGACGTTTTAAATAATCACGTCCTAGTCGTCCAAGCACAATAATTGAATATTGGTTTGAATCCATATTATGACGTTCACGAACTACGTTACTTACCGTACGTAATACGTTACTGTTATAACCACCTGCTAGTCCGCGATCAGATGTAATAACGATGTATCCTGTACGCTTTACAGGACGCGCATTTAGCATTGGATGATTAATTCCTTTACTTCCTTGCGCAATGCTCGCTACTACTTCTTGAATCTTTTCCATATACGGAACGAAAGATTTAGCATTTTGCTCTGCACGGTTTAACTTAGATGCAGATACCATCTCCATCGCTTTCGTAATTTGACTCGTTTTCTTTGTCGAGGTAATCTTCGCTTTTATATCGCGTAAAGATGCCACAGGTTTTCACCACCTTTTTTCCGGAAGTTGGCACGATTAGTAAGAATCCTCTTCCTAATCTACGTTGCAAGATATTCTTGCTCATGATTGAAGGAAAAGAATAGGTGCACCTACTCTTTTCCTTTACATAACCGTCAGCAATCTCAAAGCCTGAGATGCCTTTTATATATTATCTAGCTTCGGCGGCTTGTACGAGCCGCTTACGCTTTTATTATTCAGAAGCTACGAATACTTTTTTAAATCCGTTAATTGCTGCTGCAAATTTGTCGTCATCCGCAAGTTTCTTAGTTGTGCGGATTTCTTCTAATAAGTCAGTCGCATTAGAATCTAACCAAGCATGGAATTCTTCTTCGAAACGAGTGATATCTACTACTGGGATATCATCTAGGAATCCACGTGTTAAAGCGTAAAGAATGATAACTTGTTTCTCTACACGTAACGGTTTGTGTAATCCTTGTTTTAATACCTCAACTGTACGAGCACCACGGTTTAGTTTCGCTTGAGTTGCTTTATCAAGGTCAGAACCGAACTGAGCGAACGCTTCTAACTCACGGTAAGATGCAAGGTCAAGACGAAGTGTACCTGATACTTTACTCATTGCTTTAATCTGAGCAGATCCACCTACACGAGATACAGAAGTACCCGCATCGATTGCTGGACGTACGCCAGAGAAGAATAGGTCAGATTGTAAGAAGATTTGTCCATCCGTAATAGAGATTACGTTTGTTGGGATGTATGCTGAAACGTCCCCTGCTTGTGTTTCGATGAAAGGTAGTGCAGTTAAAGAACCGCCGCCTCTTGCATCACTTAATTTTGCTGCACGCTCTAATAAGCGAGAATGTAAGTAGAATACATCCCCTGGATAAGCTTCACGACCTGGAGGACGACGTAATAGTAATGACAGCTCACGGTAAGCCGCTGCTTGTTTTGATAAGTCATCATATACTACTAATACGTGTTTACCATTGTACATGAACTCTTCACCCATTGTTACACCAGCATAAGGAGCTAAGTATAATAATGGAGCTGGTTGAGAAGCAGATGCAGTTACAACGATTGTGTAATCTAATGCACCGTGCTTACGTAGTGTTTCTACTACGTTACGTACAGTTGATTCTTTTTGTCCGATAGCTACATAGATACAAATCATATCTTCATCTTTTTGGTTAATGATTGTATCAAGTGCAACTGCTGTTTTACCTGTTTGGCGGTCACCGATGATTAACTCACGTTGTCCACGGCCAATTGGTACAAGAGCATCGATCGCTTTAATACCTGTTTGAAGTGGTTCATGAACAGATTTACGATCCATTACACCTGGTGCTGGACTTTCGATTGGACGAGTGTTTGTTGTATTGATTGGGCCTAAACCATCAACTGGTTGACCTAATGGGTTTACAACACGACCGATTAGTTCTTTTCCTACTGGTACTTGCATGATGCGACCAGTACGACGAACTTCGTCACCTTCACGGATTTCTGTGTAAGGTCCTAAAATGATAATACCTACGTTGTTTTCCTCTAAGTTTTGTGCTAGCCCCATAACGCCGTTAGAGAACTCTACAAGTTCACCAGCCATAACGTTATCAAGACCATGAGCACGCGCGATACCGTCACCAACTTGGATAACTGTACCAACATCACTAACTTCGATTTCAGACTGATAGTTCTCGATTTGTTGCTTTATCAGTGCGCTAATTTCTTCAGCTCTGATGCTCATGTGCTTCACCCCTATCTATTCTTCATTAATTCACGCTGAATACGTGCTAATTTTCCTTGTAAACTTCCATCATAAATGCGATTTCCAATACGTACTTTAATCCCGCCTAGTAAATCTTCATCTACAACATTTTTTACGCGAATTGCATCTTTTCCCGTTCTCTTTGCAAATGCTTCTGCAATGTTAAGCTTCTCTTCTTCTGATAGAAGACGAGTAGAATATACAGTTGCGTCCGCTACGTTACGTTCTTCATTAGCAAGAACAACATATTCATCTGCAATTTCAGGTAAGATATCAATACGTTTGTTATCAATTAAAATATATAACGTATTTAAAATAGATTCAGAAACAGATCCGAATACGTTTGCAAGAAACGTTTTCTTCTGCTCTTTTGAAATGTTCGGTTGCGTTAAAAAGCTATGTAGTTCTCCGTTCTTTACATAAACGTTTTGTACAAGGCGTAATTCCTCTTCAAACATTTCTAATACGTGTTTTTCTTTAGCAATTTTAAAAAGAGCGACAGCATAACGTTTTGCTACAATCCCATTGCTCATCGCGCTTCTCCTACTTCTTTAATATAATCGCGAATTAACTTCACTTGATCTTCTTCTTTTAATTCTTTTTCAATTACTTTAGAAGCAATTTGAACAGATAAAGAAGCAACTTGTTCTTGTAAAGCAGCAATCGCTTGCTCTTTTTCGCGTTGAATTTCTTGTACAGCAGATGCTTTAATTGATTCTGCTTCTTCTTTCGCAGCAGCAACAATAACATCTTTTTGATCTACAGCTTGTTTTTTCGCTCTTTCGATTAACTCTTGTGCTTCAACACGTGATTGTTTTAACATTTCACGTTGTTCTTCTACTAACTTCTTCGCTTCAGCGTTACTTCTTTCTGCAGCATCGATTTCATTAGTAACATGCTCTTCACGTTCTTTCATAATTCCCATTAAAGGACCCCACGCAAATTTGCGTAGCATTACTAATAGAAGTAAGAAAATGAACAATGTATAAGCAATCGTTCCAAATGGAATGGCAGCCCCTAATAATAAAGTTGGCACAAGGATTCACTCCCTTCAAAATATCTAAATTGATCATATGAAAAAAAAAGACATACGTTTCGTCATAAAGCAATGGCGAAGAAAGTTCAAAAAACACTCTTCGCCATCTATGTAAGGGGAGTCTCCCTTATTTGTTCATTACGATGAAAGCAATAACTACACCGATGATTGGAAGTGCCTCAACTAAAGCAACCCCGATGAACATAATTGTTTGAAGTGCGCCTTTTAATTCTGGTTGACGAGCAACACCTTCGATTGTACGTGATACGATAAGACCGTTACCAATACCTGCACCTAATGCTGATAAACCAATTGCAATTGCAGCTGCGATTACACCTAAACTCATTTAATTTGTCCTCCTTTGTATTATAAAAAAATAAATTTTTTCTTACTTAAATTATATTAATGGTCATGGCTTACTTTATGGGCCATATAAACCATCGTTAACATTACGAAAATAAACGACTGGATTGAACCAACGAATACGCTGAATCCCATCCATGCTAACATCGGTACAAGCGCACCTAATGCTCCAAGGACTGTCGTCCCGCCTAACTTAGCAAGTAATCCTAATAAGATTTCACCTGCATAAATGTTACCGAATAAACGGAGACCTAACGTTAATGTGTTAGCAAACTCCTCAATAACCTTTAATGGGAATAAGAATTTCATAGGTTGGAAATAACCTTTAACGTATTCTTTCGTACCCTTCATCTTAATTCCATAATAATGGGTGAGGGTAACTACCATCACGGCTAATGTTAATGTAACTGCTGGATCAGACGTTGGTGATCTCCACCATGCAATATGTTCGCCAGCCTCAACTGTTGAATACATGAATGGTAAACCAAGGAAGTTCGATACGATGATAAACATGATAAGCGTAACGCCAAGCGTTAAGAATCGTCCACCTGTTTTCCAGTCCATCGTACTATTGATAATCCCTTTCACGAAGTCAAACACCCATTCCATGAAATTTTGCATTCCTGTTGGGCGAAGAGCTAAACTGCGAGTTCCAATAACAGCGATTACGAAAACAATAACTGCTGCTACAGTAACCATCATCACTGATGACAAATCGAACGTTAAACCTAGAAATTCAACTAATTTACCGTGTTCCACTAGTAATTCACCTCTCTTCCCTGCTCTTATACTCTAAATAAAGAAAATCTATGATCATGACAAGGTATCCTGTCAGCAATCCTACACCTAGGCCCCACATCGCAATTAACTCTTGATATTTGGCTGCAAATAAAATTAATAATCCAATCGTCGCGAACCTTGAATATGTACTTACCGCTGTTGCTTTAAACTTCACGTTTTCTCCATTTGTCACGCGATCTAATAGCTTGTCTGTTCTACGTGCAATGATGCGCAAACTAAGAAAACTGAAAATCGTTCCGATAATCAGCCCAAGAAATACATCCTTGTAAGAGGTGAATCCCCATCCTAGCACTAGAAGCGCAAGCAAGTAGTACATATATTTCTTTTGTCTTTGGACAAGTCCATGTACGTCTATCATCATTGCTCTCCCGAATAGTAATGTCGAATGAGTCGAATCATTGCGTATACCCCTGTTCCTAACCCGAGTAATAACCCTATAATAAGAAACAATGGAAACGTTCCAACCTTATTATCAATCCACTGCCCACCAAAGATTCCAACAAGAATAGAACCGACTAACTGAGCAAGAATACCTGACATTAAAGCATAAGCTTTTATATGGCTGCGATCGTTTTTTTGCAAGGATTCATCCCTCCAATATGTAACCCTCATTCACGATGTGTTAATAATAACTCATTTTTTTGCATAAATCCTATACAAAATAAAAAGTTTACATTTTCGTCACGGAATGGATGTAATTTTGTCACTGAAAGCCCTACCATCTATCCCCGTTGTTAGCATACAATAGGGTATTAACAGTGTCAACGAGAAATCGTAAAAAATCAAAAAATTTGAGTATTAGTCATTTCCTCCCAAAAATGAAAACGTTCCCCTTCTAAATACTGGTTAGAGATATGCAATTTCTAACAGTTTTCTCTTTATAATAGAAGGGAATGTTCACAAGTTTGTCACTATTATATTTTTAAGATATAACGCTTTTCTTCCATAATATAGTGCTCTTTAGACGTAAGACTTCTATATTATATGTGATGTGTATGCAACTTATGTTGTATATACTATGTATATTTATCCCCCTCCCCTACCTCAGCGAGGCGCAAAAAAAACGAGAGGGGAATCCCCTCTCGTCAGTTGTCTTACTTCGTTCCGAATAAACGGTCACCAGCATCACCAAGACCCGGTACTACATATCCGTGGTCATTTAATTTCTCATCTAATGCTGCTACATAAATATCAACATCAGGATGTTCTTCTTGTACTACTTTTACTCCTTCTGGAGCTGCAACGATACACATTAATTTAATTTGTTTTGCACCGCGCTTTTTCAGAGAGTTAATTGCTTCAGCCGCAGAACCACCTGTTGCTAGCATCGGATCTAGTACGATAAAGTCACGCTCTTCTACATCCGTTGGAAGTTTCACATAGTATTCTACCGGTTGCAATGTTTTAGGGTCACGGTATAAACCAACGTGTCCTACTTTTGCTGCTGGAATTAATTTCAGAATTCCATCAACCATGCCTAAACCTGCACGTAAAATCGGAATTAAACCAAGTTTTTTACCAGCGATCACTTTTGTTGTCGCTTTGCTTACAGGTGTTTCAATTTCAATGTCTTTAAGTGGAAGATCGCGAGTAATTTCGAAAGCCATTAAGCTTGCTACTTCGTCCACTAATTCACGAAAATCTTTCGTACCTGTATTCTTATCGCGAATATATGTAATCTTATGTTGAATTAACGGGTGATCAAATACATACAGTTTTCCCATGTGAATCTCTCCTTTAGATGATATTCATGCGTTTGCACGCTTTTTTACACTATTTACGATTGTAAAGAAAACGCTACTAATATTCAAGGGCAAATTTGGCAAAATCATGATTTTACAATGAATCTATCTAGTATCTTTACCAATTATGGGAGCTGTATCCTTCATTATATCGCCAAAATTTATTCATCATTTGTATACATACTTAAAGAACAATATATGTCCAAAAAAAAAGACTGCCAAAACAATTACGTCTCAGCAGTCTTCTTTAATCTATTATAGATCTGTGTACATTGGGAATTTGCTCGTTAGCGCTTCTACACGCTTACGTGCTTCTTCTAATGCAGCTTCATTTTCATGATTTTTTAATGTATAAGCAATAAGTGACGCAATTTCATCCATTTCTTCTAAACCGAAACCACGAGATGTTACAGCTGCCGTACCGATACGTACACCGCTTGTTACAAATGGGCTTGCTGTTTCAAATGGAATTGTATTTTTGTTCACTGTAATACCAACTTCATCTAATACGTGCTCTGCTACTTTACCTGTGATTTCTAAGTTACGAACATCAATTAAAATTAAATGATTATCTGTTCCTCCAGAAACAAGTGTAAGTCCTTCTTTTTGAAGGCCTTCAGCTAAGCGATTCGCATTATTAATGATATTTTGTGCATATGTTTTAAACTCATCTTGTAGTGTCTCACCAAATGCAACAGCTTTTGCGGCAATTACATGCATAAGTGGACCACCTTGAATACCAGGGAAGATTGATTTATCAATTTGTTTTGCAAATTGCTCTTCACATAAAATCATACCACCACGTGGACCACGTAATGTTTTATGTGTTGTCGTTGTAACGAAATGTGCATGTGGTACTGGGTTTGGATGTAAACCAGCAGCTACTAAACCAGCGATATGTGCCATATCAACCATAAAGTATGCACCCACTTCATCTGCAATCTCACGGAATCGTTTGAAATCGATAACACGAGGATATGCACTTGCACCTGCAACGATTAATTTTGGTTTATGTTCTTTCGCTTTTGCTAATACATCATCGTAATTAATACGGTGAGATTCAGCATCCACGCCATATTCTACGAAATTATATTGTACTCCACTGAAGTTAACAGGGCTTCCGTGTGTTAAGTGACCACCATGAGATAAATTCATACCAAGTACTGTATCGCCTTGCTCTAAAATCGTGAAGTATACTGCCATGTTCGCTTGCGCACCAGAATGTGGTTGAACATTTACATGCTCTGCACCAAAAATTTCTTTCGCGCGATCACGTGCGATATCTTCTACTATGTCTACGTGCTCGCAGCCACCATAGTAACGTTTTCCAGGATATCCTTCAGCATACTTATTCGTTAAAACAGAACCTTGCGCCTCCATTACTGCTTCACTTACGAAGTTTTCCGAAGCAATTAACTCAATCTTTGAACGCTGTCTTCCTAGTTCTGCCTCAATTGCAGCAAATACCTTTTCATCTTGACGTTTTAAATGATCCACCAAAATCCCCCTTTTCTGAACGAATTACATCGATTCCCAATAGTTTTTTCTCATTTATTCAGAAAAAACGAAAATTCAGGTTGTAATTCTTTCGAACCTTCATGTTTTCAACTACATTCTAACATGACTTTCTATATCATAAAAGAAAAAAAAGACCGAAAATCGGTCTTTTCTTTCTTCTATGATAAAATCAGACAACATACCTCGTTCATAGGATAAAGTGCAACTTTAACGGCAAATGCTAGTCTCTTCAGCTGTCGCATAAACAGCACGTGCTCCACCAATTAGTTTTCCACGTGTTGTTGCCATCGTTACATGCGCACTTCCAATTTCCTTCACACTTGTACGAACCGGAACAGCTACATGCTTTAAATGCATACCGATAAATGTATCACCAATATCCATTCCCGCATCCGCTTTAATAAACTCAATTACTACCGGATCTTTCAAATTATGATAAGCATATGTTGCTAATGCACCACCTGCTGATCTAACAGGCGTAACTGTTACAATTTCAAATTGATATTTCATTGCCAACTCTCTCTCAACTACTAAAGCACGGTTTAAATGCTCACAACATTGAAACGCCAACTCAATACCTGTTTGCTCTTGAAATTGTTTTAACTCAGAAAAAATCGCCTCTGCTACTTCCATCGTTCCTGATGTTCCAATTCTCTCTCCTAGCACTTCGCTCGTACTACACCCAACTACAAAAATTTGACCACTTTGTAATGAAGCTTGTTCTTGGAAATCAGAAAGCGAAATTTGTAGCTGTTCTCTTACCTTTACGATTTCTGTCATTACGCCTCTTCCTTTCACAGGTTGGTTCACCAAATTATATTTCATACTACTTCTAGTTAGAATCTATTACTTTGCTTCGTATGTTTTAATTTTTCCTACGCGGTTTTCGTGACGGCCACCTTCATAGTCAGTTGTTAACCAAATTTTTGCGATATCACGAGCTAGACCAGCACCAATTACACGCTCGCCCATTGCTAACATGTTAGTGTCATTATGCTCTCTCGTTGCTCTCGCGCTGAAAGTATCATGAACTAACGCACAACGAATACCATTTACTTTGTTTGCAGCAATTGACATACCGATGCCTGTCCCACAAACTAAAATACCACGATCTACTTCGCCATTCGCTACCATTTCCGCTGCTGGAAACGCAAAATCAGGGTAATCAACAGAACCAGCTTCACATTCACAACCTAAATCAATATATTCAACATTTAACTCTTCTAATAAACTTACAAGTTCTTTACGGATATTCATACCGCCGTGATCAGATGCTACTACTACTTTCATTTTTACCCCTCCAAAGTTTCAATCCATTATCTTCATTTCTCACTCGATACCTTAAGGGTACGAAGTGATCTCCAATATCGTATTATACACGAAACATCAACCTTCTGAATGTTTTTTCAGTAAAGTTTGTACAAGTTTTTCCATCTCTTCTAACGTTTCTTTATAAGTAGAAAGTGAACCGCCAAATGGATCTGAAATATCTTTACTTATCCCCTCAGTTACTCCATATAATGTATCCACTTTCTTTTCAACGCTCGGATAATGTCCAAGGACAATTTGCCTATGATTTTCCGTCATTGTTACTACAATATCAGCCCAATCAAGCAAAGCTTCGTTTACTTGCTGCGCGGCATGATCGATTGCAATTCCCTTTTCAGCTAAAGCTTCCTTTGCATATACCGACGCATCACTTCCAGGATAGGCGAAAACACCAGCAGATTGCACTTCAAACTTACCTTCTCCATGATGACGAAGTAACGCTTCAGCCATCGGGCTACGGCATGTATTTCCAGTACAAATAAATAACACTCGTTTCATCCAAACCCACCCCTTTTCTTCTTTTCCTACCTTTTATCATAACGTACATAAGAATAGAACAAAAGAAATGTGAATATACAAAAGGCGCATTTCTCTTATATTTTTTCTAAGAAAAATGCGCCTTATCCACATATATGTGAAACCCTATTTCCAAGTGCCTAGAGTATTTTAACATACATAGTAATCGTACTACAAAATAAAATAAGGAATCCATTTCATACGAAACGGATCCCTCTTATACAATAATTATTTCATTGTAACTTTCATTACTTCTGTTGAACCTTTTGTAGCTGTTACGCCTACAGTTGTCTTAATAGAATCAGCTGCATCTGTGTTTGTAATAACGATTGGAGTAATTGTGCTTTTCGCTTTTTCACGAATTAATTCTAAGTCGAATGAGATTAATTTATCTCCAGCTTTTACAGCTTGGCCTTCAGAAACGTGAGCTTCGAAACCTTCGCCTTCCATTTTTACAGTTTCTAATCCAACGTGGATTAAAATTTCTGTACCGTTTTTCGCTTTAATTCCGATAGCATGTTTTGTGTGGAATAATTGTACGATTTCACCATCAACTGGAGATACAACTACACCTTCAGTAGGATCGATTGCAACACCGTCACCCATCATACGACCTGCGAATACTGGATCTGGTACTTCTTCAATATTTTTCACTGCTCCAGTTAATGGAGCTACGATTGTTTCTTCATTTGTTTTTGAACCAAGACCGAATAATTTTTTAAACATAGGATAGTCCTCCTTATAATTTACCTAAAAGTTTATAGGGCAATCCCTAGTAAAGATCGGGATACATGTAAGACTTCATACTTCGAATATTATACTATAAAAACGCTTTCGAAATAAATTACGTCATTACTAATAGACTCTTATTGTAGCTCTTTGCAAAATTCCAGTCAATTCTGATTGTCTGAATAACAATAAGAAAATTAACTTCTACTTATATTTTCTCTTTTTTTATCCAACTTGTCTAGAGGTCTTTACTACATTTTGTTTTTTGTTGTTAATTTGTAAAATTAATTTCAAACTTTTTTCGAAATCTACTTGACTAAAGTAAGTAACTATTTTATTATTACTTACATAAGGTAAGTTAATAACTTTTAGGAGGTTTTCAAAAATGATGGATTTCGGTCTTCTTATTATTCGTCTTATTATAGGTATTACATTCATGGGTCATGGTGCTCAAAAATTATTTGGTTGGTTCGGCGGTTACGGTTTAAAAGGAACAGGCGGCTGGATGGAATCAATCGGTTTACGCCCTGGTGTATTCATGGCATTTATGGCTGGCGCAACTGAATTATTAGGTGGTTTCTTATTCGCATCAGGTATTTTCACTGCAATTGGTTCATTATTTATCGTTGGAACAATGTTAATGGCAATCTTCACTGTTCACGGAAAAAATGGTTACTGGGTAACCCAAAACGGATATGAATACAACTTAATGTTAATCGCCGTTGCTATCGGGGTAGCTTTAATCGGACCTGGTGCATACGTTTTATTATAATTTTTATCTTGAACTCGAGATTATTTAGACGGAACTTACTTCATTGTGGTTGAAGTAAGTTCTTTTTATGTAATAAAAATATTATTTTCAGCAGGAGTTTTCCACTAAAATCTTGTAAACAAACAATAAGTCGTCATATTTAGAAAGGGGATTTCAAGCATGTTATCCATTAATCCAAATGAACAATCGGAAAAAGAGAATTACAAATTATTAACGGGAAGTATCATTCCACGCCCTGTCGCATTCGTTACTTCTGTAACAAAAGACGGCGTATTAAACGGAGCACCATATAGTTATTTCAATATTGTCGCTGCTAATCCACCACTTATCTCAGTTTCTGTACAACGAAAAGCTGGAGAAAGAAAGGACACTTCCCGAAACGCAATTGAAAAAGGGGAATTTGTCGTACATATCTCTGATGAATCATATGTAGCGGCAATTAACGAAACAGCAGCTAATCTCCCGCCAAATGAAAGTGAAATTGAACTAGCAAAACTAACACCAATTGAAAGTGATGTCATCTCCGTTCCAGGTGTAAAAGAAGCAAATATTCGAATGGAATGCGTACTAGAACGCGCAATTCCTCTTGGCGGAACAGAAGACTCACCGGCTTGCGATCTACTAATCGGACGCGTCGTTCGTTTCCACGTCGCAGAACACCTATACGAAAATGGACGCATTCATGCAGAAGGACTAAAACCAGTAAGCCGCCTAGCAGGACACAACTACGCAAAACTAGGCGAACAATTTGAATTGGTGAGGCCAGTTTAAAAGTGGACGCGGCTCGTTCAGAATCGCAGGGCACTTTAAGCTCTCGACCTTGAAGCGATTTTTACTTCGAGCGAGAGAGCGAAATGACCGGAGATTCTAGCCGCTGGAGCTGGATAATATCTAAAAGCGAAGACAACTCAATTACTTCCTTCACTTAAACATAAAAATCCCCTGCTAAATAGCAGGGGATTTTTTTCATTGTAATTCTTCCTTCTTCTCTTCTAAAGTAGGCACTTTCTCTTTTTTCGGTTTCCCAAGCTTAATAACTAAGAAATATAGGGCAAGCAATGTAATCAGAAAAACAATTAAAAACGGGTATGGAGAATAAAAAGCACGCGCTGCCTCCGTTTTTCCCGCCACAAACTTCAATGACTCAATATCTAAAAACTCAGCAAACATTTGTACACCGAGCATACTAAACCAAAAGACAAAGAAACTAATAATAATACCAAAAACTTGCTTCAATCTCGTCATTCATCTCATCCTTTCTATATGTGTAATTTTTTAGCGCAATCATTATAGTACAAACAAAACTATGCACAGAAAGGAACTATTTTACTATTCGCGAATTAACTTAATCCAACCTAAAATTGAAATTTGCAAAATAACACCCCAAATAATAAGCAGTCGTAACCATCTAGGAAAAAAAGTTACAAATTGAATGTACCATTCCAATAACTTTTTCATAGCGCCCTCCCCCTTAAAATTATATAGGAAAAAGGAGATATAATCCAAATCCAACCAGAATGATACCACCTACTATCTCACCGTATGTACCGAGCATATCTTTCGCATGCCTACCAATGAATAAACCAATCCACGCTAATAACATACTAACAAATCCAAAAAGTAATATCGTAATAATTGTCTGTGCTCCGTAGATACCAAGACTAAGCCCTACTGAAAAACTATCTATACTAACGCCAAATGCAAATACAAATAAGCTAATTCCAATAGGGGCCGTTCTAGTCTCTTCATTCTCCAATATAGAGGAATATACAATATAAAATCCTAGTCCAATTAATAAAATAGCACCTGCAAAATGTGCAATGTCTCCATACTTCTCTGATAAAAAACGACCTAATACCATCCCTATAAATGGCATGATAATATGAAATACCCCTATCGTCATACCGATATACAGGATTTGTCTTACCTTTAAGGTCATCATTCCCATACCAAGACTCACCGAGAATGCATCCATTCCTAAGGCGAATGCCATAATTATTAAAGGTATTAGCTGTTCAAACGTCATTCATGTCCCTCCTCGGACGTGCTACTTCAAAATATGCTTATCCGAGGAGAAATATTCTGTTTGCTAATCGTACCTTATGATTCAGTAATAATCTGATGTCCTGCCGCTTTTGTTAAGCGATTCATAATCGCATTTCCTATTCCTTCATCCGGGAATGATTCACTAAAAATAACATCCACATCACTTGCATCAAACGTTCTAAGTACATCATATAATTTAGTCGCAACGCTAGCTAAATCGCTTCGAACACCACAAGATAATACAACATCCGCGCTATATATATGCTGATACTCTTCTGTCGTTAATACGCCCACCTTGAATCCTTCTTCCTTCTTCTCATCCACAAGGTGCTGAATAAACTCACGTGACCCTTCAACAATACTAAGTGGCGCTTTCGGTGCATAATGTGTATATTTCATTCCGGGTGATTTCGGTTTTTCTTTCTCGTCCTTTAAAGCCGGATCTAAAGAAACCGTACCGATCACCGCTTCCAATTGTTCTTTCGTAATTCCACCTGGGCGTAATATCGTCGGAATAGTGCTTGTACAATCAATTACAGTCGATTCGACGCCAACTCCTGTTGCACCACCATCTACAATACCTGCGATTTTTTCATTTAAATCTTCATATACGTGAGACGCTAGCGTCGGACTTGGACGCCCAGAGCGATTCGCACTCGGTGCTGCAACAGGTACATTTGCCTCCTCAATGAGAGCAAGCGCTACTGGATGATCAGGCATTCTTACTCCAACTGTATTAAGTCCTGCCGTCACTTTCTCTGAAATTCCTTCTTTTCTAGGCAAAATAATTGTTAACGGGCCTGGCCAAAAATGCTCCATTAACTTCTCTGCAACTGGCGGAATTTCCTTCACAATCCCATCTAACTGAGATTTTGTACCGATGTGGACAATCAGTGGATTATCACTCGGTCTTCCTTTCGCTTCAAAAATTTTCGCGATTGCTTCATCATTCATCGCGTTTGCGCCTAATCCATATACCGTTTCTGTAGGGAAGGCAATTGCCTCGTTTTCCCTTAATAATTTTGCTGCTTCTTGTAACTGTGGATAATATTTTTTTCTTTCCACAACATTATCCACAACCCACATATTTGTATGCATTTTTTCCCACGTCCTTTTCTACCCTGAAATACTTGTCTATTTTTAGTTTACTATGAGATTTATCCAAAAGACAAACAAGGTTTATCCACAAAATGTGGATAAACCTAATTAATCCGTGGATAACTTTGTGAATAGCTGACAATTTAGTATTATTGCATTTGGCTCTTTTATATTTTTACAAAAGTGTTCTAACTGTCGAATTCCCTCTGGTACGTTTTCTTTCTCTATAGTAACAAAGTCAAAAAACTGAAAGATCGTTATAGATTGTGGATGATTTGTTAATAAGTACAATTGTCGAATGTTTTTTTCTTTCATATACTGCAAAAACATTTCAAAAAAATATAAGAAAGTCTGTTTATCCACATTAGGTGTGAATAAACAAGAACGAATAAGTGCGTTTTCTTCACTTTGTTCATATCCAATGACAGCCCGTATTTCTTCCGCCTCTTCCAAAATCATAAATTGCGCGTACAACTCATTTATTTTATCATCTTTTTTATTAGCTTGTCCGAAAAAAGAATGCAATCTTTCCACATCTGCTTTCGTAGCAAAATATACCTTCTTCATAGTAAATCCCTCCTCTTTTTTATATATGAGAAGGGATCTACTAATAGTACTATTTAGAGAATAAAGATGTAAAAGCCTCTACAATAAACAACTTAACTTCCGGCTTTTCTTCTTCCTCCTCTATTTTTACATACTCATTTTGTTTATCTTGTTTTTGTTCCACAGGTTTCTCCACTTTTTCCACAGTTTTTGTTTCCTCTTTACTTACAGATTGTTCTTCTACTTTCGTTTCATTTTTTACTACTTTCTTTTCAGAAGCTGTTACTTTTTTTGCGACTTCCTGCTTTACAACTTTCTTTTCTTTCACCTCATCCTCTTTTTTCTCTTCTGTATCTACTACTTCCTCATCTATTTGTTTTACCTGCTCCTCTTCAGGAGATTCAGCCTTCACAACATGTTCTTCTTTCCTTACAGCTGTACCACTTGAAAAATCTAAGAAACACATCGGCGGAAATAATACACACCACCAGTTCGCCCCTTCACCTTCTCCAATTGTAATCAATACCGCCTCATATTCCCCTGCTGGATAAATAAAATTCCCATATACCTTTGTAGGAAACTTTACATTCTTACTGAATTTCACTTGAAATGAATCTTTACTTCCTTCTTTTTTCAACGTATTGGCCACTGTTTTTTCGATTTCTGGAATATGACTTTGAATGACTTTACGCGCCTCTTCAAATGAAGTTAAATCCGCTACCCAACCATCAATTTGCGTTTTTACTTCATCACGCACTTTGCGCTTTAACGCCTGATCTTTATCTGAATCACTATTTGCTAAAATTCGTAATCGAACGGCCTCTTTCGGAATAACTGAAGGCCCTTTCGCATCAGCTTTCATATATCCAAACTGCACAAGCAACTGTGCACCAATTAATAATAGAAGAAGATAAGCAATAACTTGTTTTTTCATTTCCTCCACCGTCCCTTCTACAAACAGTGTGGACAGACTTTCATCTTTCTAAACTATTAAATTCAAAATCTATATGAATTTTTCCACAAAAAAATAGAGTAAGGTGTGAACCTTACTCCATCTCTGCAAATACCATACGGTCTTTTCCATTAATATCAAAAACAACCTCAACACGAGCATGTGGGAAAGCTTGTTGTAACAATGCCTTTACATCTTCCCCTTGCCCTATTCCGATTTCAAACGCCACAATTGCTTTCTTCTGCAGCACATTCGGCAATTCTTCCATAAAACGGCGATAAAAATCTAATCCATCTTCACCGCCAACAAGCGCTCTCTTTGGCTCATGCTCTTTCACAACAGGAGATAGACCACGCCAATCCTCTTCCGGTATATATGGAGGATTTGAAACGACAACATCTAACTTTTGACCTGTTTTATAAAACGGCGATAATAAATCACCGTGATAGAACGTTACTTCTGCATCCAAAGTTTTTGCATTTTCTTTTGCAACTTCAATCGACTCCTGCGCAATATCTACCGTATACACATGAAGATTTTTATTTTCTAAAGCAAGTGTAATCGAAATCGCTCCGCTACCTGTACCGATATCTGCTACATGTAGTTTCTCATCACCAAAATGGCGCTCGATTCTTTCTAATACTCCCACTATAAGCTCTTCTGTTTCCGGTCTTGGTATTAATACTTCTTCATTCACAAAGAACGATCGTCCATAAAACATTTCATAACCAATCATATATTGAATCGGAATACCTTCTACATGCTTGTGGATAAACTCTGTAAAACTCGTTTCTTGTTCCACAGTTATTTCTTCACGCATATTCATCAATAATCCTGTTCTGTTCACCTTTAATACATGACAAAGGACAATTTCTCCCGCATTTTCATCTCGTCCATTTTCCTGTAAAAAAGAAGAAGCCCATTTCAGGGCTTCATAGACACGCATTACTCAGCTGCCTCCATCTTTTGAGCCTGATCTTCCATCACTAAGGCATTGATGAAATCATCTAACTTACCTTGTAAGATTTGATCTAGCTTTTGAATCGTTAAACCGATTCGATGGTCTGTAACACGGTTTTGCGGGAAGTTATACGTACGAATACGCTCTGAACGATCACCCGTACCAACAGCTTGTTTACGGTTTTGATCATACTCAGCTTGTGCTTCTTGTCTAAACTTATCATAAACACGTGCGCGTAATACTTTCATCGCTTTTTCTTTATTCTTAATCTGTGATTTCTCATCCTGACATGATACAACTACACCAGTCGGTAAATGCGTTAAACGTACCGCTGACATCGTTGTATTAACGCTCTGTCCACCAGGTCCACTAGACGCGAATGTATCAACACGAACGTCTTTCTCATGAATGTCAATTTCTACTTCTTCTGCCTCTGGTAATACAGCTACAGTTGCTGTAGATGTATGAATACGTCCACCAGATTCCGTTTCAGGAACACGTTGTACACGGTGAGCACCATTCTCGAATTTCAGCTTCGCGAAAGCACCTTTACCGTTAATCATAAAGATAATCTCTTTATATCCACCTAATTCTGTATAGCTAGCCTCGATAATCTCCGTTTTCCAACCTTGCACCTCAGCATAGCGGCTATACATACGGTATAAGTCACCAGCAAATAAAGCGGCCTCGTCGCCACCAGCAGCTCCACGAACCTCAACGATAACGTTTTTATCATCATTAGGGTCTTTTGGAACAAGTAAAATTTTCAGACGCTCTGATAATGTTTTTTCTTGTGCTTCTAACTCAGAAACCTCTTCTTTTACCATGTCACGCATTTCTGCGTCTAACTTATCCTCTAACATTGCTTTTGCATCTTTTAATTGCTCACGAACATCTTTATACTCACGATACACCTCTACCGTATCTTGTATATCAGATTGTTCCTTTGAATACTCACGAAGCTTATTTGTATCGCTAATAATCTCTGGATCACTTAACAATTCATTTAACTTCTCATAACGATCTTCTACAGCTTGCAAACGATCTAACACATCATTCACCTCTACATCCTAGTATCTAATACAAATAGTATATGGTACTTACTCAAAAAAACGCAAATTATATTTAAAAGCGCAAGCGGCTTGACCACTCATTCTCTCTATTTTGAAAAAAACCCGCCCTACACAGCGAGTTTTACTTATCTTTGTTTGCAGGAACTGCATGACAATGACGACAACGTGGTTCATATGATTCTGAAGCCCCAACTAAAATAATCGGATCATCGAATGCCGCTGGCTCTCCATCAATTAATCGTTGTGTACGACTTGCTGGAGATCCACATACAGAACATACTGCTTGTAGTTTTGTTACATGTTCAGCAATCGCCATCAGCTGAGGAACTTGTCCAAATGGTAGACCACGGAAATCTTGGTCTAAACCAGCTACAATGACACGATAGCCACGATTTGCTAATACTTGCACCACTTCCACAATGTCCCCATCAAAAAATTGCACCTCATCGATTGCAATAACATCCAGCTCTTCTGTAATATGTTCAAATATATCCTTTGAAGCTGAAACAGGAACTGCTCTTACCTTTAATCCGTTATGTGATACAACATCTTCTTCACTATAACGATTATCAATACATGGTTTAAATACAATTGCATGTTGTTTTGCAAATTGCGTACGGCGCACACGACGGATTAGCTCTTCTGATTTGCCAGAAAACATACTACCGCAAATCACTTCAATCCAGCCATTTTGATTTATTAAGTACATGAAGCTCTCCTTTCATCTACTTTTTAGTTAAAAGTAGGGTAAAGGTATAATATTTTCGCAAAAAAAACAGACAAGCGAATACATACACTTGCCTGTTTTATGTTTTTATTACTTAATACCGTATTTCTTATTGAAGCGGTCAACGCGTCCATCTGCAGTAGCAAATTTCTGACGTCCAGTGTAGAATGGGTGAGAATCAGAACTGATCTCAACTTTTAGTAATGGATAAGTGTTACCATCTTCCCACTCAACAGTCTCGTTAGATCCTTTAGTAGATCCGCTTAAGAATTTGAAGCCTGTGTTTGTGTCCATGAATACAACTTTCTTGTAATCTGGGTGAATTCCTGCTTTCATTCTTTTCATCTCCTTCCGCCCTGAATCATTTTCGAAACAGAGTTTTTCATCTTCAGCTGCATACACAACTATATTGATGAAACACATATGATGAAATTATAACAAGGCTAACTTCATTTTGCAACTACCTGTTTTTGTCTTTTTAATTTTAAAAGCGCAAGCGGCTCGTTCAGAATGGGAGGGGGATGGAGCTTCTGACGTAGAGGCGCTTTTTGCCTCATAGGAAGACGCGAAGCCACCGACCATTCTAGCCGCTGGAGCTGGATATTAACTTAAAGTGGAGGCAGCTCATCCGGCGATAATCAACTAATATTCTTCCACTCATATCTCTTTAACATCACCTAAAAAACATAAAAAACTCGCTTATCACAAAATAAGCGAGTCCCAATCTTTTCCCTTTACTTAGTTGTTACATATCTTTTCGAATCTGCAACAATGTTTTGTAAAAATTCTTCATTTGTTTTTGTTTGACGAAGTTTACGTAAGAAACTTTCAACAAAGTCTGGTGTATCACGCATTGTTTTACGAATACCCCACAGCTTGTCTAAATGTTCTTTCGGAATTAATAGATCTTCTTTACGTGTACCAGAACGACGAATATCAATTGCCGGGAAGATACGACGCTCAGCTAATGAACGATCTAAGTGAAGTTCCATATTTCCAGTTCCTTTAAATTCTTCGTAAATTACATCGTCCATACGAGACCCTGTATCAACAAGCGCTGTTGCTAAAATAGTTAAGCTACCGCCTTCTTCAATATTACGCGCAGCTCCGAAGAAGCGCTTCGGTCTATGGAAGGCAGCTGGGTCGATACCACCCGATAATGTTCTACCACTTGGCGGAATAACAAGGTTGTAAGCTCGCGCTAAACGGGTAATACTATCCATTAAAATGATAACATCTTTTTTGTGCTCTACAAGACGCATTGCACGTTCTAACACAAGTTCCGCTACTTTAATATGATTTTCTGGTACTTCATCAAAAGTAGAACTTACAACATCTCCTTTAACAGAACGTTCAATGTCTGTTACTTCCTCTGGACGCTCATCAATTAAAAGTACAATTAATTCAGCTTCCGGATGATTTGTTGTAACACTGTGTGCGATTTCTTTTAATAGACTTGTTTTACCAGCCTTTGGAGGCGCGACAATTAAACCACGTTGTCCAAATCCAACTGGTGCGATTAAATCCATGATGCGTGTCGGTAACTTTTTCGGTTCCGTTTCCAACTTCATTTGGCGATCTGGGTATAATGGTGTTAATGCAGGGAAATGCACACGCTCTTTTGCTGAATCTGGATCATCTCCGTTTACAGCTTCAACTTGTAATAACCCAAAATAGCGTTCATTTTCTTTCGGAGGTCGTACTTTACCAGAAACTTTGTCTCCATTACGTAAATCGAAACGACGAATTTGCGAAGCTGAGATATAAATATCTTCTGAGCTTGGAGAATAGTTGATAGGACGTAGGAATCCAAATCCTTCTGATTGAATAATTTCTAATACGCCTTCCATAAAGAAGAAACCTTCTTTTTCTGCTCGAGCTTTCAAAATAGAAAAAATTAACTCTTTTTTCGTTAATTTGCTATAATACGAAATCTTAAATTCTTTCGCAAGCTCGTATAACTCTTTTAATTTCATGTTTTCTAATGCTGCAATTGACAAATTCATTCAGACACCACACTTTAACGTTATTCTCTTTTCACATGGGTAAAGGGAAAAAATACGGAAGGCAAATAATTAATAATGAAAGGCAATAAGTTCAAGTAGGGTAATATTCACTATTGTAACCCTTTTATCTAGTTTTAATCAATACGTTGGAACACAAATACAAGAAGCGAAGACAAGAAAGTTTGTCTTCGCTTTTTATATTTCTTACTTTTTTCTACTCACCCTATTTTAAATGGCGATAAATAGGCCATTTATGATTATGAACGAGCCGCTTCCACCCTTTATTTAATAACCAAGTTCGGTTTTTTATTCAAGCTATGACGTCCATCTACGAAGCGTACTGTGCCTGATTTTGCACGCATAACAAGAGATTGTGTTGTTCCTACGCTACCTTTAAATTGAACGCCGCGTAATAGTTCTCCGTCTGTTACGCCTGTTGCTGCAAAGATTGCATCGTCACCTTTTACTAAGTCCTCCATGCGAAGGATACGGTTGATGTCTTCTATACCCATCTTTTTGCAACGCTCCAATTCAGCGTCGTTTTGTGGTAATAGTTTTCCGTGAATCTCGCCGCCTAAACATTTTAATGCAACTGCTGCTAATACACCCTCAGGCGCACCACCAGAACCGAATAAAATATCTACACCTGTACGATCGAATGCAGTATTAATTGCACCTGCTACGTCTCCATCATTAATCAATTTAATACGAGCACCAGCTTTACGAATTTCTTCAATAATCGCTTGATGACGTGGACGGTTTAAAACTGTCGCTACAACATCTTCAATATCTTTATTCTTCGCTTTCGCAACTGCACGTAGGTTATCAATAATAGGCGCATCAATATCGACTGCTCCAACCGCTTCTGGGCCAACCGCGATTTTATCCATGTACATGTCAGGAGCATGTAACAAATTACCGTGATCTGCAATTGCAATAACAGCAAGAGCATTCCATCCACCAGCTGCCACAATATTTGTCCCTTCTAAAGGATCAACTGCAACGTCTACACGTGGACCATATCCTGTACCTAATTTTTCTCCGATATATAGCATTGGTGCTTCATCCATTTCACCTTCACCAATTACAACTGTACCTTTCATCGGAATTGTATCAAATACATCACGCATAGCTGATGTTGCTGCACCGTCTGCTTCATCCTTTTTCCCGCGTCCCATCCAACGCGCTGATGATAAAGCTGCAGCCTCTGTTACACGTACTAACTCCATAGATAAACTTCTTTCCACAATAATCCCTCTCCTTTAAGTCTTTATATTTATGCCGTATTTTGTGAACCGTGTTTTTCTATAAAGTGTACTTCCGCAAGTAGTGATGCTTCGCTTCCCCCTTGCGGAAGTATCACTTATGCGTTCTTCATCTCTTCAATTTCTTGCTTTGTCATTTGTTCTCGCCAAATGTTTGCGCCAAGCCCTTTAAGCTTGTCTACTATATTTTCATAGCCTCGATCGATATGCTCAAGTCCGGTTACTTCTGTAATTCCATCCGCCATTAACCCTGCAATAACAAGAGCCGCTCCAGCTCGTAAATCACTTGCTTTCACTTTTGCACCTTGCAATAAAACAGGACCAGTTACAATTGCCGAACGACCTTCTACTTTAATTTGTGCATTCATACGACGTAATTCATCAATGTGTTTAAAGCGCGCGCCGTAAATCGTATCCGTTACAACACCCGTTCCATGCGCCTTTGTTAAAAGTGTTGTAAATGGTTGTTGTAAGTCTGTTGGGAAACCTGGATATACAAGCGTTTTTATATCAACTACTTTTAACCTTCTATTACCGTTCACTGTAATTTGGTCATCGTTCGTTTCAACCTGGACACCAGCTTCTCTTAACTTTGCCGTAACTGACTCTAAATGCTGAGGAATAACATTATCAACTGTCACTTCTCCTCCTGACGCAGCACCTAAAATCATATACGTACCCGCTTCAATACGATCTGGAATGATCGTATGATGACAACCATGCAGTGAATCCACACCATCAATTCGGATTACATCTGTACCAGCACCTTTAATACGTGCACCCATACTTGTTAACAATGTAGCTACATCAATAATTTCTGGTTCTTTTGCTGCGTTTTCAATAACAGTTCTACCTTTCGCGCGCACAGCTGCTAGCATAATATTAATCGTAGCTCCTACACTAACAACATCTAAATAAATACGTGCACCGCGTAGTTCATCTGCTCTTAAATAGATAGCACCTTGTTCGTTTGTAACATGTGCACCTAACGCTTCAAACCCTTTAATGTGCTGATCAATTGGCCTCGGTCCTAAATGACATCCACCCGGAAGCCCAATAACAGCTTTTTTAAAACGGCCAAGCATCGCACCCATTAAATAATAAGAAGCACGCAATTTTTTCACTTTTCCGTTTGGTAAAGGCATTGCAACCATGTTAGAAGGATCGACTACCATCTCTTCCTCCTGTCCATAAGTTACTCTTCCTCCAATTTCCTCTAGTAAGTCTCCTAACATTTTCACGTCCGAAATATTAGGAACACCACCAATAGTTACTGGAGTATCTGCTAAAATTGTCGCTGGAATTAGTGCAACGGCGCTGTTCTTTGCACCACTCACGCGAATTGTTCCATTTAAAGCTCTTCCGCCTTCAATTAGCAATTTTTCCATATTGAGCTCCCTTCTTGTGAATGTATTTACTTTCTATATTTTTATAGAAAGCTCCCCTTAAGAATCTCAATTACTTTTCCATCCCAAAACTCAATAAATAGGAAACCATTATCTTCATTTCTCCTGTAGTACGAATAGATAAAGATTAACTATTCATCGAATTCACTTTATCAATTTAGATACGTTATCACATTTATTAATAGGACTATGCTCATTATTTTCTATTTCAAAAAAAAATGATAAAATCTTTAGACTTGTTCACGCTTTCATTATACAACGAAAGGAAACCGTCTAAAAGACTAGACGGTTTCCAAAACGGAATTTTATTCTTACGCTTTACCGTTAGAACCGAACTCACGCATTTTACCAGCAACAGTTGCTTTAATAGCGTCGCGGCCAGGTCCAATAAATTTACGAGGATCGTAAACTTCTTGGTCTTTGTTTAATACTTCACGAACAGCTTTTGTAAACTCGATTTGGTTCTCAGTGTTTACGTTAATTTTTGAAGTACCTAAAGAGATAGCTTTTACGATATCAGCAGTTGGGATACCAGTACCACCGTGTAATACTAAAGGTACGCCAGTGAAGTCACGAACTTGTTCCATTTCAGCGAATCCTAAGTTAGGCTCACCTTTGTAAGGACCGTGTACAGAACCTAAAGCTGGAGCTAGGCAATCGATACCTGTTGCTTCAACAAGGTGCTTACACTCTGCAGGATCAGCGTAAATTACGCCTTCAGCGATTACGTCGTCTTCTTGTCCGCCAACTGTTCCAAGCTCAGCTTCAACAGATACGTTACGAGCGTGTGCGTATTCTACTACTTTTTTAGTAGTTTCAACGTTTTCTTCGAATGGGTGGTGAGAAGCGTCGATCATTACAGATGTGAAACCTGCATCGATTGCTTCTTTACATTTTTCGAAGCTTGAACCATGGTCAAGGTGAATCGCTACAGGAACAGAGATGTTCATTTCTTCGATTAAAGCTTTAACCATAGCTACAACTGTTTTGAAACCAGTCATATGACGAGCTGCACCCTCAGATACACCTAGGATTACAGGAGATTTTTCTTCTTCCGCAGCAGCTAAGATAGCTTGAGTCCACTCTAAGTTGTTCATGTTGAATTGACCAACTGCGTATTTTCCTTCTAGTGCTTTGTTTAGCATTTCTTTCATAGAAACTAAAGGCATGGTGAATCCTCCTAAAAAACGTTTTTTGTATCCGATAAGTTCTTATCGCTGGTAGTATGACCAGAATAAGGTAAAATATGTATATCTACATACCGGACTTTTTTCTACACTCAATAGGATAACAACTTGTACTCAAAAACTCAACCGTATTCACCTGCACAATAGTCCATGTAAACGCTTTTTTCCATATTTTTTATAAAAAATTCATTTTTATGCCTCTACAGCGAGCTCATTTCTCACCGCTTGACGAATTTCATCAATATCAAATGGTTTAGCAAAATGCATTAAAGCACCTAAATCTTTTGCTTCTTGGATCATATCAAGCTCTCCATAAGCAGTCATTAAAATCACTTTAATACTTTCATCAATTTCTTTTACATGCTTTAAAATCTCTATACCATCCATACCTGGAATTTTCATATCTAACACTACTAAATCCGGATTATCTTTTTTCACGATATCTAAAGCTTGAAATCCATTCGCTGCTTGGAATGTCTGATAACCTTCTTTTTGGAACACTTCATGTAATAACACACGAATGCCATATTGATCATCAACGATTAAAATTTTCCCTTCCATAACTCCCAACCTTTCTGTGTAAATACAAGATTTAAAGCTTCTTATATCTTAACGATTAATTTTCGCTATTCTTTGGCAAATTCCTTCCTATTCTTTCTTATTTTACCGTTTCCTATTTTGTTATGCCACCCTTCGATTTCACCTTTCTAAAAAAATAAACTATAATGAAAGCCGGTAAACACGTACGAAGGGAGTAACATTATGTTAAAAATTTTTTCAACCCAATTAAGTGGTTATTTCTCCAGAGTTTCTCAAAAAGAGGAAATGAATATAGAGGATAGCGCCCGTCTACTTGCTCAAGCATTAGTTGGCGAAGGTTTCATTTATTTACATGGTACAAATGAAATGGAGGGCGTTGTTGCTGAAGCACTATTCGGTGCTGAACCAATGAAGCAAGCAAAACGATTATATGAAGATGGTAAAGAAGTAGAAGTAACTTCTGCAGATCGTGTACTTCTTATCAGCCGTTTTTCAACAGATGAAGAAGTTGTAGCAATAGCCAAAAAACTTCAAGCCAATGGACACTCTATTGTCGGCATCTCTGCTATTCAAGAAGGTACTGAATCGCTAGAGCAATATACAGATGTACATATTGATACAAAGTTGTTAAAAGGTCTTATTCCAGACGATGAAGGTAATCGCTACGGATTCCCAAGCTTAATGATAGCTTTATTTGCATATCACGGAATCAAATTTACAATTGATGAAATGTTAAATGAATATTAAAAAAAGCGCCCTATTTCAGGCGCTTTTTTTATTACTTGCTCTCTTTATTCGTAATAGAAGCTCTTACGAAGTCATGGAACAATGGTTGTGGACGGTTTGGACGAGAAACTAGTTCTGGGTGGAACTGTGCTGCCACGAACCAAGGGTGATCTTTTAATTCAATGATTTCAACTAGACGACCGTCTGGGCTTGTACCAGAGAATACAAATCCTTCTTTTTCCATATCCGGACGGAATTGATTGTTGAACTCATAACGATGACGATGACGCTCATATACAACCGGCTCATTGTAAGCATTGTATGCATTTGTTTCTTCAGCAAGCTTACATGGATATAGACCAAGACGAAGTGTACCACCTAAGTCTTCTACATCTTTTTGTTCTGGTAATAAGTCGATGATTGCATACGGAGTATCAGGATTAATCTCAGAAGAGTTAGCTCCTTCTAATCCTAATACGTTACGTGCGAATTCAATTGATGCAAGTTGCATACCTAAGCAAATTCCTAAGAATGGAACTTTGTTTTCACGAGCATATTGAATTGCAACGATTTTACCTTCTACACCACGATCTCCGAAGCCACCTGGTACAAGGATACCATCTGTGTCTCCTACTAATTCTTGTACGTTCTCTGCTGTTACGTGCTCAGCGTTTACCCATTTCACTTCTACATCTGTATCGAAAGAGTAACCTGCATGACGAAGTGCTTCTACAACAGAAATGTATGCATCTTGAAGCTCTACGTATTTACCAACAAGAGCGATTTTTGTTTTCTTAGAAAGGTTACGTACTTTATCAACTAGCGCAGTCCACTCTGTCATATCTGCAGCTGGATTGTCTAATTTCAAGTGATCGCAAACGATTTGGTCCATGTTTTGTTCTTGAAGAGATAATGGAACCGCATATAAAGTATCTGCATCGCGAGCTTCGATAACTGCTTTTGTATCGATGTCACAGAATAATGCAAGCTTGTCTTTCATATCTTGAGAAACAGGCAGTTCTGTACGAACAACGATAATGTTTGGTTGAATACCTAAGCTACGAAGTTCTTTAACACTATGTTGTGTTGGTTTTGTTTTCATTTCACCCGCTGCTTTTAAATACGGGATTAACGTACAGTGAATGTACATTACATTGTCACGACCAATGTCGCTCTTAATTTGACGAATTGCTTCTAAGAATGGTAGAGACTCGATATCACCAACAGTTCCACCGATTTCTGTAATAACAACATCCGCGTTTGTTTCGCGACCAGAACGGTATACGCGTTCTTTAATTTCGTTAGTAATGTGAGGAATAACTTGAACTGTTCCTCCTAGGTATTCACCACGACGCTCTTTTTGAAGAACTGAAGAGTAAATTTTACCTGTTGTTACATTGCTGTATTTGTTTAAGTTGATGTCGATGAAACGCTCATAGTGACCAAGGTCTAAGTCAGTTTCTGCACCATCATCTGTTACGAATACCTCACCGTGTTGGTATGGGCTCATAGTCCCTGGGTCTACGTTAATGTATGGATCAAACTTTTGAATAGTTACGTTTAAACCACGATTTTTTAAAAGTCTTCCAAGAGATGCTGCTGTAATACCTTTTCCTAGAGACGATACTACACCGCCTGTTACAAAAATATACTTAGTCATGAAAAAGCTCCCTTCTATTTTGCTGTTATATAATCACCGTTGCAAAGCGCAACGTATGTAGATAACACTGTATCCATCTTATTGTTAGACTCTTTTTATATTCTAAACAAAAAACAAAAAAGAAAATTGCTCCCCTCATCACATAAAGTAATAAGTAGGGAGCAATTTTCTTTTATATTTACACTTTAAAAGTATTATCGTCCTTTTTTAAAGAGCCCAAAAATGATTCTACATGGACGATAATGAAAAGTCAAGAACTACAGCTCTTCCTCTTCTTCTTCTTCAGTTTCATCATACTCAAGTTCTTCTTCAGCGAAGTCTTCGTCATCATCTTCATCTAAATCATCAAGATCATCGTCGTCTCCGTCTTCTTCTTCAAGAACCTTGTCCAAATCTTCTACATCATCATCTTCGTCTACATTTCCGTCTGCATCGTCGAAGTCTTCTTCTTCAATGTAGTCGTCAAAACCGTCTTCTTCAACTTTACGTTTCTTCTTCGGTTTTGGTTGAGGCAAGATTTCTTCATCAATTTGCTCATATGGGTACCAGCTGCGTAGCCCCCAACGATTTTCTCCTAAATTAATGAAACGTCCATCGATGTTTAAGTCTGTATAAAATTGTGCGAGTTTCGCATTAACTTGCTCTTGAGATAGTCCCAGCACTTGAGCGATTTCTTGAACCAACTCGTTGAATGTCGTTGCTTGTCTTTTATCCCCTAAAACGCTATGTACAACTTCAATCATTGAACATTCTTTTAGCTCTTCTGGTGAATATTGCTTAAAATTCACTTATGCGGCACTTCCTTTCTTCAAATATAACCTTATATATAACGGTCTGCTTAAAAAAATCCATACTATTCATTATAAACAAAAGTCGCACAAATATGCTACAAAAAAAACGGGAAACTTTATATAGCAATAAAATTATAATTTATCCATTCCTTATTTCGGAAGCATATGGGCCCCTTGCAGCACATACCTAATTTGCATTTCTGTATATTCTTCGAGCGTATATAGTTTTTGCAGCGCCCAACGTCTAAATCCCCACATCTGTCCTTGTATAAAAATATTATGTGCAAGAAGCTGTATTTCTTTTTCATCTAATGTAAATGTTCCATTTTCCGTACACTGTTCTAAAATATTCTCGAACATTCCTACCATTTGAAACTCCTTTTCTAATACGTACGGGAGTGATTCTTTCGGTAAAAAGCGTACCTCTTGATACATTATTAATACTTCTTCCTGCAATTCGTCCATCACTTTAAAGTAATTCGTTATTGCTACCTTTAGACTTTCTATACTCCCTTTCTCTGTACAAACTACTTCCTCTAACCTTTCTTTTACATGTTCATAAATGCTATCACAAACCAAATACAAAACATCATCTTTTGTGCGAATGTACTCATAAAGTGTTCCGATACTAAACCCAGCTGCCTTTGCAATCTCTCTCGTTGTTGTACGCGGGAATCCCTTTTGCTTAAACAATTGCACCGCACCTTTAATCATTTGTTCACGCCTTAACGCGACTAATTTCTCATCTTTCACGGACGCATGTACATTATGTTTAACCATCCCCTTCACCTCTCTCTATTATTTTTTGGAAGGAAAAAGCGTAGGAAAATACCTACGCCTTTGCTCCTACTTCGTTAACATACGAGAAATTACGAGCCTTTGAATTTCTTGTGTTCCTTCATATATTTGTGTAATCTTTGCATCTCGCATATAACGCTCTACTGGATAATCTTTCGTATAACCGTAACCACCAAATACTTGCACTGCTTCAGTCGTCACCTTCATTGCTGCATCGCCTGCAAATACTTTTGACATCGCTGACTCTTTCCCGTACGGAAGCCCTTCCGACTCAAGCCAAGCTGCTTGGTATGTTAGAAGACGCGCCGCCTCCACATCCGTTGCCATATCTGCAAGTTTAAAGCCAATTCCTTGCTGCGCCGCAATTGGTTTCCCAAACTGATGACGCTCTCTTGCATATTCTACGGAAGCATCTAAAGCACCTTGTGCAATACCAACCGCTTGCGCTGCAATACCGTTACGGCCACCATCTAATGTTTGCATCGCTATCTTAAACCCTTGTCCTTCTTCCCCTAGTAAATTCTCTATAGGAATACGGCAATCTTCGAACATAATTTCAGTTGTTGGTGAAGAGCGAATCCCTAACTTACTTTCCTTCTTCCCAACTGAAAATCCTGGTGTATCACTTTCCACAATAAACGCGCTCGTGCCACGCTGCTTCGATTCAGGATCAGTTAACGCAAAAACAACATAAATATCAGCAATGCCGCCATTTGTAATAAATATTTTCGATCCATTTAAAATGTAATGATCTCCATCTCTTTTTGCTGTTGTCTTCATCCCACCAGCATCCGATCCAGAACTTGGTTCCGTTAAGCCGTATGCGCCAATTTTCTTCCCTTCAGCCATCGGTCGCAAAAACTTTTGCTTTTGCTCTTCCGTTCCAAATTTAAAAATCGGCCATCCAGCAAGTGAAGTATGCGCAGACAGTGTTACACCTGTCGAAGCACAAACGCGAGATAATTCTTCAATAGCAATTACGTACGCTAAGTAATCGCTTCCAATTCCACCATACTCTTCAGGCCACGGAATACCCGTCAAGCCAAGCTCTGCCATTTGATCAAATAACGCTCGATCAAATCTCTCTTCTTCATCACGCTCAGCTGCTGTCGGTGCTACTTCGTTCTTAGCAAAATCCCGAACCATTTTTCGGATCATTTCATGTTCTTCGGATAGTTTAAAATGCATTCCCGTCTCCCCCTCGTTCTTCTATAAAGCTCGACTAATAACAAGTTTTTGTATCTCACTCGTTCCCTCATATATTTGCGTGATTTTCGCATCACGGAAAAATCTTTCTACTGGGTAATCTTTCGTATAACCGTAACCACCAAATACTTGCACCGCTTCAATCGCAACTTCAACGGCTGTTTTAGAAGCGAATAATTTCGCAATAGATGCTTCTTTACCGCATGGCAATCCTTGTGCTCTTAGCGATGCTGCTCTATATACGAGTAATCGCGATGCTTCTACACTAGTTGCCATATCTGCAAGTTTGAATCCGATTCCTTGCTGCGCCGCAATTGGCTTTCCGAATTGCTCACGTTCTTTTGCATAATCAATTGCACATGCAAGCGCCGCTTCAGCGATTCCTAAAGCCTGTGCACCAATTCCAATTCGTCCAACATCTAAATTCGCCATCGCTACCTTAAATCCTTGTCCTTCTTCACCAAGTAAATTCTCAGCCGGCACTATCATATCCTCGAACGTAAGCTGTACTGTGCGAGAACCGAAAAGTCCCATTTTATGCTCATCTTTGCCGATAATTAAGCCTGGTGTATCTTTCTCTACTATGAATGCAGAAATCCCACTCTTTCCTGCCTCAGGATTTGTAGAAGCAAATACAATATATGTACTTGCTTCACCGCCATTTGTAATGAACACTTTCGATCCATTAATAATGTAATGATCGCCTTTCTTTACAGCTCTTGATTTCAAACTTCCTGCATCTGATCCTGCATTTGGTTCTGTTAATGCAAATGCACCTAAATATTCACCAGTCGCAAGCTTAGAAACATATTTCTGCTTCTGTTCTTCTGTTCCAAAATATAAAATCGGATTCATTCCAACTGACGTATGTACAGCTAAAATTACACCTACCGTTGCACTTACCTTTGAAATTTCTTCAATTGCTAAAATATACGAAATAAAATCCATTTCTGCGCCGCCGTATTTTGCAGGCGCTGGAATTCCCATTAATCCAAGCTCACCCATCTTCTGCAAAATCTCTTTTGGGAACACCCCTTGTTCCATACTAGGAACAAAAGGTGCAATTTCCTTCTGTGCAAAATCTCGAACCATTTTCCTCATCATTTGCTGTTCTTCATTAAAACGAAAGTTCATATATTCCGCCTCCATTTGCTATATATCCTTTAAATAATTTGGTAAGACCACTATTTTGTAACAAAGGGGGATTTATTCGTAAACGTAGAAACCACGACCTGTTTTACGTCCTAACCATCCTGCGTTTACGTACTTACGTAGTAATGGACATGGGCGATATTTACTATCACCTAAGCCTTCATGCAACACTTCCATAATGTATAAACATGTATCTAAACCGATAAAATCAGCGAGCGTTAAAGGACCCATCGGGTGATTCATACCGAGTTTCATCACTTCATCAATCGCTTCTTTCGTCGCTACACCTTCATATAGCGTATAGATTGCTTCGTTAATCATCGGTAATAAAATACGGTTCGATACAAACCCTGGGAAATCATTTACTTCAACTGGTACTTTCCCAATTTTCTTCGTAATATCTTCAATCGTTTCATATACGGCATCATCTGTAGCCAAACCACGAATAATTTCAACAAGCTTCATAACTGGAACAGGATTCATAAAGTGCATACCGATTACCTTTTCCGGACGTTTCGTTACTGCTGCAATTTCTGTAATTGGCAGAGATGACGTATTTGTCGCTAAAATTGCGTGTTCTGGAGCAATTTCATCTAAATTCGCAAAGATTTTCTTTTTAATATCCATTTTCTCAACAGCTGCTTCAATAATAAGATCCGCTTCCTTCACACAATCTAAATCAAGCGTTACTGTAAGACGATTTAATGTCGCTTCCTTCTCTTCTTCCTTCATGCGTCCCTTTTCTACTTGGCGCGCTAAGTTTTTCGTAATGATAGTCAATCCTCTATCTAATTGCTCTTGTTTTAAATCTTGTACCTTCACATCATATCCTGCCATTGCACATACTTGCGCGATTCCCGATCCCATTTGTCCCGCACCAATTACAACAATTTTTTGTACACTCATTTCTTCTTCCCCCTTAATTTTTAATAAACTATATACCTTCTAATCTTAATTAGTGAACTTCAATCATCACTGCATCGCCTTGACCGCCACCGCTACAAATAGAAGCAATTCCAATTCCGCCGCCGCGCTGCTTCAGTGCATGAATAAGTGTAACGATAATGCGCGCACCGCTTGCTCCAATCGGATGCCCCATTGCCACTGCGCCGCCATTTACATTCAGTTTTTCCGGATCAATTCCTGCGATTTCTGTACTTGCAATCGCTACCGCTGCAAATGCTTCATTAATCTCGAATAAATCAATGTCTTCAATTGTCTTGCCTGTTTTTTTCAACAATGCATTAATTGCATAACCTGGTGTTCTTGGGAAATCTTTAGATTCCACCGCAATTGCTGTATGCGCCAAAATTGTCGCTAACGGCTTTCTTCCTTCTTGCTTCGCTCTGTCTTCGCTCATTAGTACAAGTGCAGCACCACCATCGTTTAGTCCTGGCGCATTACCAGCCGTCACCGCCGCTTTCTTATCAAATACAGGTTTTAGTTTCGCTAATTTTTCAACCGTTGTATCTTCACGCGGTGCCTCATCCTTTGCAACAACAATAGGATCGCCTTTTCTTTGCGGAATTGTTACGGGTACAATTTCCTCTTCAAAACGTCCTTCTTTATGCGCTGAAACCGCGCGTTGATGGCTACGATATGCCCATTCGTCTTGCGCTTCGCGAGAGATCCCATCTTCCTTCGCAACTTCTCCGCCATAAACGCCCATGTGTATCCCTGAAAATGCGCATGTTAAACCGTCTGCCACGTTTAAATCGATAACTTCGTTGTTACCCATTCTGTATCCCCATCTTGCCCCACGCAAAATGTAAGGACTGTTACTCATTGATTCCATTCCACCAGCTACAATCAGTGATTGATCACCAGTACGAATAATTTGATCCGCTAACGTAACCGCACGAAGCCCTGAAGCACAAACTTTATTCACTGTTTCCGTCTGCACTTCCCAAGGGATTCCAGCAGCTCTCGCAGCTTGACGCGATGGAATTTGCCCCTGTCCGCCTTGAATAACCGTTCCGAATATAACCTCCTCAACATCACTAGCAGAAACATTTGCTCTTTCAAGCGCCGCTTTAATCGCAATTCCTCCAAGTTCTGTTGCTTTTACGTCTTTTAAAGATCCTCCAAATTTCCCAACCGGTGTTCTTGCAGCACTTAAAATAACTGTTTTACTCATGTCTATTTCCCCCATTTTTTTATTAGCGCTGAGCGCTCGCTCGGTATTCTTACGTTGAGAAGAGGTGCAATCATTGCACCTCTCTCTAAATTTGTATACATGCTTGCAGATTACATTGCTTCTTTCTTCTGTCCGATAACAGAGCGTTCTAAAATCTCTGTTACATCAAGAGTTTGAACCTTCTCTTCTACCTCTTTCGCTTTCGTCCCATCACTAATCATCGTTAAGCAATATGGACAACCTGTACCGATAATGGATGGTTGCACAGCTAATGCTTGTTCTGTACGAGCAACGTTAATACGAGAACCTGCTGTTTCCTCCATCCACATTAAGCCACCACCTGCGCCACAACACATTCCCGTTTCACGATTACGTGCCATTTCCACAAGATTCACGCCAGGAATCGCTTTCAAAATATCACGTGGTGCTTCATATACTTCGTTGTATCTTCCTAAATAACAGGAATCATGGTACGTAACTGTTTCCTCAATAGCGTGAACAGGTTTTAAACGTCCTTCTTTCACCCACTGAGCTAACAGTTCTGTATGATGATAGACTTCTGCTTGCAAGCCAAAGTCTGGATACTCATTTTTAAATGTGTTATAAGCATGAGGGTCAATCGTAACGATTTTCTTCACTCCTGCTTTTTCAAATTCTTCAATATTCTTTGTCGCCATCTCTTGGAATACAAATTCATTTCCAAGGCGGCGCGGTGTATCTCCAGAGTTCTTTTCTTTATTACCGAGAATCGCGAATGAAATGCCTGCCTCGTTCATTAACTTTGCAAACGATATCGCAATCTTTTGACTACGATTGTCGTATGATCCCATCGAACCAACCCAGAATAAATATTCAAACTCCTCGCCAGCTTTCGATTTTTCTTTTACAGTTGGAACTGTTACTTCATCGTCACCTTGGCGCCATGTTTCACGCTCTTTACGGTTTAGACCCCACGGATTCCCTTGACGCTCGATGTTCGTCATCGCACGCTGCGCTTCCGCGTCCATCTTTCCTTCTGTTAAAACGAGATAGCGGCGTAAATCAATAATTTTGTCAACATGCTCATTCATAACCGGACACTGGTCTTCACAGTTACGGCAAGTTGTACATGCCCAAATCTCTTCTTCTGTAATAACATCTCCGATTAAACTCGGATCGTAAGCGAGTGCTGTAGCTGCTGATTCTTGCTGCCCTTTCCCAGCTGCCATCATCGCTAACTGATTTCCTTGTGTATTATTAAAAGCAACTACTGGAACCCACGGTGCTTTTGACGTTATAGCCGCTCCTTTATCAGTTAAATGATCGCGAAGTTTTAAAATTAAATCCATCGGCGATAACATTTTTCCTGTTCCTGTTGCCGGACACATATTTGTACAACGACCACACTCTACGCAAGCGTATAAATCAATAAGCTGATTTTGTCTAAAGTCTTCAATTTTACCGACACCAAATGTTTCTTGTGTTTCATCTTCAAAGTCAATTTTTTCAAGTTTCCCTGGATTTGAAAGACGACCGAAGAATACGTTAGCTGGTCCTGCAATTAAATGCGCGTGTTTTGATTGTGGTACGTACACTAAAAACGTTAACAAAATTAATAGATGCACCCACCAAGAGAAATAGAACACAGAAATGGCTACGGTTTCATTTATCCCTGAGAAAACGTAAGCGATTGCAGAAGCGATTGGTTCACTCCATGAAAGCTCCTCGCCGTGCCATATAATTCCCATCCCATTACCGAGTAGCACAGAAATCATTAAGCCACCAATAAAGATAAGAACAAGGCCTGATTTGAAATTACGTTTTAAACGAACTAGCTTCTCGACATAACGTCTATGAAAAGCCCAAAAGACTGCAATTAAAATAACAAGTGTGACAATTTCCTGGAAGAATGTAAATGCAGGGTATAGTGGTCCAAGTGGAAGATGTGATCCTGGTGCGAGTCCTTTCCAAACGAAGTCAATTGCTCCAAATTGGACAAGAATAAATCCGTAAAAGAACATAACGTGAATAATGCCGCTCTTCTTATCTTTCAGCAGCTTTTTTTGACCGAAAACATTGACCTTAAGAAGACCCCAACGCTCTTTAAAACGACGGTCAAATTCAATCTTTTTTCCTAACTGTATGTAGGCCATCCTCGTTCGTATAAGATATACAAACAAATATCCCGCATAAGCAATAACAGCAATGGCAGCCAGCCAATTAATGATCAGTAAGCTATTCATTTTTATGCTACCCCTCTCTTTGTAAGCCCTCTTTCTTTTTTTAGAATCTTCGAAAACATATAATTTTCTGAATTTTTCCCCTACCTTTATTATATAATGAGTGAGCATTCAGTCAACAGTTTTTTGTTATACAACAACATATTTTTTCATAAAGCTGTTTATTTCGGTGAAACTATAAAGTGAAACTTTAATGAGTAAGAAGCTATTCATTCCCTACTCATTATTAGCCCGCAAATAACGGGATAAAGTGTAAGTATGATTTATACACAACTGATGGTGAAAAGACCGTGAAGGAGGGAATTTACTCATGTTCTTCTTATCTCTCTTGTTAATAGGCAGTGCTCTGTGGATTGTAATCGACCTTTCTTATGGGAGAATTGTTCATTTAAAGCGTGTACATTCTCGTTCTTTCCCTTTACGTCAAAGTGATTTTCACCTTTATACATACGGAAAAGATTTGTATGACGCCCTATTTACTGATATAAAACAGGCGAAACGCCATGTGCACGTTTTGTTCTTCATTGTAAAAAACGATAAAATCAGTCGTGAATTTTTAAAGTTACTGATCGATAAGGCAAAGGAAGGAATTGAAGTAAGACTTTTACTCGATCGATTGGGAAGCCACTATTTATCAAACGAGGCAATTCGCTCCCTGCAAAAACATGGTATCTCTTTTTCATTTTGTCACAAAGTAAAGTTTCCTTTCCCTTTCTTCTCTGCAAATCAAAGAAACCATAGAAAAATTACAGTCATTGACGGAAAAATTGGTTATATCGGAGGATTTAATATTGGTGAAGAGTATTTGGGACATAATGAACGATTAGGATTATGGAGAGACTATCATTTACGTCTTACAGGCGAAGGAGTACAAGATTTACAAAAACAATTTTTACATGACTGGTTTGATGATACAAACCAAAATTTATTGAATGCTTCTCTTTATTTTCCGAAACAGCAACCCGGCACTATCCAACATCAATTTATTCCGACTGATGGTGCGTATTTACAACATACTTTTTTACATTTAATTGAAGGGGCAAAAAAGGAACTCTTTATCGGTACACCCTATTTCATTCCGGGAAAAAAAATTATGAATGCATTATTAAAAGCACGCAAACGTGGGGTTCAAATTACGATTCTCGTTCCAGAAAAAGCTGATCACGCCCTTGTTCGAGAAGCGAAGTTCCCATATTGCCGAAAGTTAATACGAGCCGGGTGTAATATTTACGCATTTCAACAAGGTTTTTTTCACGCTAAAGTTATTATAGTGGATGATTATATTTGTGATATCGGAACTGCAAACTTTGATATGAGAAGTTTATATATTAACCATGAAATCAACTGCATTTTATATGATAAACATTTTATACAAGCAGTAAAAAGCAAATTCCATGAAGATCTAGAAAACGCGTCATTACTTTCCTTTGAAGATGTTAGCCCACTTTCTCTTATTGATAGAGGAAAAGAATGGATAGGAACGATACTTGCTTTCTTCCTATAAATAAAAGAGGTGTATTCATTATGATTATGCGGTTCGGATATGTCTCACATGCAATGGCACTCTGGAACTGTTCTCCGGCTAAAACGATGACATTTACAAGCTTTCAAAAGCTCAGTAAACAAGAGCGAGAAGATAAATTATACGATGTTACAAGGCAGAATCTTGAGCATACAATACGTATTCTTCATTACAATATAGCGCATGAAATCCCATTATATCGCATGTCATCTTCCATTGTCCCGCTTGCAACACATCCCGAAGTCGAGTTTGATTATATCGGGACATTTACACCGCTTTGGCGTAAAATCGGGGCATTAATTAAAGAACACAATTTACGAGTAAGTTTTCATCCAAATCAATTTACCCTATTCACAAGCGACAAGCCACATATTACAACTAACGCTATTACAGATATGACCTATCATTATAAGGTATTAGATGCAATAGGAATTGCAGATACTTCTTATATTAACATCCATGTAGGTGGTGCCTATGGAAATAAAGAAAAAGCAATTGGACGTTTCCATGAAAACATAAAAAAACTTCCTGCACATATAAAAAAGCAAATGACACTTGAAAACGATGATAAAACATATACAACTGCTGAAACTTTATCTATTTGCCAAAAAGAAAAGATCCCTTTCGTATTTGATTATCATCATCACATGGCAAACCTTTGCGAGGAACCGCTAGAAGTGTTACTTCCTGCAATTTTTGAAACTTGGTCACATACAAATATCCCTCCTAAAGTTCACATTTCCTCCCCTAAATCCAAAAAAGAATTTAGGGCTCACGCTGAATATATTGATTTAGAGTTTATTAAGCCTTTCTTACACATTGCTAAAAAAAACAATCATAATTTCGATATTATGATTGAAAGTAAACAGAAAGATTTAGCAATGTTGCAATTCATACATGAATTATCCTCTATAAGAGGGATAAAAAGAATAAAAAGCGCAACGCTACAATGGTAAATTGTAATGTTGTGCTTTTTTTTAAAAAGTAATTCTTATAGTAAAAATGTTCCTATTTTATATGCTATTATTTAAATTAGCATTTTCCCCCTGAGATTCAACTTTATTGAAACGGAGTCATAATATGATTAATCAAAAAAAATATGTACAATTTGTCATAATTTATATTTGTATATTTTCTCTTTGGATATTCTTTATTCCAAATGAGTGGAATATAAAAGAAATTGGAATCCTTTTCTTATTTTGTTTTGCTGCAATCTTTTCTTGTTATTGCTCATATAAAGCAATTAAGAAGATGAAACGCGGTGATAAATTATTTTGGGTGTTATTATTATGCACTTGCCTATGTGGATTGGCTATGGAGATAACTTTATTTCTTCATTCACTTTCTATATGTAATCAAGTCATATTCTCATATGAGGCACTACCTTTTTTCATCATACAATATATTTTACTCTTTTCTGGCTTTGCTATAAAGTTCATAAAACATTACTCTATTAGAGGCCTTGCCCAATTTTCATTCGATAGTATCTTTATCGTTATTATGAATATTTATTTTACCTTAACTTTTATTTTGGACCTTTCAAGCTTCAATATGCTAACAAAGGGTACGTGGGTTTTAATCGGATACTTTATCGCACAATCATTAGTAATTTACGCCGTTATTAGCCTATATAGAAGAGAACAATATTCTTCTAGTAGAATTTCATTAATTATTGGTTTTACTATCATTCTCGTTTACGGATATATACAGTTGTTCCAGTTAAACATAGGAATGCAAACTTCTGCTGAAGTCTCTTATTTAATACATACCGCTTCAATTTTATTAATTGGTTTGTCGTCCATACTATATATTTTAGATAAACCAATACAGCATGAAACGAAAACAAAATATTATCGATTTGATTATGTGCGCTTTATATTACCTTATTTTAGTATAATCATTACTTTTTCTTTTATTCTCTTTCAACCTTGGGATGATAAGTTCATGTTAATCGGTCTAGTATTATCACTCATCTTATTATTCCTACGACAACTTTACATGTGGAAAGATAATAAAGTATTAATCGATACATATGAACAGCTGACTACACAACTAGAAGATGAAGTTGAAGAAGGTGCATTTGCATTATCCAAAAGTGAACAACGCTATAAATCTTTATTTGAAGATCATCCCGATGCTGTTTTCTCTTTAAATATGAATGGTATTTTCCAACAATCTAATACAGCTTGTGAAAGCTTATTTACTGCCTACTATTGTGAAGTAGAAAGCTACTCCCTTTTACACTTTATTGATCCAAAAGACCATGATTTACTACAGAAAGCTTTACAAATAACAAAAGAAGGTAGACCACAAACCTTAGAAGTTCGCACAAAAGAAAAAGAAGGCTATTACTATTATCTTCACATTACACTCATCCCTATTTTCATAAACAAAGAAGTTGTTGGGATGTTCGGCATAGCACGTGATATTACAACTTTATATGAAAAACAAAAACAAGTAGAACATTTAGCCTTTCATGATGCACTTACTGGATTACCAAATCGTCGAAAGTTTGAAAAGGATTTAAAAGACATTTTAAACACAGCTCAAACTAGTGCAAATGATGTTGCCATCATGTTCCTTGATTTAGATCGATTCAAAAAAATTAACGATAGACTTGGTCACGACGTCGGAGATTTATTATTAATTGAAGTAGCAAAAAGGTTACGCAGTTGCTTGCGTTCAAAGGATGTCGTTGCTCGCCAAGGCGGAGATGAGTTTACAATTTTATTACCAGATATGTACTCAGAAAAGAGTGCAATATTTATAGCTGAACAGATTTTAACCATTTTAAACAAACCATTCTTCATTAAAGATGAAGAATTGTCTATTACACCAAGTATCGGAATTGCAATGTACCCTGATTATGGAACAGATGTAACAGAATTAATGAAAAATGCTGATATGGCTATGTATCGCGCGAAAGCAAATGGAAAAAACAGATTCGTTTTCTTCTCAAAAGAAATGAGTATTGCTCAAAATGAGAGTAACTTCTTAGAAGGGGAACTTTCAAAAGCATTACAACAAAATGAATTTTTCCTTGAATACCAGCCACAAGTAAGCACAAAAACAAAACAAATTATCGGCTTTGAAGCATTAATTCGTTGGAAACATCCAAAACTCGGTATCGTATCCCCTGCCCAGTTCATTCCGCTAGCGGAGGAAACCGGATTTATTATTGAGCTTGGAAATTGGATTTTACGTACCGCCTGCTTAGAGGCAAAAAGGTGGCATAATCAAGGTTTTTCTCACTTGAAAGTTGGTGTGAATTTATCTGTTGTTCAATTTAACCATGCAGATTTAATCCCAACCATTTCAAAAGTATTAGAAGAAACAGAGCTAAAACCAGAAGCATTAGATATTGAAATTACGGAAAGTATCGCAATTAATCAAAATCAATCTGTAGTTGCAAAGTTAGAACAGCTTCAAAATCTCGGTATTCAAATTTCAATCGACGACTTTGGAACTGGTTATAGTTCTTTAGCTTATTTAACAAAATATCCAATTAACACATTAAAAATTGCTCGAGAATTTATTTGCGGCATTACAACTAGCCCTTTAGAGGAAGCGATTATTTCTTCTATTATTACACTATCAAAAGAACTACATTTAGAAGTTATTGCGGAAGGTGTAGAGACCGAGGAACAATGGAAGTTTTTATATGAGCAAAACTGTGACAACATTCAAGGGTTCTTTATTAGCAAGCCTGTTTCTAGTAAAGATGTTTGGAGGTTACTCCACAAAAAAACAACCGTCTAAGTAAGACGGTTGTTTTTTAATGTTCAAACGGTATATCACGAGCTAATTGTACTTGATCTTGCTGATTTATTAGCACTTGCTCTTGACTTACTCCAAAGGCAATACCAGACAACATTGCAACGGCTACTAAACTACAAACAAGAAATTTCTTCATATTTATCACCCTATGTTTTTTCTTGTAAATATATCACAAAAATATACTTGTAAAATATGCAAATATGCATATCGGAACCAACCTTAATTTAAATATTTCTTTTTCTTTAATACAGCCGCTTTATATGAATGCAAATCTAATAAATCAAAGAATAAAGAAGCTTTTTCATAAACTTCTTTAATTTCATTTGATGCATAATCTAATTTCTCCAGACACTCACCCTTTTGGTAATATAAATGCCCAATTAACTCCATACTTCCTATATGACAGGAAGTCTCAATTGCTTCATTCAATTGATATAGTGCATCTTCAAAATGATTACTCAAACATAAAGCTTTTGCATAGTTATATCGAACTTTAACTATAAATACTTGATTATTGTTAAATGATTCTAACTGTTTTAAAATTTCTCGGAATAGTGTCATTGCTTTGTCCAATTGATCGTTTTCTGCATAAATGATTGCAATAGAATTTTCAATATATAAATCTTGAAATACATCTACCCCTCCATATGATTGATGTACAATTTTTTTTAACTCTAAAATACAATATTCAAAATCGAGTTTCTTCAAAACATATGCAGATAAGTAATAGTACCAAAGAAGAAACTGATTAAATTCTGGATGGGATTTTTCTTTCTTAAGTTCATTTGAAACAATTTTATAAATTTCATCATATTTTTTTTTCTTGCTCAATACTTGAATTCGATCTTTAAACTGCTTTTTCCTCTCAATATCAGAATAAATGAGTACCTCATAAAAATGAGTAATGGGAACTTGTAATTTTGCTGCAATACCTTGCAATATATCCATACTTGGGTATACTGCGCCTGCTTCAATTCTGCTCACTTCCGATTGATGACATATGTTATCAGACAACTGTTTTTGTGTTAATCCTCTCATCACCCTAATTTTCTTTATTTCATTTCCTAATTTTTCTGCGTTCATACTTACTCACCATCCCATTATAACAATCTAATTTTTTGAGTTGTCATACCACTACAATAATGTGAATTCGACAATTTTTGATATGAAATAATGCATAATATATATAAAATTCGGCAAATTTTTCATACAATCCATCTCACATAATATAATAGACTAGTAATTTTATAGATAAATTATAGAAAATTTGCCCGTGCTTTCGTTACATTCGGTCTTCTTTATCCTTTATCAGCAGAAGCTATTCATGCCCAAGAATTAAATAAAAATGAAGTGAAAGTTGAAATTGCTCAGCCTGGTTTAACAATTGGGAAATTAACAGAACCTCAAAATGATACGAAAGAAAATATTGCGAAAAAGTATTTAAAAGGTGAGGTAAACGGGGCTAAAGCTCAACAAGAACAAGTCACTACTGAAAAAAATGTAGATTTCCAACCTACAAATAAAGAAACAAAAGAAAATCAAACCGAAGTTCGCCCTGCACAAACTTACAAAAACTATAAAGTATATGGCCAAAATCTCATTGTAAAAGTAGATAAAAATGGAGTAATCACAACTGTTAGTGGTAAAGTTGTTCAAAATTTAGATCAACAACCTAATCTTACTATAACAAATTTTTTGTCGAAAAATGAAGTGAAATCTAAATTACGCGATATAGTTCAAATTCTAGGTGATGCAACCGAGACGGAATTACAAGAAAAAGAAGTTTACCACTCATAGGTAAACTTCTTTTCATATCCATCCCTTTTCTTCCGCAATTGTAATTGCCTCAATTCTATTTTTCGCATCAAGCTTCGTTAATACTTCAGAAATATAATTACGTACTGTACCAGGTGAAAGATAAAGTGCCTTCGCAATTTCATTTGCCGTCTTTCCTTCTTTCGCAAGTAACAATACTTCTTTTTCGCGATCCGATAAAGGATTTTGCTCCTGCCATAAGCCGAACATTAAATCTTGAGAGATCTCCCGTTTTCCTTTCATTACATTGCGAATTGATGCGGCTAAATCTTCACTTGGGCTATCTTTTAATAAATATCCGTGCACCCCAGCTTTCATTGCTCGTTCAAAATATCCAGGGCGCGCAAATGTTGTTAAAATCATTACTTTGCATGCTGATTTTTCTTTCTTTAATGTTTCCGCAACATCTAATCCACTTTGAATTGGCATTTCAATATCCATAATGCTTACATCAGGCTTTAACGATTCAATTAGTTTTAGCGCCTCTTCCCCGTTCGCAGCTTGCCCAATTACTTCAATATCATCTTCTAGATCAAGCAGGGCCCCTAATGCACCACGAAGCATCCGTTGATCTTCTGCAATAATAATTCGAATCATACCCTCACCTCATCTTTTCCTGTTCGAATAACAACTGGAACTTTTACTGTTAATAGTGTCCCTGGATTAATCGTACCCATTTCAACAAATCCATCAATAAGAGCGATTCGCTCTTTTATGCCACGAATGCCATTTCCATCATGGTTTTGATCTGCTAAGCCAATTCCGTTATCTTCTACTATCAAAATTAATTCGCCTTGTAATTCTAGTACAGAAACTGTGCAACGCGTTGCCTTACTATGCTTTACAACATTTGTCACAGCCTCACGTAAACACATTCCTAAAATATTTTGTTCAATAGGTGATAACGAACTCGCACTCGTTTCTTGTTTGATCTCTAATCCAATATTAGCAGCTTGTAAGATTGCTTTTATTTGCTCAAGCTCTTCTTCTACTGTAATCATGCGCATATCAGAAATTAATTCCCTTAGCTGCTTTAAAGCGGTACGAGATGTTTGTGTAATTTCCTTCGCTTCCGCACTTGCACGCTCCGGATTTTTTACAATTAACTTCTCCACAAGCTGACTTTTTAAAGTAATGAGTGATAACGTGTGCCCTAACGTATCATGAAGATCCCTTGCAATCCGCTGCCGTTCTTCACGTTTTACTAAGTCTTTAATTTGTTCATTCGCTTCATTTAATTGATTTCTTAACATCCTTTTCTGATTAAAGTTGCGCATACCAAATGGTGTAAGAAGCATTAAAATAAACATTGGAACAATATTTACTAAACTTGTAGTCGTTAGTTGATTCATATTTACAAATAAAAATGCCCCAAGCATTATAACTAACAAACATAATAGTACTCGAAATACTTTCTTATTTGGCGTAAATCCCATCGCACTTGCCGTGAAAAAACCAAAGAATATCATGAAAGGATTGTAAAATAAAGCAAATAAAAAGATGAGTATCATTTGGATACATGCCCAAAAAACAAACGTCCTCTGCACAAAATAAAGCTGACGGTATGTGATGATAAAAACTATCAACATACCGCTTCCCATTACAAGCTTCCACCCTGATGCCTGCGCTAAATGGTAAATTGGAAATAATAGATAAACAAACCACATATACGGGAAGAAACCCATATGTTTCGGAAAAATTTCAATCCTCTTCTTCTCTATCATTTATACCGCTTCCTGTCCTTTTCTTATATATATTGATATTACAACAAATATAAGGAAATAACCTCCTAATACCGCGATATTTTCCCAACCAACTGATTTTCCAGCTACAATATCCCATGCACCGCTTCCAAAGTGGTATGTTGGTGTCCATTCACCGATAGATCTTAATATTTTCGGGAATACTTCAATCGGCATCCATAGACCACCAAGAATTGCTAAACACATATTTAAAATGTTTGCTAATCCTGCTGCTGCATCAACCTTTTTAATAGAACCGACTATCGATCCAAGCGCTAAAAATGGTGTTACACCTAGTAATAGCCATAAACCAGCGCCTATCCATTGACCAAACGTTAACTGAACATCATTAATTAAAATACCTGCTATAAAAATAACTACGATTGAAAATACATTTACTACTGTTTGTGAAACAATTTTTGCAGAAATATATGCCCCTTCTGGCAAAGGTGTGATTCTCAACAGTTGTGCCCACCCTTTTTGTCTTTCCTCAGAAAGACGAACACCGAAGCTAAAAAGTGCCGTTCCAATAATACTGAATGAAGTCATAGAAATTAAATAGTGAGCTTTCCATTCATTCCCGTTCTGTGGCACTTGAACAACATTTGTGAAAATATAGTAAAACATAACTGGCATTAATAATGAAAAAAAGATAAATAATTTATTGCGAAACGTACGTAATATCTCCATCTTACATTGCATCAAAAACGCTCTCATGCGATTTCCCCCTTCTGATTTGAGACAAATTGTTCAAATGCTTCATCAAGACTTCCACGTTCAACTGAAACATCTGTTACAGGTAAATTCTTTTGATAAATCGCCTTTAAAGTTGCATCTGTATCTTCAGTTGTTAAAGTGAAGTGCCCTTCGTTTGACTGTACTTCTGTTACATATGGTAATTCCTTTAGCAATCTTGTAGGAATACTTTCCTTCGAATAAAACGTAATTGTTTTTCGCGAAATCGTCGCCTTCATCTCATCCGGTGTACCATCTGCGATAATCTTTCCGTTCGCAAACAATAAAATACGATTCGCCAACGCATCCGCTTCTTCTAAATAGTGCGTCGTTAAAATAATCGTTTTCCCTTCACTTGCTAACTTTCGAATTGTTTCCCAAAATGTTCTTCGAGACGTAATATCCATTCCAACTGTCGGTTCGTCTAAAAATAGTAAATCCGGATTTCCCGCAAGTGCGAGCGCAAAGTTCAATCTTCTTTTTTGCCCACCTGATAATTTCTCACATCTTTGCTTTCGCTCCGATTTTAAATTTGATAACTGTAGTAACGTTTCTTTCGCTACCGGATTCGTATAATAGCTACGGAATAACTCAATTGCCTCTTCGACTGTAATGCTATCAATGACACTTACTTCTTGTAGCATCGCGCCGAGGCTATTACGAACATCTCTATGTTTTGGACTCTTTCCAAATATAGAAACAGTTCCTTCCGTCGGATCCTTTAATCCAAGCATCATCGACATCGTCGTCGTTTTCCCTGCACCATTCGGTCCAAGCAGTGCTACGATCTCTCCTTTATTCACATGAAATGAAACGTTATTTACTGCGTTTTTATGTTTAAATGTTTTAGAAACACTATTTACTTCAATAATCTTTTCCATCTCTCCACCCCCGCTGTTTCTTATATTTACATTGTATTATTTGGAAAACTTAGGAAACAGTATGATGCGTCATAACATCGATATGACAATTGTCATGTATTCCTTATGAGACGAATCCCCCCGCATACTGCAAGCGAGTAGCAGGACGAAAATAAACATGATACAATCGGGTAAGATATATATTCGAGGAAGGACAGTGGTTTTCATGATTATTCGTAATGAACAAGATTTAGAAGGCTTACGAAAAATCGGCCGCATCGTTGCGCTTGCACGTGAAGAAATGAAAAAACAAGCAAAGCCAGGCATGACAACGAAAGAGCTAGATTTGATTGGTAAAAAAATATTAGATGAGCATGGTGCTATTTCTGCACCTGAAAAAGAATATGATTTCCCTGGCGTAACTTGCATCAGTGTAAACGAAGAAGTTGCTCACGGTATTCCCGGAGATCGTGCATTAAAAGAAGGCGACCTTGTAAATGTCGACGTATCTGCTGCACTTGATGGTTATTATGCAGATACAGGTATTTCATTTGTACTTGGAGAAGATGAAGCAAAAGAAAAGCTTTGCCAAGCAGCTGTTGATGCATTTTGGGCAGCAATGAAAAAAGTTAAAGCTGGTTCAAAACAAAACCAAATTGGGCGTGCTGTTTCAAACTTTGCACATAAAAATGGATACAATGTGATTCAAAACTTGACTGGTCACGGTATTGGTCTGAGCTTACATGAAGCACCAAATCACATTTTAAGCTACTTTGATCCAATGGATAATGCGCTTCTAAAAGACGGTCTTGTGATCGCTGTAGAACCATTCATTTCTATGAAAGCTGATCATATTATCGAACGTGGCGATGATGGTTGGACATTCGTTACACCTGATAAAAGCCTTGTTGCACAATGTGAACATACAGTTGTCGTAACTCGCGGCGAACCGATTATTTTAACAGAAATATAAAAAAGAACCGCTTCTTAGTAAGAAGCGGTTCTTTTTACATACTTTTTCGAAAAGAAGCAATACGGTTGAACTCTTTTACATTTACATATATAATTTTTAACGAAGGTTATTGATGATTATCTCTTATAAAAGATGATCAAGGGAGTACCTTCTTTTTTTATTTAACAGCATCGATTAAAGTAATGCGTTCTATTTATCATAAAACGCTATCTTCGCTTTAATCTACGAATTGTATACTCTTTTAGGCAGTACATATTTTCTTCATCCTGACCAAATTCAAGCTACATTTTATTACTACCTCAATATGAAAGAATTTTTTACAACAGGATACATTATTTTGGTTAGCATGTATCGTAAAACGATCCTTTATAACGATTCTTTGCACATTGCAAGAATACAAATCATTATAAAATAGTTTAAGTATTTACTGCATATTTTTTGTATGTACCTATTTTATAAAGAACCACATAACAAGTCACATCCTATAAAGGTCTGATATCATTCCTTATCAGTATTCCATTCGACATTTTTTGTCGAAATTTGTATATTCACTCCCTATATTATTAGAATATGCATTTATTTTACGTTACAAAGCATCGAATATGAACACCTTTCCTAGAGAGTATACGTAGTAAAGGAGGCATTACGTAAAGCACATTGATCCATGACAAACAATCCCTTCACAAAGCATTTTTATGCAATAAAAGGATTCATAAAGGAGGCACAATGAAAAAACTTTTCAATATATGTTTAATTGTATTTGTACTATTTTCGCAGCTTGCTAGTTTCCCATACAATCAAGTAAAAGCGGAAACCTTAACGGGGAATTCATTATTTGACACTGTTGAAATGAAAGATGCAACGGATCATATTATTGACGAAGCAAAAAATCCTAACAACTTAATAAAGATAGGATCAACTATTCAAGTAGAATATGCTTGGTCAATAAAGGATCAACAAGTTGTACATGCAAACGATACAGCAGTAATTCAAATACCACTTGCATTAAAAGTATCTAAAGATGTGCAAGGAGATTTAGTAACAGATCAAAAAAATATTGGTCAATATTTTATAACAGCTAAAGATAATAAATTAAAACTAATATTTAATGATCAAGTAGAAAATTCTAAAGATACTAAAGGAAAAATTAAAATTGATACTGTGTTTAACCCAACTTTAAAAACTGAAGAAAAATCAGTTCAAATCGCTTTTCCTTTAGGAACACTGGTTCAGCCTATAACAGTTCCTATTCAAGTAGAAGATTCTAAAGAAGATGGCACCAAACAGGATTCTAATAAACAAGTGCAAGATCGAGTAGCTAAACCTGTTACCGATAATCCTGAGCAAGATTCAGCAACTAAACCTGCTACTGACGATCCGGAACAAAATCCAGTAACTAAACCTGTTACTGATAATTCTGAGCAAGATTCAGCAACTAAACTTGCTACTGACGATCCGGAACAAAATCCAGTAACTAAACCTGTTACTGATAATCCTAAGCAAGATTCAGTAACCAAACCTGCTACTGATGATCCAGAACAAAACCCAGCAACTAAATCTGCTACTGACAATCCAGAACAAAAGCTAGCAAGCGATCCTGCTGAGAATACAAATTCAGGTCCAAAGCAAATAACAACAAACATTTTAACGGGTGTAAAGTTGACGGACAAAGACGGAAAACCATTTACAAAGGATAACCGTCCAAGTACAGATTCCCCTGCCAATATTGAGTTTACATGGGAACTTTTAAAATCAATGAATGTGAAAAGCGGAGATTACTATATTTTTGATCTTCCTAAACACTTTAAGATTTACAATACGATTAACAGTCCTTTATACGATAGTGAAAACAATCCAATTGGTAATTTCACCGTTACAAAAGATGGAAAAGTCACGATGACATTCAACGATTATGTTGAGGAACATCCAGATGTTGTTGGTAACCTACAATTAAAAACAGAATTTAATAAAGCTGAAATTAAAGGTACAACAACACAAGAAATTCCTTTCCCAATTAAAGATAAAGATGTTTCTATTACAGTTGACTTTAAGCCTAATGTACAAACAACTACGAATAAAAAAGGGTTACCTGATAGACCAATTAATACAAATGAAATTAATTGGACAGTAGAGATGAACAAAACGAAAGACACTCTTAAAAACGCTGTTTTTAAAGATAACATCCCACAAGGTACAAGTTTAAATAAGGATTCTATTAAAGTTTATTATTTAGAAGTTGATGTTAACGGGAACGCAACACGTGGTAAAGAAGCTGATCCAGCAGATTACAAAATTATTTCATCAGATGGTTCAAAATTGGAGATTGCTTTTAAAGATTCTATTAAAGAAGCATATCAAATCGAATATGTCACAAAAATCACTGATGAAAACGTAAAAAGCTTCCATAATAACGTTACGATAACGAGTGATAATCAAGAGCAACAAAAAGCAAGCTCTACTGTAACAGTCTCTCGTGGTACACATTTAAACAAAACAAGTAAATATGATCCAAAGACCCAAATAATTGAATGGACAATTACTTACAACGGTGATCAAAGAAATATCAAAAAAACAGATGCACTTTTAAAAGATATTTTTGACGATACACATGAACTAGATGTAAATTCTATCATTGTGAAAAACGCTTCATACGATGATAAAGGAAGGCTTGTAACAGGAGATGCTGTTAATAATTACACTGTAAGTAACAAGAAGAATGGATTCGATTTACAGTTTAATGAAGATATTAATAGTGCTTATGTAATTACCTATAAAACAAAGCCAACTAATAATGTCATAAAAGATGGAAAAATAAAGAATACAGTTACAGCTGATAATGGCTCAAGTAAAGAAAATGAGGCTGGCTTCCAGCAGCAAAATATTATTAAATCTAATAATAAAGCTGAAACAAATTATAAAGACAAAACAACAACCTGGACAATTACGGTAAATAATAACAACTATCCATTAAACAACGCGATCATTACGGATACCTTTGACCATGGTGGATTACAATTAAAAGATAAAAAACTAGAAATTAAAGATGGAGATTATACCCTTCAAGCTGGGACTGATTATGTTTTAGATGTAACAGATAAAGGTTTCACAATTACCCTTATAGATACATATCAGTCTAATATGACAAAGACATTAGTCGTAAAATATACGACAGACTTTGACTATACAAAATTAGAAAGTGGTGAAACTTCATTTAAAAATACAGGTAATCTATCTTGGATAGACGCAGGGTCCAATCCACAATCAAATAAAGTTGAAGCGGACTTTGATCCTGATACTTTCACAAAGGCGAATGGATATAAATATGGTTCTTATAACGCCCAAACGAAAGAAATCACTTGGATAATAGGTTTTAATTATAATAATGTTGAGATTAAAGATCCATATGTTATAGACGTAATACAAGATAAACAAAAGTTAGTACCAGGATCCATTGAAGTGCGCCATATGATTTTAAATGGAAGCCCGGATAATGCAAGACCTGGTGATGCAGTACCAATTGAGCAGTATGAGCTTGAAGAACCTACAGATAAAAATAAAAACACCCTACAGGTTCATTTCAAACAATCAATTAATTCACCTTACTATATTATCTTTAAAACAAGCCTCGATGGTGAACTTATCCAAGGCACCTACAAAAACGAGGCAGAGTTAAAAGATGGCTCTAAAATTGTAAATACTCTTAAAGGTGACGCTCAAGTAAATAAAGGTGGCAGCTTCGTTACTAAAAAAGCTGTGCAAGACGACAACTATATTAATTGGAGTATTGCAATTAACGAAAGCCAATCCACCATTGCAGACGCAGTTGTAACAGACGATCCAACAGACAATCAGGTACTTGTGGCAGATTCATTCCACTTATACCCTACAACTGTTGATCCATATGGAAATTTAACAAAAGATACAGCAAATGAATTAAAACAAGGAACAGACTATAAGTTAACGATCACAACAGACAATAATACTGGAAAGCAACATTTTGAAATTGCTTTCTTGAAGAAAATTGATCGAGCTTATATTTTAGAATATCGCTCACTTATTAATGCAGACGATAAAGAAAAAGTGAGTAATAAAGCAAAAATCGCTGGCAATCAGTTAACAGTTAAAAATACAGAAACTGTTGAAACGATTGAGGTGAGAATGTCTTCCGGTTCGGGTGGAGGATCTGCTACTAAAGGGCGCGGAAACCTTGAAATTATAAAGGTAGATAACGACAATAAGAAAGTACCATTGTCCGGGGCAGAATTTACTTTATACGATCGTACAGGAAAAACCGTTATCCGTGAAATAACAACAGACAAAGATGGTATTGCTAAGTTTAATAACTTAAAGCGTGATAAATATTTATTAAAAGAAACAAAAGCTCCTGAGGGCTATGTAATTAGCTGGGATTTAAAACAGGGAAAAATTGTTGAACTTGGTTCACAAGAGACTACAACATATAAACTTGTAAATAAGAAATTTGTCGGTAAAGTAGTTTTAACAAAGTCTGATGACCTGAATAAAAACGTAACACTGCAAGGTGCCGTTTTCACACTACTTGATAAAGACAAAAAAATAATTTCAGAACACGAAAAATTAACAACAAATAACAAAGGACAAATTACTATAGATAATTTAAAGCCAGGAACTTACTATTTACAAGAAACAACTGCTCCTGAGCATTATAAATTAGACAGTACACTTATTAAATTTACAATCAAAGAAGATCAAACGACTGTAATAAACCGAACTGCAACAAACAGCTTGATTCCAGGATCGGCCATTTTAACAAAAGTCGATAAAGACGGAAAAACTTTAGCAGGTGCGGAGTTCAGTGTACGAGATCAATATAACAATGTAATTCGTGGATATGAAAAATTAACGACAAATGATCAAGGACAAATTGAAGCAAAAGATTTACGTCCTGGGGACTATCGATTTGTTGAAGAAAAAGCACCTAAAGATTACGACATAGATAAAAAACCAATTGAGTTTACAATTGTAAAAAGTCAAAAGAAAGCAGTTACTGTTACTGCGACGAATCACCTCATTAAAGGTGGCGTCACTTTAACAAAAACTGATGATATCGACGGTACAGCTCTTGAAGGTGCTGTATTTAAAATTGTTGATGCTAATGATGAAAAGAAAGTCATTCGCGAAAATGTAAAAACTGGTGCGGATGGTAAAGTAACTGTTAAAGACTTAGAGCCTGGCACGTATAAATTTATTGAAACAGAATCTCCTAAGGATTATGTGTTAAATGCAAATCCTATCGAGTTTACAATCGATAAAAGCCAACAGTCTTTTGCTACTGTTACAGCAACAAACAGTTTAAAAACCGGAGAAGTGGAATTATTAAAAGTTGATGAGTTTGGTGAGAAAAAGCCGCTAGAAGGTGCTGTATTCAAACTTGTCGATGCTAATAATAATGAAGTTCCCCCTCACACTAACTTAACTACCGATAAAAAAGGGAAATTTAAAGTTAGTAATTTACGTCCTGGTACGTATAAATTTATTGAAACAGCTGCTCCTGAACATTACGTTTTACGAGCAGAACCTATTGAATTTACAATCGATAGAAGTCAAAAAGAAACTCTACTTGTGAAAGCTGAAAATGCTTTAAAACCAGGAGATGTTGAATTAACGAAAGTTGATGATATCGATGGTACAGCTCTTGAAGGTGCTGTATTTAAAATTGTTGATGCTAATGATGAAAAGAAAGTCATTCGCGAAAATGTAAAAACTGGTGCAGATGGTAAGGCTATCGCTACTGGTTTACGCCCTGGCAATTATAAATTTATCGAAGTAACAGCACCGAAGTATTACGATAAAAATACACAGCCTATCGAGTTCACGATTAAAGAAAGTCAAGGAACTTCACCAATTACTGTTACGGCTAAAAATAGCTTAACAAAAGGCGGTATTGAATTAACAAAAGTGAATGCTGCAGATGAAAAGGAAACACTTGAAGGTGCAGTATTTAAAATCGTTAATAGAGATACGAATGAAGATGCTCGTACGGAACTTGTTACGAATAGTAACGGAATGCTAGTTGTTGACGACTTACGTCCCGGTAACTATAAACTTATCGAAACAAAGGCTCCAACTTATTACGATGTAAATGTAGAACCTATTGAATTTACAATCGAAAAAGGACAACAAAAACTTCTTCCACTTACATTTAAAAATAGTTTAACGAAAGGAAAAGTTAAACTTATTAAAGAAGATGATGTGGAAAGTAGTATCGCTCTTGCCGGCGCAGTGTTCACATTACAAGACGCAACTGGTAAAGAAATTGCGAAAGATTTAAAAACAGATGATTACGGAGTAATAGTTATTCCTGATTTAGCACCAGGAGATTATCAATTTATTGAAACAGCTGCTCCTGAACATTATAAATTAGATCAAACACCTATTAAGTTCACAATTAAAAAAGGTAGCAAGGATGATCTTCCAGTCCCTGTCACTGTAACAAATAGTTTACTTACAGGTGGCGTTACTTTAACAAAAGTTGATGACATTGATGACGTTACTCTTGAAGGCGCAGTATTTATAATTGTTGATGCTCATGATACGACAAAGGTAGTTCGTAAAGGATTAACTACCGATGAACATGGTAAAGTTTCTGCTTCTGATTTACGTCCAGGTGACTATCAATTTATTGAAGTAAAAGCCCCAAAATACTATGACTTAAGGAAAGATCCTATTCCGTTCACTATCGGAAAAAGTCAAAAAGAAAATATTAACGTTACCGCTACTAACAGCTTAACGAAAGGTGGCGTCATTTTAACAAAAATTGATGACATCGATCGTACAATGCTGAAAAATGCAGTATTTAAAATTGTGGATATGGATGGTAAAGAAGTTCGCACAAACCTTATTACAGATGACAATGGTGAAATTTCTGTTTCTAATTTACGTCCAGGAGACTATCAGTTTATTGAAACAGCTGCTCCTGAACATTATGTGTTAGATGAGAATCCGATTCCATTTAAGATTGAACGAAACCAAACGAAAAAGATTCCTGTTACAGGAAAAAATACTTTGAAAAAAGGTAGCGTTGAATTAACAAAAATTGACGATATTGATACTGATACAAAGCTGGCTAATGCTGTATTTGATTTATTAGATGCAGACGGAGAGGTAGTTAAAGAAGGCTTAAAAACAAATGATGACGGAAAAATTGTTGTTGAAAACCTACGTCCGGGTACGTATCAATTCGTTGAGACAATTGCTCCTGAACATTACGATTTAAATAAAAAACCGATTGAATTTACAATTAAGAAAAGCCAAACTGAAACTCTTCATATTACGGCTAAAAACGCTCTAACAAAAGGTGCAGTGGAACTTTCTAAAGTAGATGACATCGATGGCACTAAACTTGAAGGCGCAGTATTTAACGTCGTTGATATGAAGGGTACTGTAATTCATAAAGGCCTTGTTACAAATAGTAAAGGGAAAATTGAAGTTAACGACCTACGTCCTGGTGATTACCAATTCATCGAAACAGAAGCTCCTAAGCATTACGTTTTAGATGAAACACCAATCGATTTCACTATTGAAAAAGGACAGAAGAAAGCTATTTCTTTAACTGCTAAAAATAGCTTACAACAAGGTAGTATTGAACTAATTAAAGTAGATGATCTAAACGATCAAATGAAACTTTCTGATGCAGTATTTAATTTACTAGACCAAAACGGGAAAGTGCTTAAAACAGATTTAAAAACAAATAATGAAGGAAAAATCGTTGTTGAAAATTTACGTCCTGGCACGTATCAATTTGTCGAAACAACGGCTCCGAAACATTATGATTTAGACAAAAAGCCCATTATAGTTACAGTTGAAAAAAGCCAAAAAGATATTGCTACTGTTACTATGAAAAATAGTTTAACAAAAGGTGGCGTTGAACTTTCTAAAGTGGATGACGTCGACGGTACTACTCTTGAAGGCGCAGTATTTAACATTGTTGATATGAAGGGTACTGTAATTCATAAAGACCTTGTTACAAATGGTAAAGGAAAAATCGAAATTAACGACCTACGTCCGGGTGATTATCAATTCATCGAGACAAAGGCTCCAAAACATTACGATTTAAATAAAGAACCAATTCCTTTCACTATCGAAAAAGGACAAGCTGAACCGATTTCTGTTACTGCTAAAAATAGTTTAACAAAAGGTGCTGTAGAGCTTTCTAAAGTGGATGATATCGACGGTACAGCTCTTGAAGGTGCTGTATTTAAAATTGTTGATATGAACGGGAATGACGTTCGCATTGGCATTACGACAGATGCGAAAGGGAAAGTTTCTATTCCTGATTTACATCCTGGAGACTATCAATTTATTGAAACAACACCTCCTAAGCACTATAAACTAGATGCTACACCGATTAAATTTACAATTGAGAAAAGCCAAGCAGAGAAGTTACAAGTCACTGCTAAGAACAGCTTAATTGAAGGTGCTGTAGAATTAATTAAAGTTGATGATATAAATCTAGATACAAAACTTTCTGATGCAGTATTTAACATCATTGATGCGACAGGGAAAGTTGTTCGCACGAACTTAACTACTGATAAAGACGGGAAAGTTTCTGCTTCTAATTTACGACCAGGAGATTATCAATTCGTTGAAACGAAAGCTCCGAAACATTATGATTTAAATAAAACACCGATTCCTTTCACTATCGAGAAAAGCCAACCAACTCACGTTTCTGTTACTGCTAAAAATGGCTTAACTAAGGGTGGCGTTGAATTAACGAAAGTTGACTCTTTAGATTTGAAAGAAACGCTAGAAGATGCTGTATTTAAAATTACTGATATGAACGGTAATGATATTCGTACAAATTTAGTTACCAATAAAGACGGAAAAATCATCGCTAAAGACTTACAACCTGGAGACTATCAATTTATTGAAACGAAAGCTCCGAAACATTATGACTTAAATGAAAATCCTATTAAGTTCACAATTGAAAGAAGTCAAACAAAACACGTCTTCGTTACAGCTACCAACAGCTTAACGAAAGGTAGTGTGGAGTTAATTAAAGTTGATGATGTTGAAGAAAACACAACACTTGAGGGTGCGGTATTTAAAATTGTTAATAAGAATGGACACGACGTCCGTACTGATTTAACTACTGATAAAAACGGCCGTTTAGTTGTGGATGAATTACCGCCAGGAGACTATGAGTTTATCGAAACAAAAGCTCCTAATCACTATGACTTAAACGAAACACCTATTAAATTCACTGTTAAAAAAGGACAAGAAAAAATCGCTTCCGTTACTGCTACAAATAGCTTAATAACGGGCGCTGTTGAACTTTCTAAAGTGGACGATGTCGACGGTTCTGTTCTTAAAGACGCTGTATTTAAAATCGTTGATATGAACGGCAACGACGTTCGTTCTGATTTAACTACTGATAAAGATGGCAAAATTTCTGTTTCTGATTTACGTCCGGGAGACTATCAGTTTATTGAAACGAAGGCTCCGAAACATTACGATCTAAATCAAAACCCTATCAAGTTTACCGTTGAAAAGAGTCAAACGGCTACAGCTTCTGTTACTGCTATGAATAGCTTGACTAAAGGCGCTGTTGAATTAACTAAAGTCGACGACATCGACGGCTCTACTCTTGAAGGGGCTATCTTTAAAATCGTTGATATGAACGGCAACGACGTTCGTTCTGATTTAACTACTGATAAAGATGGCAAAATTTCTGTTTC
>NZ_JBNTQO010000010.1:0-166713 GCF_050630465.1 Bacillus basilensis | reverse complement strand
CTGGCTGATGAACAAGCTCGCAAACAACAAGAAGAGCAAAAACGTCTGGCTGATGAACAAGCTCGCAAACAACAAGAAGAGCAAAAACGTCTGGCTGATGAACAAGCTCGCAAACAACAAGAGGAACAGAAAAAATCACAGCAAACTCAAACACAACCTGCTTCAGGAAATACTAGTAGTGCATATTACAAAAATTGTGCCGCAGTTAGATCTGCTGGGAAAGCTCCCCTATATAAAGGACAACCAGGTTATGACTCACATCTTGATCGTGATGGCGATGGAGTTGCATGCGAAAAATAGTAGTAAAAAAGAAGCTTCTAGTAAGCTTCTTTTTTATTATCAGAAACTATCACGACGAATTCCCCTCCCTCTTCCTTTTATAAAGTTCATTTTATTATACTTAAAACTGACACATAATAAGTGATTTCAATCACCACATTGTTTTTCATTTATCGCTATTCTTAATTTAGATATTACATTCAAACTTTATGGAGGCATTCATATGGAACATACATTTACTGAAACTTCTATTGTCGGTGAGATTGTTACACAATTTCCGAAAGCTAGTGATCTTTTCAAATCATATAGAATAGACTTTTGTTGTGGTGGTAATAAAACACTTATTGATGCAATTAATGAAAGAAATTTATCAGCAACAGAAGTACTTACAGAATTAAATACGCTTTATCATAATACGAAACTATTAAACGAATCTGAAATTGATTGGAAAAATGCTTCTTATCGTGAATTGATTGATTATGTAATTAATAAGCATCATCGTTATTTAAATGAAGAGTTGCCGCAGTTAAGCCCATATGTAACGAAAGTATTACGCGTTCATGGAGCGAATCAGCCTCATTTAGCTCAAATTCATAAGCTATTTCATGAACTTAAAATGGAATTAGAACAACATTTAATTAAAGAAGAAACGAAAGATTTCCCATTAATTTTAGAATTAGAACAAAATCCAACTGATGAAAACTATGCAAAGTTACGTAAAGTAGTAGATGAACTAGAAAATGAGCACAATCATGCCGGAAATATTATAAAAGAACTTCGTAAAGTAACAAATGACTTTACTCCTCCAGAAGGAGCTTGCGGCACTTATCGACTTGTTTATCAACGTCTTGAAGCGTTAGAGTCTGATTTATTTGAGCACATTCATTTAGAGAATAATATTTTATTTCCACGTGCAATTACGAGAGCATAAATAAAGTGCAGGACATGAGTATACATACTTATGTCCTGCTTTTTCATTTTGCGAAAAATATCCACATTCCCCTCACACAAATCCGAATTTTAACAAATTGTGAATCATTATAAAAATGTGATAAATATCACATCTCTCCCTTTTTTGATTTTCTATAATAAAAATATAATCCTTTGTTCAATATTTCACATAAAAAGGGGAAACGAAAATGAAAAAACGTTTAGTTATGATCGGAAATGGTATGGCTGGCATACGTTGTATGGAAGAAATATTAAAACATGATAGTGATTCATATGAGATTACTATTTTTGGAGATGAACCACATCCAAACTACAATCGCATTATGCTCTCTCATGTTTTACAAGGCAAAACAAATATGCAAGATATCATTATGAATGAATACAGTTGGTACGAAGAAAACGAAATAACTTTGTATACAAACGAAAGAGTTCAAAGTATTAACCGAGAAGAAAAAATCATTATCACAGAAAAGAATCGTACTCTTACATATGACAAACTCATTATCGCAACAGGTTCTAGTGCTTTTATTTTACCTGTTGAAGGCTCCACCCTTCCTGGTGTAACAGGATTTCGAACAATTGAAGATACACAATTTATGATTGATACTGCTACAGAAAAGAAAAAGGCCGTTGTCATTGGTGGTGGATTACTTGGTTTAGAAGCCGCAAGAGGTCTTATTGACTTAGGAATGGACGTACATGTTGTTCATTTAATGCCTAGCTTAATGGAGCAGCAACTAGATACGAAAGCCGCTTCTCTTCTGCGCGAAGATTTAGAAGCACAAGGCATGAAGTTTCTAATGGAAAAGAAAACTGTAAAAATTCTTGGCACAGAACATGTTGAGGGCATTCAATTTGAAGATGGTGAAGTTGTAGATTGTGATTTAATCGTAATGGCTGTCGGAATACGCCCGAATACGCAAATAGCAAAAGATGCTGGTTTAATTGTCAATCGCGGTATCGTAGTTAACGACTATATGCTAACAAATGATGAATCCATTTATGCAGTTGGCGAATGTGCAGAGCATGACGGTATCGCATATGGACTTGTTGCTCCTCTTTATGAACAAGGTGCAATATTAGCAAAACATATAACGAATTTACAAACTGATGGATATACGGGCAGTATCGTCGGTACGCAATTAAAAGTTGCTGGTTGTGATTTATTCTCTGCTGGTCAAATTTATGAAGATGATCAAACGAAAGCAATATCCATCTTTGATGAATGTAAACGTTCCTATAAGAAAGTATTAATTCGTGACAATAAAGTCGTCGGTATCGTTTTATATGGTGACACAGCTGATGGTACACGCCTCTTTAGTATGTTAAAGAAAGAAGAAGATATACAAGAATATACACCAGCTTCCATTCTTCACAAAGCTGGTGAAGAATGTGAACTTGACGTTGCTACAATGAGTGCGGATGACACGATTTGTGGATGTAATGGTGTTACGAAAGGTACAATCATTCATGCCATTTTAGAACAAGAGTTAACGACTTTTGAAGAAGTTAAAGGCTGTACGAAAGCCGCAGGGTCTTGTGGTAAATGCCGTCCGCTTGTCGAACAAGTTTTATCTTATACACTTGGAGATGCTTTTGATGCCTCAGCGCAATCTGCCGGTATGTGTGGATGTACACCTTTATCCCGTGATGAAGTCGTAGCGGCGATTCATGAGAAAGGCTTAAAATCACCAAAAGAAGTACGAAATGTTCTTGGTTTTGTACATGAAGATGGCTGTTCGAAATGTCGTCCTGCATTAAATTACTATTTACGTATGGCCATTCCAGAAGAATATGAAGATGATAAATCGTCTCGTTTCGTTAATGAAAGAATGAATGGTAACATCCAGCATGATGGTACATTCTCTGTTATTCCACGTATGTACGGAGGTGTTACAACAGCTGATGATTTAATGAAAATTGCTGAAGTTGCGAAAAAATATGACGTCCCTCTTGTGAAAATTACAGGTGCGAGCCGAATCGGCTTATATGGTGTAAAAAAACAAGATTTACCTAACGTATGGGCTGACTTAAATATGACTTCGGGATATGCGTATTCAAAATCACTTCGTAATGTAAAATCATGTGTTGGTTCTCGTTTCTGCCGTTTCGGTACGAAAGATTCATTAGGACTTGGTATGCTCCTTGAACAATCATTAGAAATGGTAGATACACCTCATAAAATGAAGATGGGTGTAACGGGCTGTCCGCGTAACTGTGCGGAAGTATTGACGAAAGATTTTGGCGTTGTTTGTGTCGAAAATGGATACCAACTTTATATTGGCGGAAATGGTGGTACGGAAGTACGCGAGGCTGATTTTGTAATGGTTGTCCCTACTGAAGATGATGTCCTTCGCATCGCTACAGCTTACATGCAATATTATCGTGAAACTGGTATTTACGGAGAGCGTACTGCCTACTGGACTGAACGATTAGGCTTCGATCACATAAAAGAAATACTGCAAGATGTAAATATGGTCACTAAGTTAAATGAACGTTTCCAAACAGCTCGTGGCACATATAAAGAAGCTTGGGGACAAGCACTAGAAACGAAATCATTAAAAGCGATGTATGAAGTAGAAACTGTGAAATAAGGAGCTGTGATCTATATGATACAAACGAAAGAAAAAATAAAAGTTATGCGTGCAGAAGATCTTCCTATTCAAATCGGTAAAGAGGTACAAATGAAAGGTATGTCTATCGCCCTATTCCGCCTTTCAAATGGCGATATTCGAGCTGTAGAAAATCGTTGTCCTCATAAAAACGGACCATTAGCCGAAGGAATTGTATCTGGTGAATTCGTATTTTGTCCACTACATGATTGGAAAATTTCATTACTAACAGGTGAAGTTCAAAAACCTGATGACGGTTGTATTCAAACATACGAAGTAGAAGTTATTGATGGTGATATTTATATATACATGTAATTTATAAAAGGAAGCCTTCCCCTGGCTTCCTTTTACATAAAAATAGATGAGGTGCGAATATGAACGGATATGTATATTTAGTTGGTGCAGGACCAGGTGATGAAGGACTTATTACAAAAAAAGCGATAGATTGTTTAAAGCGTGCAGATATTGTTTTATATGACCGCTTATTAAATCCTACCTTTCTTAACTATACAAAAGAAACATGTGAACTTATTTATTGCGGAAAAATGCCAAAGAATCATACTATGCGACAAGAAATGATTAACGCACACCTCCTTCAATTTGCGAAGGAAGGAAAAATCGTAGTCCGCTTAAAAGGCGGAGATCCATCTATTTTTGGCCGTGTTGGTGAAGAAGCAGAAACTCTAGCATCTGCGAATATTCCATATGAAATTGTACCAGGCATTACATCTAGCATCGCCGCTAGTAGCTATGCAGGTATCCCCCTCACCCACCGCAACCACAGTAATAGCGTCACATTACTAACTGGACATGCAAAAGGCCCTTTAACCGATCATGGAAAATATAATTCATCCCACAATAGCGACACAATCGCTTACTACATGGGTATAAAAAACTTACCTACAATTTGCGAAAACTTACTACAAGCAGGAAAAAAAGAAGATACACCAGTAGCAGTTATCGAATGGGGTACAACTGGTAAACAGCGCGTTGTCACAGGTACACTTTCAACCATTGTTCTTATCGTCAAAAACGAAAATATTTCTAACCCTTCTATGACAATTGTTGGTGATGTTGTTTCTTTACGTAATCAAATCGCTTGGAAAGAACGTAAACCATTGCATGGCAAGAAGGTTTTAGTTGCATCTGCAACAAATAAAAAAAGCGCAATCAAGCAAATGTTACAAGAGTCCGGTGCAGAAATATATCAAATTCCAACTTTCAAAAAGAAAGAATACACATTAACATCTAAACAAACCAATGAGATTTTTAGCGTTGATCGCCTAGTATTTTGTTCAGCTGAAAGTGTAGAAATCTTGATGCGATCATGCAGTAAACACCAGAAAGATATTCGTTCCTTACAGGCAAAACTGCAGTATATAAACGTTGCCACTCAAGAAAAACTTATGCAATATGGGCTACTAAGTAAACAAGCAGAGTTCTCTTCCGATACTACTGTTTATTTAGGCAGAAATATTAACCGAATTGCTTTTATTCAAGAAAAAATTGGTGCTGGTTCTTATATGATGACTCATGAATATACAATTGACCATCGCTTCGATGAAATTCATTCTCGTATGCTTTCTGAATTCTCATGGGATAGCATTGTATTTGAAGGACGTGCTTCTATTGATACGTTTCTAGCAGAAATAAAACGTCTTGGCTTTATCGATATTCTTACTCTCCCATTCTCCTACACTGATATTCCAACTTTACACTATGCAAATAAAGTCGGATTTCATAATGTAGATCATTCATTACAAGAAATTATTATGAAGAAAGACATGGTGAGACAATGAAAGGAATCGTATATGTTGGACACGGGAGCCGGCTTCAAGAAGGTAACGAACAATTCATTCACTTTATTCAATCTGTTATAAAAGAACGTAACGAAAGGATTCAAAAAATAGCCTTTCTGGAACTAACGACACCTACCATTTCGGATGCAGTTACAGAAGCAATACTAGAGGGTGCAACTGAAATAATGATTGTACCTGTTTTATTATTTGCAGCAGCTCACTATAAATGTGATATTCCTTTGGAGATAGCGAAAATGAAAAAGCAATATCCACATATCTCATTTTCAGTTGTACAACCTTTTAGTACGCATCCGCATATGGTTGAACTTGTAGTAAAAAGAATACGTGAAACTATGCCAATGCAAGGTAGTAGTGTTTTACTCGTAGGGAGAGGTAGTAGTGACCCCCAGCCGATACATGAGTTACAACAAATCGGAGCAGCTGTCGAACAAAAACTCGGTATGCGAGTATGTTGTTCCTTTTTAACGAAAGGAACGCCCTCTTTTACTGCTGAGCTCAAGACTATAACATCGACTGCATCTCATGTATATGTCATGCCTTACCTTCTCTTTACTGGATTATTGCTTCAAAAAATTAAGTTGCATACAAAAAAATACGATCACGTTACAACTTGCAACTGTCTTCAGTTTGATACATATATGAAGTTAACATTATTAGAACGAATGGAGGAATGTGTGTATGTATAACATGTACCCTCTTATGCTTAATCTAAATAAAAAAGTGGTTGTTATCATTGGTGGAGGTAAAATTGCATATCGAAAAGCGTCTGGATTAAAAGATACAGGCGCTTTTGTCACCGTTGTCAGCCCAGAAATTTGCAAGGAAATGAAAGAACTTCCTTATATTAATTGGAAGCAAAAAACTTTTTCTAATGATGATATTAAAGATGCTCATCTTATTTATGCAGCTACAAATCAACATGCTATAAATATGATGGTCAAACAAGCCGCCCATGATTTCCAGTGGGTTAACGTTGTAAGTGATGGTACAGAATCATCGTTTCACACACCTGGTGTCATCCGACATGATGAATATGTTGTCACTATTTCAACTTCAGGTAAAGATCCATCGTTTACAAAGCGTTTGAAGCAAGAACTAACATCTATTTTTCCTAAACTTATAAAAAAGCTTTCTCGTACTCACAAATAATAATCTATTTCTTAGCTAAAATAGTAATTACCTTTGGACAAACGTTTTTTAGAAACGTTTGTCCTTTTTGTTTTGGTTCCTTTTTTGAAATTCCACAGGTAATCTGCGCAGAAAATGAATGGTGTTGGCAACTTGTAAACAAGTAAATTTTATGACAAGTGCAACATTACGAGCAACTCGTCCAATTCAGTTTTTATATTGGGTATTCATTCAACCAAATTAGCGCTTGTTCATAATAATCAAAAAATCTCACAGATTCTTTTGTATTGGATTGTTGCAAATAATTCAGTATCTCCCCTTCTTCAAGAAGAAATGCAATTGCCTTACTATGATTCAAAATAGTTTCATTGAAGAACTTATCTTTCCATACTTTTTGAACAGAAAAATGATTTGGAGTGTATCCTTTTCTATCTACCAATAATTTGTATTTCCGCCCCTCGGAAATAAATTGCTGACAAACCTGCTCAAAGCTATTAAACCATTCATACACATCGTCTGTTTTAATCTGGCCAATTAGATGGGTAACAATCAAATCTCCCGAAACCGTTGTGCTAATATTCTGTTTACTCAACTTAGAATCATCCCCCTTAGTTACAATTATGCGGAAAAACCGCATAAAATCAATAAAGATAAAATTCTTACTTGACACACCCACCCCATCGCTATCAACCTAAGCTCATGTAACGTCAATTATAAGCGAGATTGTGTCTTTTTTCGCAAGTCTATATGTAGATGCTTTAAAGATTTGCATACGAAATAACCCCTAATGAGTTTCCTTTTTTGAATTAAGTCGCTTGATTATCAGACATCGTACAATTGGAAACGAAACCCAATATATTAAAGACAGTTTTCTTCTCATATCGATGGGATTTCCGTCCATCATTTACCGCCTCAAATCTATTCGTTTTTGCACGTATATTCAAAACAAAATATATGACAAATAAATAACGACAGTTACTGTAATAATGCTGAAAAGTGTTGAAAATAAAACGATTTGTGCATGTAATTCAGGCTCTATTTGATACTCCATAGCAATGGTTGATGTATTTCTTGAAGTAGGAAAAGAACTTGCAATAAATAATGATTGTGCAACAATACCATCAATGTTTAGTAGGTAGATCATGGCAAGTGCTAATAATGGTCCCATCAGTAACCTTCCAATTAAAGCCCATGTTATGACTCGATGGGAAAAATTAAGCTTAATGTTGGATAATTGCGCTCCTAGCAATATGAGTGCTATTGCAACAAAACTATTCGCAAGCTGATTAAGAGGTAGAAAGATAGAATTAGGTATTTGAATTGTAAAAGATTGAAAGAGACCCCCTAATACGAGCGCATGAAATACAGGCAGTCTTAGAAATGATTGAATAATACTTCCGATTGTTTTTGTTGCTGATAGTAAGTTATATATCCCATATGAATAAGTTAGAAGATTCTGGAAGATCACAATAAAAATCTGAATGGAAACCCCCACTGGATTGTGACTGAAAATCAATTGACTTACTGGTAATCCATAATTACCGGAATTCATTAACGAAATGCTATTTTTTAGAGCTGCACTTTCTCCTTTTTCTAACTTTAATATTTTCGAAATGAAATGACTTACTATGATCAGACTCAGACTATAAAGCATTAAATAGTATATTATTTGGAGCAACAGATCTATTTCTATACTAATATCATATATATTCACAAATACAGCTGCTGGCATCAAGCAATAAGTAATAAGTGTAGATAGCTGCTTTAAGTTAAATTGAAACTTTCTTTGTAAGATTGCACCAATTAGCATCAATATTAATATTGGTAATATCACGTCTAATATAATAAAAACAAACATGTAAAACCTCATTCCAAATATATTATAGTTGGATTAAACTCTTTACTAAATATGGAATGGACAAATTTAATTCAAATGTAGCCCCTGACGCTACCTAAAATACCATTTGAAAGCATTCGTACACAGAATGTTTTCAGTAGCTTGTTCATCAAATAGCTGTTGAATTAATTTGACATCTCCATACTCAAAAGGTATTTTTGCTCTTGTAGATGGTAAATCTGTTCCAAACATAAGTGCATCTGGGTTCACTTCATAAATCAACTTTAAGGCATTCTCAACATCTAATTTGCCACGACCAAATCAATAGCTTTCACAATTTCCCTCCCTCTCTTTTCTTTAACATATCAAATATGACTCATAAAGAAAATTATGGATTATTTATACAAATTCATAATTTTATCTTATCGACCTAAACTTTATTCTTTATTTTAAGTGTACTTTTTCACAATATCCATTAGCCTTACCAAAAAATCTGGCCCTAAAAATATGAAGTTTTTCTTGTTATAAATACAGTCATATGTTGTTAAAACTTTGTAATATTAATATATATTATATTTTTATATAGATTAATAGATAACCTTTAGAAAGGAGCGACTATTTATCGATTCGTTAGTGATCAATAGTCATCGTTTAATTCAAAAGTTAATATTTTCGTTCTCGATATATTCCGAATGTTTTATGAGGATTTTTCGTTTGTTCATTTCAGTCTTATAACAATCGTACTGTTGCTTTTACTTTGGAAACTTTCAATAAACAAAAAACTGAGTTCTCGATTGTAGAATTAGATTTAAGTTCATACATTTATCTCTTAATTTCTTTATCTGTAGGCAAAACAATTGCAGCTATTATATAAATTAACACTGTTAATCCACTAGTAAAAAAGGCTGATAATGCAGTTACTATACGAAGGATACTTACATCAATTCCATACTTGTCGCTTAAGCCACCTAATACACCTGATACTTGTTTATCTTTAGTGGACTTATATAGTTTTTTCATCTAAACACCCCCGATCCAATTAAATGTTTATATTCTAAAAATTAGTTCGATCTTTGGAAGAATTTTAAGATTCCTTTAACTAACCAGCCCTTTAATTGAATAACTTCTGACATCTATATTTTAACATAAAATCCCATAAGCCTTCTGTTTTTCATTTTAAAACCACATTCTTTTAGAAAACAAGCGTTTGTTGAGATAGCAATAAAAACATGTTGAAACCTATTACTAAAAGAACCATCCCAAAATACTTTGGGACGGCTCTTTTTCTTTATTAATGATTCTTTAACATCACTAACAGTTTCTCTTGGCTATACATCCATACTGTAATGATTAAACAAGCAAGTGCAACTTCTGATAATGCCATAAATCCAATTGCATAATGACCTGTTAGTTGGAATAGTAAAGTTAAAATTAGAGGCGGGAAGAAACCTCCTAGTCCGCCTAAAGCTGAAACGAGGCCATTTACAATACCAGCTTGTTCTGAGAAATACATTGGAACGAGTTTGAAGATTGTACCATTACCGATACCTGCACAAAATGCGACTAGTAGGCAACCAAATGTATACACGTTCATACTAGGCATAAATGATAAAATAATACCTGAAAGTGTTAAACCGATAAATACGAAGATTAATATTTTAAATGGATTAAACTTATCACCGAGCCAACCACCAATCGGACGCATAATTGTTGCTAATACGATGAATCCTGCTGTCCGCATACCTGCATCTACTTTATCTAAGCCGAAGTGAGATACTAAGAAGTTTGGTAAGTATACTGTAAATGCGACAAATGATCCGAATGTTAAAAAGTAAAAGATACATAAAAACCAAAGTTTTTCATTTTTATATACACCTTTTATTTGTTCCATTAATGGTGTATTCACCTTTTTCTCCTTACGATCACCTAATAAAAAGTTCATAAGTGCAAACGCTGCAAGTAAAACTAAATAACATTGTACTGTCGTTCTCCAGCCAACTGAAGTTGCGATAACTGGTGCTAAAAATGAAGTAATTGCTGTTCCAGCGTTACCGACACCGTAAATACCATTTACAAAACCGTGACTCTCTTTCGGAAAGTATTTTGGTAAAGAAGTTACTCCTACAGAGAATACAGCACCACCGATTCCTACAAATAATCCACCAATAATTAAATCCATCATAGAATTGGCAACACTAATATAAAAGACAGGAAATAATAATAGAATAAAACTAATAAAGAATAATTTTCTTGCTCCGAAACGATTTGTCCAATAACCAATTGGAATGCGAAGAACAGAACCTAAAATAACCGGTACTGCTGTTACCATAGAAATTTGTCCCGCAGTTAATGGGATATCCGCTTTAATATAGGGCATTAATGATGATAAAATAACCCACACCATAAAACCGATAACTAGATTGGAAGTTTGTAAACTTAATTGAAAATTAGGACTTTTCATCCTGTTCCCTCCTATGTATGCATAGTTATATTCATTCCCTCCAGCCTAATCACGTACTTACATGATTAGGCTGAAAAGAATCAACCACCACTTACTGGCGGAATCATTGCTACGACATCGCCAGTTTGAATGATGTCACCCTCATTTGCATACTCTTCATTTATAGCGACCATTATCTCACTTGAAATCACTACGTTGTATTTCTTTATGAGAACTTCCTTTAGTTCAGCAACCGTAATGTTTTCACAATCTATGTGCAAGGACGGCTTACTTGCTTCTTGCAAATGTGCAAATAATAGTACTTCAATCATATTCTCATCTCCTTTCCAGGCTCACCATTACCATATTCTGTTTTCTCTAACTGATCGCCTATCCATGACTCTCCATCTTCCCAAAACTCTTTTTTCCAAATCGGAACAATTTGTTTTATACGCTTCATAATATATTCATTTGCTTCATAGGCCGCTTTCCGATGTGGTGTAGCAACAGCAACGACAACAGCCAAATCAGAAATTTGTAATGTACCAATGCGATGTGTAATTGCCACATATGTTCCAGGCCATTTCTCCCCTACTTCGGTACCAATTCTCTCAAGCTGTTTCTCCGCCATTGTTTTATAAGCTACATACTCTAAATAAAGCGTACGACGGCCTTTCGTAAATTCTCTAACAGTGCCAATAAAAGTAGTAACCGCACCACACTCACGCCGAATTACTTTGTTTGTAACTACTTCAATTGAAATAGGTGTATCAATTACTTCATAATACGTATGTGTCATTTTGCACCTCTTATCTTCGTATAAGTTAGCAATCTATTTTTCTATTACTTGTATGATCGAAGTGGTTCTTTCCATGGCCACTCACTTCCCATGTTCGATTCCAATAATAATACCGAAACAGTTATCCCTGCTTCAAATCCTCTCGTCCCTCCCGGTAGAACGATAAATGTATTCGCTTCTGCAAGGGAAGAAATTGCGCTAGATTTATCTAAACCAACTGGTGTAACTTGTAATTGACCATCTACAATCTCTACTCTCCCTCTTACAAACCGAGTAAACGGATTTGCTTTCGGAAAGTCTTTCTGTAAAATTGCCTCTGCACGATATACGTGCGGATCTTTTCTATGCAAGTATGTTCCAATGACTGGTCGAACATATAATTCACATCCGACATAACAAGCTGAAGGATTACCAGATAGACCAAATAATAGTTTTCCTTCTAACTCAGCTACAGTTGTCACACTTCCTGGTCGCATTGCTATTTTATTGAAAAGTACATTAGCTTGTAATCTCTCATAAATAGCAGGTAAATAGTCATAGTCTCCTACCGAAACGCCACCAGTTGTAATTAAAATATCGACTTCTTTTATCGCTTTTTTCACAGTGTTATAACACGTCTCAAAATCGTCAGCGAATTGTCCATAATACTGTACAACTCCGCCCGCTCGTTCAATTTGTGCAGCTATCATATAGGAGTTACTATTTCGAATCTTCCCTGGCTTTAATTGTTCATGTACTTCAAGCAGTTCGCTTCCTGTCGTTACAATTCCAATAACCGGCTGTTTTACAACATGTACTGCACTATAACCAAACGTAGCAAGAAGTGCTGCCACTCCAGGATTAATAACAGTCCCTTTTTTCACAAGGATGCTATTTTGTTTTACATCTTCTCCTTTAAAAGAAATGTTATCACCGGCGGCGAAGGAGCGTTTTAATTTCATATACGTCTTTTCTTTTTCTTCAAATCCTTCCGTTAGCTCTAACATAACAACCGCATTACACCCTTTCGGAATTGCGGCTCCTGTCATAATACGGACAGCTTGAAATGCTTTCACTTCTTCTGTAAAAACAAAACCTGCTCCAATTTCACCAATCACTTCAAACAGAATGGGATTACTGCTACTTGCTTCTTTTGTATCTTCTGCTCGAATCGCAAACCCGTCGTATGGAGAGCGATTAAAATGAGGGATATCATGATCTGCAATAACATCTTCTCCAAGAATTCTTCCGTAACTTTCTATAAGAGAAACCTCTTCTATTTCACCTTGATGAGCGTATTTCATTACTCGTGCAACTGCTTCTGCCACTGAAACTGGTATACGTGTTTGTAACATTCCTTTTTCACCTCGTTTTAATAAGGGGACTCTTTCTCTATATTCATCCTATATATTTTGCATATAATCGTTTTGCTATTTTCACATCATTTGTTCCATGAATAAATGCCCTACCGTCTGCAAATAAAACGAAACGATATTCATCAATTAGAAACGTTAATAAGTACGGCGTTTTTTGGACATGTACACTTTTTTGTAATCGTTTTTGAATGTCGTTTAAATTTAGAACTCCCTTTATTCCTGGACGGATTTGAACTGTATTCCGGCCGCATAGCACTTCCGTTTTCATCTGTGATTCAAATGTTAAACTTGGGTACGTACGTGCATTTCCGCAAGATGGACATGTGCTTTTCTTCTGTCTATTTACTTTTAATGAGAGATATTGATTACTCCAAATATCAAATGATAACATTGTTCCTCGTAGCGCCTTATAATCGTCCACCAATATTTTCATCGCCTCTGTTACTTGATGAGCAACAACCATTTGTACAGCTGGCTGAATGATCCCTGCTGTATCGCATGTTGCACCACCCATTGGATGATCCATTAAGCAGCGAAAACAAGGTGTTTTCCCTGGAAGAATTGTATACGTTACACCGTAACTTCCAATGCACCCACCGTATATCCAAGGTATACTTTCTTTATGTGAAATGTCATTTATAAGTAGACGCGTATCAAAATTGTCAGTCGCATCTAATATGAGATCCACTTCTTTTGTTAACTCTTCTATTTCTTGCATTGTGACATCCGTTACAATTGGTTCAATTTCCACTTCAGAATTAATCTTTCTTAAATGTTCTGCCGCTGCAATTGCTTTTGGTTTACACTGCTTTGCATCTTCTTCTGTATATAACTGTTGCCGCTGTAAATTACTCCATTCTACGTAGTCACGGTCAGCAATTGTCAATTTCCCAATTCCCATCCTAACGAGCGCTTCTGCATTTGCAGCCCCTAATGCCCCCGCACCAATTAGGAGCACATGCTTTTCTCTTATTTTTCTTTGTCCTATTTCACCAATTCCAGAAAATAAAACTTGCCTTGAATAACGCTCCTTCATAAGGAATCCTCCTTTCATTATCCACCAATGTAGGACATTTCAACTTTTGGACGTTTATTTGTACTTTCAGCAGTTCTTTCATCTGAATATCGATCTGTTCTAAACTCCCATGTATGTTGGAGAATTTTTAGTAGTGAGGCATCCGAAATATTTTTTCGAAGAAGAGTTCGCAAATCCGTTCCTTTTTCTCCAAATAAGCACGTATAAAACTTACCGTCTGCCGAAATACGAGCTCTCGTACAAGAAGAACAAAATGACTCAGATACTGAAGTAATAAATCCAACTTCGGCATCGCTTCCTACATATCGATACACTTTCGCTACTTCTCCAAAGTAACGAGGCTGGGCGGGCTCAATCGGATATACATGATTAATTTTCTCTATTAATTGTTCCTTCGTAATGACTTGTTCAAAGTTCCATCCGTTCGTACTGCCAACATCCATAAACTCAATGAAACGTAACTGTATTTCTTGTTCTTTAAAATACTGAGCCATAGGAAGAATTTGACTATCATTCATTCCTTTTTTTACGACCATATTTACTTTCACTTCTAATCCAGCTGCCTTCGCTGCTTCAATTCCTTTTAATACAGGTTTTGTGCTTACATTTCGGCCATTTATTTTTTTGAAAACATGATCCTCTATTGCATCTAAACTAATATTTACGCGTTTTAATCCCGCAACTTTTAGCGCCTTAGCTTGTTTTGCTAAATGAATTCCGTTTGTTGTGAGCCCAATATCTTTTAAGCCTCCTATCTTTGCAAGTCTTGCAATTAACTGCGGTAAATCTTTACGCAATAACGGTTCGCCGCCAGTAAGCCTAATTTTATCGACTCCCATACTTATAAATAATCGTGCTAGTCTTTCTATTTCATCGAACGTTAATAAAAACTCTTCCTGTAAAAAAGCGTAATCAGGTCCGAACACTTCAGCAGGCATACAATATGTGCACCTAAAATTACAACGATCAATAACTGAAATGCGTAAATCTTGAAGTGGCCGCTTTAATGAATCTTTCATTTTCTCGTGCATCTATATCCCTTCTTTTCTACCGCGATCCTTAGTAAGCTTTCAATTTTTTTATTTGCCTTTATTATAAAAAAGAAGCTACATATTCAATGTGACATTTCTCACATCACTTTCCCCATTCAAAAAATCTTCACAAATCCGTTCGAATTTTGTTCACATCTTCAGTCTCTCCTCCTTACGGTCATTGAAATTTTACTTTATTTTTAAAATAGCTCTTGCATTTTCAGCATATTTACACTCAAAATAGGAAATGTATTGCTTATAAGAAGAAAGGTGATTGCTGTGGCAAACAGTATGACATTATCTCAAGATTTAAAGGAATTACTTGCATCTGTTGAATATAAAATGCAGATTAAAAAGGGGAGTTTTATTTTTCAAGAAGGTATGGAAGCAACAGAACTCTATATCATCCACTCAGGAAAAGTACAAATTAGTAAACTAAGTGCTGACGGGCAAGAATTAACACTCCGTATTTGTTCGGCATACGACATTATTGGAGAATTAACATTATTCACGGACAATGCGAAGTATTTATTAAATTCAAAATGCCTTGAAGATGTTGAAGTAGGAGTAATAAAGCGTGAAACCTTAGAAAAAGCATTACTCCAAAAACCCGCACTTGTATTTGAATTTATGAAATGGATTAGTGAACATCTAAGAAGAATGCAAACGAAGTTCCGAGATTTAGTATTACACGGCAAAAAAGGTGCCCTGTATTCTACTCTCATACGAATGACAAATAGTTATGGTGTGTTAAAGGAAAATGGTATTCTCATCGATTTACCATTAACAAATCAAGAACTTGCTAATTTCTGTGCAACTTCACGTGAAAGTGTAAATCGGATGTTAAATGAATTAAAAAAGCAAGGTACAATTTCTATTCATAAAGGAAAGATAACAATCCACGATTTACAATTTTTAAAATGTGCAATTGCATGTGAAGATTGCTCTGCCTCTGTTTGTAGTATTGATTAGCATCTTATTTAGATACTTATACCTATAAGGAAAGCCGAGGTCTCCAATTAGGTCTCGGCTTTCCTTATAAATTACTAAACATATAAAACTAAATTATTTTTTCAATTCATTTGGAATACGTCTTCTGTAAATTACATAACTACGGCTTAAGTATTTAATTGGGGCACTAAATACATGTACCAATCTTGTAAATGGCCATACTGCGAAAAGCCCCATTCCTGCAAGAATATGAATTTTAAACCACACCGGTACTTCCATCATATATTCAACTTTCGGTTGAAAAAGAAAGAGACTTCGGAACCAAGGACCGATCGTTGTACGATAATCAAATCCTTTTGAGTCGATATTTAAAAACGTTGAAGAAAGTCCTGCTAACATTACGATAAGTAATAAAATAAGCGCAATATAATCTCCTTTTGTACTCGTTGCAATGATACGTTTTACTGTTACACGGCGGTACGTTAGTATAATTAAACCGATGATAGAAGCAACACCTGCTGGAAGCCCGAAACTAATTGCTACTACATGGTACATATGCTCTGAAATACCTATTGAGCGGTATACAGCCTCTGGAATTAAAATCCCCATAACATGGCCGCCAATTACGAACATGATCCCAAAGTGGAATAATAGACTTCCGATTCGGAGCATTTTCTTTTCTAATAGTTCACTAGATTTTGATGTCCATCCAAATTGATCATAGTTGTATCTAAAAATATGTCCACCGATAAAGATTGCAAAAATGATATAGGGAAACAATACCCATAGAAATTGATCCATCATTTCGACAACTCTCCTTTCTAATTTGTCTGTACACCCCATGTATCGATAGCGAGTAGTACAGCCGCAAGAATTGGCTCATACATACTTCCTGCTTCTTTTAACTGAACGTGTAATGCTTGTATATTCTCTTTGTATTTACTCATAATCGGTTCACTGTCTTGCTCATTTGCATTTGCAAAAAACTCAAGCAAAAGTGGTAAATAATCAGGTAGTTCTTTATCTGTTACTTCAAAACCAGATTTTTTATAATGCTGTTTTAGCTCTAGTAATTCAATACCTCTTTCTCTTTGTTCACCAGTGTTCATATAAGTAAGATACATATTTGTCTTTTTACCAAAATCGAATGTATATACGTAACTATCAATGAGTTGATCATTCGTTTTATCCAGTGCTTGTTTTACAAATGCTGTAAGTGAAGATTTAACATCTGCCTGTTCAATTACTGCAACCTCTTCTTGCAATTCAGTTACAGCTTCTCTCCACCCGAGTTCCGGGTAGGAGAGAAGGAATGAAGAACATGAAAAAGCAGTTTGTAAACTTTGTTTCATATTTTTCTGCCCCCTTTATTTAAGAAATTGTCATACAAGAACCTGGACCACCTGCGAATGATAAACCACAGCTTCCTTGTTCACTATATAAATCTGCAACTTGTTCACGGTGAGACGTTGGGATGACAAAGCGATCTTTATATTTTGCGATGGCAAGAAGACGATACATATCTTCTACATCCTGTTTTGTTAAGCCAAGTTCTTTTAATACAGCTTCATTTGGTTCTTTATTAATTTGCAATGCTCTCATATGTGTTCGCATAACAGCCATTTTTTTCAATGTAAGTCGAATATGTGATTCATCTCCTGCAGTGAGTAAATTCGCTAAATATTGAATTGGAATACGCATATTATCAATAGCAGGGAAAATCTCTTCTGCTTGCCAGTTGCTTCCTTTCCCTTCCACCATGTTCATAATTGGACTAAGTGGCGGTATATACCAAACCATTGGCATTGTACGATACTCTGGATGAAGAGGTAGGGCAATTTTCCAATCGATAATCATTTTATAGATTGGCGACTGTTGTGCCGCTTTAATCCATTCTTCAGGAATGCCTTGTTTTTTCGCTTCAGCTGCTACTTCAGGATCATTTGGATCTAGGAAAACAGTAAGCTGAGATTCATATAAATCTTTTTCATCTTCAACAGAAGCTGCTTCTTTTACTTTATCAGCATCATATAGCATTACCCCAATATATCGAATACGTCCTACACATGTTTCCGAACAAATTGTTGGCATACCAGCTTCAATACGCGGGAAACACATTGTACATTTCTCAGCTTTATTCGTTTGCCAGTTAAAGTACACTTTTTTATATGGACAAGATGATACGCAGAATCTCCATGCCCGACATGCGTTTTGATCCACAAGAACAATCCCATCTTCTTCACGTTTATACATCGCACCAGATGGACAAGATGATACGCAAGATGGATTCATACAATGTTCGCATATGCGTGGTAAATACATCATAAAGACATTCTCAAAATCTGTTTTAATTTCTTCTTCCATTTTCTTTACGTTCGGATCTTGCAATCCTGTTATATGTCCACCAGCTAAATCATCTTCCCAGTTTGGACCCCATTCAATTTTGTCGATAAATTCTCCTGTAATTGCTGATTTCGGACGAGCAACTGGCTGATGCTTACGCTGCGGACTATTTGTTAACGTTTCATAATCATAGTTCCAAGGTTCAAAGTAATCATCGATTGTTGGTTGATCTGGATTATGGAAAATATTCATAAGGCGTTTCATTTTCGAACCGGATTTTAGCTGAATTTCACCATTTTTTAATTCCCAGCCGCCTTTATATTTCTCTTGATCTTCCCATTGCTTCGGATAACCAATACCAGGTTTCGTTTCTACGTTATTGAAGTACATATATTCAGCACCTGGACGATTTGTCCAGGTGTTTTTGCATGTTACGCTACAAGTATGGCAGCCGATGCATTTATCTAGGTTCATTACCATTCCGACTTGTGCTTTAATCTTCAAGCCAATCTACCTCCTTCAGTTTACGGATTACGACATTTAAGTCACGCTGGTTCCCAGTCGGACCATAGTAGTTAAATCCATAGCTTAATTGGCCATATCCACCAATCATATGTGTTGGTTTAACATGAATACGGGTTGGACTATTATGCGTTCCCCCGCGGGTGCTTGTTAATTTCGTACCAGGCACGTTAATGTGGCGATCTTGTGCGTGGTGCATAAATGCCATTCCTCTCGGTATACGGTGCGTTACGACAGCACGTGCTACAACAACACCGTTACGGTTAAAGCACTCGATCCAATCATTATCTGCAACGCCAGCTTCATTCGCATCATCTTTATTCATCCAAACAGTTGGACCACCTCTAAACAGCGTTAACATCGGTAATGAATCGAAATACATACTATGAATCGACCACTTATTATGCGGTGTTAAATAGTTTAGTGTAATTTCTTTTCCTTCTACTTCGGGACGTGATTTACGGAACGGTTTATGTTGCAGAATTGGTTTAAATGTTGCCATCGTTTCACCGAATTCTTTCATCATGTCATGATCTAAGTAGAAAGATTGTCGACCCGTTATCGTTCTCCAAGGGATAAGGCGTTCCACATTTGTTGTAAATGGCGAATAACGTCGTCCACCTTTTTCAGAACCTGTGAAGGCTGGAGAAGTGATTACTGTTTTCGGTTGTGCTGTAATTTGTTCAAAAGTGAAGCATTCTTCTTCACGTTCTTCTGCTAAATCACGTAGTTTTAAATCCGTTTGTTTTTCAAGGGCTTCCCATGCTTTTACAGCCATATGACCGTTTGTTGTAGAAGAAAGTGTTAAAACCGCCTCAGCAGCATTGATTGCTTCTTTTATGTCTGGGCAACCTTTCGCAATAGAATCTGTTCGAACAACTCCTAATTTGCTCTTTAATTGCTCATACTCTTTTTCTGCTGACCAAGAGATCCCTTTTGTACCAATCGGTTGTTTCCCGGCATTCGGTCCAAGTGCTGTCATTTTGTCATAAATCGTTTTATAATCCCTTTCGACAACATGAATTTGTGGCATTGTTTTACCTGGTATTGGTTCACACTCACCTTTGCTCCAATCTTTAATCTTCCCAAGTGGTTGCGCTAATTCTTGCGGTGTATCGTGAAGAAGTGGTGTTGCAACAACTTCTTTCATTGGTTCAAGATTGATTTTCTCCGCTAAATCTGACACAGCTTTAGAAAGAGAAGTGAAAATATCCCAGTCAGAACGTGCTTCCCATGGTGAACCGATTGCCGGATTAAACGGATGTACAAATGGATGCATATCTGTACTGCTTAAATCGTGTTTTTCATACCAAGTTGAAGCTGGTAAAACGATATCAGAATAAAGTGCTGTTCCAGCCATGCGGAAATCTAAATTAATAAGTAGATCAAGCTTCCCTTCTGGTGCGTCCTCATGCCACTTAATTTCTTCTGGTCGTATTGAATCACTATCATCATTCATTAATCCGTTTGTTGTACCTAATAAATGTTTTAAGAAATATTCGTGTCCTTTACCGGAACTTGAAATTAAGTTTGCACGCCATACGAATAAGTTGCGAGGGAAGTTATTTTTATTATCTGGATCTTCAATCGCAAATTTCAGTTCTTTTTCTTTTAATTTTTGTGCAACATATTTCCCGATTTCTTCTTGCGTTTTTGCACCAGCGGCAACAGCTTCTTTATATAATTCAATCCCATTTTTCTCGAATGTCGGATAAGAAGGTAACCAGCCGAGTCGTGCTGCTAATACGTTATAATCACCGTGATGTTGATAACGTGAATTACCTTCAATTGGTGATGCTAAATGGCCAACAGGTGTATCTTCATAACGCCATTGGTCTGTTACGAAATAGAAGAAAGATGTACCATTTTGTAATTTTGGTGGCCCTTGCCAATCTTTTGCCATCGCAATCGTTTGCCATCCTTCTGCTGGTCGTAACTTTTCTTGGCCAACATAATGTGCCCAACCTCCGCCGTTTACACCTTGTGCCCCCACGAGAAGAACAAGATTTAAAACGGCACGATAAATCGTATCAGAGTTAAACCAGTGGTTAATGCCAGCTCCCACAATAATCATCGAGCGACCATTTGTATCAACAGCATTTTGTGCGAACTCACGAGCGATTTGAATAATAAGCTCTCGTTTCACTCCTGTCATTTTCTCTTGCCATGCAGGTGTAAACGGCATATCATCATTGAAGTCTTTTGGCTCTTGTCCGCCAAGTCCTCGGTTCACGCCGTAATTTGCTAACGTTAAGTCGTATACAGTTGTAACAAACACTTCGCCTTCTTCTGTCATAACTTTTTTCACTGGAATCGTACGTTCTAATACTTTGTTTCCATCATCGGAGAAGTACGGAATTTGCACAGTTCCAACATTATCTTCCATTCCAAGTAAAGAAAGACGTGGATCAATCTTTTCGCCTGTTTCTTCATCCTCTAAACGTAAGTTCCATTTCTTTTCGTTATCCCAACGTGACCCCATTGTGCCGTGAGGTGTTGCAAAATCATTCGTGTTTTCGTTCCATAGTACAGGTTTCCATTCTCCTAACTTTGTTTCACGTCCAATATCAGAAGCATTTAAGAATCGATCCGCAACGAATTGGTCTCCTTTTTGTTTCAATGTAACGAAGAAAGGAAAATCAGTATATTGCTTCGCATACTTTGTGAAGTATTCCACTTGATTATCTACGTAGAATTCTTGTAAGATCACGTGCCCCATTGCCATCGCAAGTGCACCGTCTGTACCTTGTTTCACACTAATCCAATCATCCGCAAACTTTGTTGACTCAGCGAAATCAGGACTTACTGAAACGACTTTCGTTCCTTTATATCGAACCTCCGCTAAAAAGTGTGCATCTGGTGTTCTTGTCATCGGTACATTTGAACCCCATGTCATAATGTAACCAGAGTTATACCAGTCACTACTTTCTGGTACATCTGTTTGATCACCCCAAATTTGCGGAGAAGCTGGTGGTAAATCAGCGTACCAATCATAGAAGCTAAGCATCGGTCCGCCCATAAGTTGCATAAAGCGGCTACCAGCAGCATGACTTAACATCGACATAGCTGGAATTGGTGAAAAACCAACATTTCGGTCTGGACCGTATTTCATTACTGTGTAAAGTAAAGAAGCTGAAACGAGTTGTAATACTTCATCCCAATTCGCACGAACGAATCCCCCTTTACCACGTGCCTGCTTATATTTGCGTGCTTTTTCAGGGTTTTCTACAATACTTTTCCAAGCGTCTAGTGGTGATTCGTTATTTTGTAGTTCTTCTTGCCACATACTCCAAAGAACACCACGTACATACGGATATTTCACACGAAGTGGACTATAGATGTACCAAGAAAAACTTGCTCCACGTGGACATCCTCGTGGTTCAAAATCAGGCATATCTGGACCTGTTGTTGGATAGTTAAGCTCCTGCCCTTCCCAAGTTACAATTCCATCTTTCACATAAATGTTCCAACTACATGAACCAGTACAGTTCACGCCATGTGTAGAACGGATTACTTTATCATGTTGCCAACGCTTTCTGTACACATTTTCCCATTCGCGATCTTCATATGTTTCTTGTGTATGATTATCGTTATAACGATCTATTGGCGAAAAATATTTTAAACGTCTCATTAGTGCTGAAGGTTTCTTCTTCATACTGTCCACTCCTTTAATACGTCTCTCTTACATACCCTTACTATAAGAGAGGTTGTAAAATACAGATGTGACATTTCGCACAGTTCAAGAGATTGTCAAAAATTCCGGAAAAAATATATAAAAGTGAAAATCTAATCATTGTGGAGGGTTCACATCCTTCACTGACTGTTAAATTACTTCCTTGCTTCTAGCAAAGTTTAAGATGAAGTACAGATATGCAAAATTTTTTCATATAATAGAGGAAGTAATTTGGGAGTTGTTAAATTTGATATGCCTAAATCGTTAGATGAATTAACAAATGAAAATACAATACTTTAAATTCACCATACCAAGGGCAACTATCCTGAAAATAGTTGAACAAAAAACGCCAGGAAATCTATATGAATTGTTAGCAACTTGGATTGAATGAATAGAAGAATACACCAAAAAATAACGGAATTTTAAGATAATAATAAAAGGAGGATATTATGCTATTAGAACCGCTTTATGCAGAAAACATTATAGTAGCCGTTATATATAAAAATGAGTTTAAATGGTATGTAACAGATAAAGAACTATGGTTTTTAGATTATATTAAATTAGGTAATGCATATAAAAATTTAGGTGTAAGTATTGAAGATAATGAGGAACCGGGAGAAAGAAATGGAATACAAGTATTAAATAATGAAAATGTAGAAGTATTTTTACTAAGAATCAATAAATATAATGTAACTAAAGAGGAATTAACTTATTTATTACTTGAAAATATTAAAAGTAAACATGCAGGAGAAGATCTATTAGATTTTAGTCCCGTCTTATTAATTAACTTTGATAATAAAATACTATATTCAATGTTTCCAGAACCGGCATCATACGAAAACTATGTACCAAAAGATTGGATTGGTACATATGAAGATTTCACTAAATTCATTCCTACAGCAGAGAAATATTGGATAGATAAGTTTAATAACAATCTACTTTTACTATAATTTAAGTAGGAAAAGAGTGATGATAGTATAAGAACTTATTACCTTAATAGAGCTTATGAGATTAATGGCGAAGTAAATAGAGTCACTCAAGCCAGAAATAAAGGAGTAAAATAGTCATGAAATATCCATATAGTTTTGAAGTACTTAACAGTAGAGATTTCGTTATGAGACTTCCTCAAGAAATTAAACTTGTTGAAACTTTTTTAGGAATTGAAGTTTCAGCTTTTGGAGATTGGATTTTAGAAGAAATACATAGTGTTTTGAACGGAGAAAAAAATTATGTAGTAGTAAATGGCAACATTTGCGGTTTAGAAATTCGGAACGATACAACTACTGTGTTAGACAATTTAGCCGAAGACGGTAAAGGAGAATATTGTGAGATTGAAACAATGGAATTAGTAGAATTAATTCATATTTGGTTAGATAAACGAAAAGTATTATAAAAGAGAAAAATAAAGTATTCTAATAATTTAAGTGGCTAGCCTCCACATGAAGTCGACTGTATTTTTTATTCATATACATTTTAATCACAAGGCGTATTAATATATGTTCCAAACTTTACGCGTAGGGTTTCCTACGCAATTTATTTTCCCCATTAAGGTCAATCTTTCCTTCCCCTCTTCTATGTTTTACTGACAATACTAGTTTATATCAATACATATTTTACATAAAAATACAAATCATTATTTACCATATTGCCCTTAGTTACGGAAACAATTATACTAGATGTAATCAAAATAAATAATCTGAATATTCTCAGAATTAAAGGTAAAAGTTTACTACTCGCAAATAGAGGGACACGTTCTATTTTCCACTAAATAAATTAAAAAACGATAATACAATTAGGAGGATTTCTATGCCACAGCTTGATTCATTACATCCCATTATAGAAAAAATAATTAACAATATTGAAAAGTTAATGGTCGGAAAACGAAAAGAAACGATCTTAGCTTTGACAGCTCTCTTAGCTGAAGGTCATGTACTATTAGAAGATGTTCCCGGTGTCGGGAAAACAATGCTAGCACGTACTCTTTCTAAATCCATTGATGCTGATTACAAGCGAATTCAATTCACACCTGATTTACTGCCGTCAGATGTCACAGGTGTTTCTATTTATAATCCAAAAGAGCTCCAATTTGAATTTAAGCCTGGACCAATTATGGGGAACTTTGTACTTGCTGATGAAATTAATCGTACATCTCCTAAGACACAATCTGCTTTACTTGAATGTATGGAAGAAGGCAATATCACAATCGATGGTATTACTAGAGCGTTACCAAAGCCGTTCTTTGTAATGGCTACACAAAATCCGGTCGAATATGAAGGAACATACTCTCTACCAGAAGCTCAGCTCGATCGATTCTTATTGAAACTAAAAATGGGATATCCTACACCAGAAGAAGAATTTGAAATTTTAAACCGGATGGAAAAAACAAATCCACTCTCTCAATTACAGGCCATTACTACAATAGAAGAATTACTTTATTTACAACAAAGCGTACGGGAAGTAAGTATGGACAAAGCAATCAAGCATTACATTGTAAAGCTTGTTAGTCAGACTCGTTCTTATAGTTCTATACAACTAGGCGCAAGTCCACGTGGCTCAATTGCTTTAATGAAAGCTTCACAGGCTTATGCATTCATCCATGGCAGAAATTATGTTATTCCAGACGATGTTAAATTTTTAGCTCCTTACGTGTTAGCTCACAGACTTATTCTAAAAATGGAAGCAAAATTTGAAGGAATTACAGGAGAACAAGTTATTTCAAAAATCGTTGCACGAACTGCCGTGCCGACTCAAAGGACGATGAACCTTTGATGAAACGCATGCTACGAGCACTATATCACGTTACGAAGTTATTACTAATCCCTTTATGCCTAGTCTTAACATTTATATACGCTATGCTTCAAGGTGGATTTGTAAGTTGGTTTCTGTTTTACAGTATGATTCCTATCGGCCTTTATTTACTATTACTTCCCTTCTACGCTTTACGGGGCGCTGAAGTAAAAAGAATAACAAATCAAAACGATTATGTAGCTGGAGAACCATTTGTAAGCACCATTACAATAAAAAGAAAATTTCCTTTCCCTTTACTTTATTTAGTTATAGAAGATGAACTGCCACCACACTTTACAAGTTGTAGACAAACAAAGTTGAATAAGGCAATACTTTTTCCGGGATTAAAACGAAATATTTCTTTTCAATATGTTATTGACAAAATCCCTAGAGGAGAACACACTTTTTCAAGCGTACGTATCAAAACTGGTGATTTATTCGGCATGATGGAGAAAGAAGTAACTTTGTCAGTTCCAGATACATATTTAGTCTATCCGCAGTATGTAGATATAACATATCGACAATTGGAAAATCATTTCGAACAAGGAGCGTTTTCTGCAAATCTCAATTTAGCAAAAAACTCTACAGTCTCTGTCGGTGTCAGAGAATATAAACCTGGTGACCGCTTTTCGTGGATTGATTGGAAAGCAACTGCACGAACGAACAACATTATGACGAAAGAATTTGAGCAACAGCGCAGCCATAATATTATGATATTTATGGACAGAACCGAGTCTCCTCTATTCGAATCAGTCGTAACGTTTACTGCCTCTATTGTGAGGGCTGTCTTGAAGCAAAATTCACCAGCGTCATTCTTTTCTGTCGGAAAAGAACGTACTTTTTTTCCTTTAGACAATGGAGATAGCCAGTTGCAACAAATCTTTTGTCATTTAGCGAAAGTACAAGCAGACAGTGTATTCCCGCTCTCTCAGAGTGTAGAGATGGAATTAAAAAAAGTTTATGAGCCCGTAACGATACTACTTGTGACAAGCGATCTTTCTCCTGATATTCAAAAAACGGCTGACTATGCCGCTATACAAAATAGAAAATTACTAGTTTTTGTCGTGAAAGAAAAACCGAATCAACTCTCACATCGAGAACTAAGTATTTTAGAAACTCTACAAAAACGAAAAATATTTGTAAATGTGGTTTATGAAAACCGATATACAAATGTGGTTTTTGAGGTGAGCAAATGACAACATTACAAACAAAATACAAATGGGATATGAGTAGATTCTTCATGCATGTATGTGCATTTCTACTTTTACTAGAATGGCTAAGACCCCTTATAGGTATTACAAACGTAGGTAGATTAGATATTTTTGTAATATTTATAGGAATTTGCTTCACTCTCTCTTTTTTTCAAGCAAGAGGGCAGATTCCAATAAAAATCGTTACGATGTTATTCATCACTCATTTCCTGTATTATAAAAATTCTTTTATAAATCCATCTTGGCTAACGAATTTTTTCACTGATATTTCTCGAAATTCCTCCCTGTTTTTCCAAGGGAATTTGCTAGATATTTCTCCTGTTTTTCCAACAGTTTTATTTTTTCTATCATTTTGGTTTTTGAGTGCTTTCATCTCTTTTTGGATAATTCATAAAAAGCGTGGATTGTTATTTCTTATATTGACTATTATTTATATCATAATTTTTCATAACTTACATTTATACAATGCAAACTACGCCATTATTCGTACTCTTGTCAGCGGCTTTTTTATGCTTAGTCTTCTTCACATAGAACGAATAAAAGAGAGTGAACACTTACAAAATTATGCTAGAGAAATCTCAAAATTACTTAGACCTCTTACAATATTTATTGTATTGTCAGCAACCATCGCATACTTTGCTCCAAAATTTGGCCCTCAATGGCCAAACCCAATAGATTTTTTAAAATTCAACACATCTGAAGCAAGTAAAAAGCAAGAATTTTCTAAAATTGGATATGGTTTAGATGACTCAAAATTAGGTGGTCCTTTTAAGGCGGATCCTACAATTGTTTTCACAGCACAAGCGCAAAACAAACAATATTGGAGAGTAGAAACGAAAGATTTTTATACCGGAAAAGGCTGGGAAGTTTCTGAAAATCAAAAGAAGGTTTCTTTTAAAAATAAAAACGACGTCGTGAGCTGGTACGAACAAAATACAAAAAAGGAGACAACTAAGGCAACAATCACCATGCAAAAAAGTTACCCTCACCTTACCTATCCAGCAGGATTAGTATCAGTTGAAGCTTCTTCTGATGTATCATACAATGTTGACCCATTTTCAGAAAAAATCTATACGATGGACGGAGACTCTTCTACTACTTTGAATTCATATAAAGTAACATATGAAATCCCGGAGTTTTCCATAGAAAACTTGAAAGCTGTAAAAACAAATGAAGGTCATGAAACAAGTCCTTATTTTATGACAAAGTACACCCAACTTCCCGAATCATTACCAGAGCGAGTAAGGGACTTAGCTGTTAATCTAACAAATGATAAAGTCAATCGATATGATAAAGTATTAGCTATTGAAAACTATTTCACCGACCATTCTTTTGTATATGAAACAACGAATGTCTCATTCCCTGCCAAAAACCAAGATTATGTTGATCAATTCCTTTTCGATACAAAAAGCGGCTACTGTAATAATTTTTCGACATCTATGATTGTGTTACTTCGTTCTGCCGGGATTCCTGCTCGCTGGGTAAAAGGTTATACAGAAGGAACTCTGGATAATACACTTGTTGGTGCAGAAGGTGAAGATGTTTATAAAATCGCGAACGATAACGCACACTCTTGGGTCGAAGTATATTTCCCAGGATACGGATGGATTCCATTCGAACCAACAAAAGGATTTACCAATCCCTATAATTTTACAAATAATACTCCTGCTCCTACTTTACAAAATAACGAAGCATATAATTCTAATAACGAACCAATACAACAACGAAACAATGAAGCAAAGCTCAAAAGTTTAATAGAAGATACAGAAGAATCTTCTACTAAAAAGATTCCAAATTCTAAAAATGGATTTTCTTGGTGGTACGTATTCATCTCTACGGTACCGATTAGTATTATAGGATACATTCTCTTCACCACTAGAATGAAGTGGATTACATTTTTTATTATTCTTTTCTATAAATATCGAAAAGACGATGCTGTTTATACAAAAGCTTACGATGCACTTTTAAAACAATTTGCAAGAATTGGTATACGACGAGGAAAAAGTCAAACATTCCGAGAATATGCTCTCCATATCGATACACTTTACAACTCGACTGATATGCAACAACTTACTTTCAGTTATGAGAATGCTATGTATCAAAAAGGACAGGCCGCATCCGAATGGAAGAAATCCGTACACTTATGGGAAGTGCTTATGACAAAAGCAGCTTCTCCGCCTAAATCAACTGAATTCAATACAGTGATTTAATCTTTATAATGTGAGTTTAAAGAAAACGCCTCAAAGAACTACATTGTTCTTTGAGGCGTTTTTTAAATAAAGTGAAAATCCTAGTTATTCTCCAAGTACCTTCTCAATCTCAACCTCTAAATCCACAGGCTTCGTTTGCGGTGCAAAACGTCCTACTACTTTTCCGTCTTTTCCAATTAGAAATTTTGTAAAGTTCCATTTTACTGATTTCATACCGAGTAAACCTGGTGCTTGTTCTGTCATGTATGTATACAGAGGATGAGCCTTATCACCTTTTACATCAATCTTTGCAAACATAGGGAAGTTTACACCGTAGTTTAATTCACAAAAGCTTGTAATGTCTGCTTCTGTTCCTGGTTCTTGTCCTCCGAATTGGTTACAAGGGAAACCGAGTATTTCTAATCCTCGGTCTTTATATTTATCATATACTTCTTGTAATCCTTTATATTGCGGTGTAAACCCGCATTTACTAGCCACATTTACAATAAGAAGCGCTTTTCCCTCGTAATCTTTTAACGATTTATCTTCTCCTGTTATCGTATTAGCAGAAAAATCATAAACTGTCATTGCTCCTACCCCTCTCTACACCATCATTCTATGTTTATACTATACTACATTCGTAAATATACAGCTCTTATTACGTACTTACACGCTAAAATGAAAGCGCTTTATTTCCGTTCAAAAATTCGACACAAACTACTAGACTTTTATAATGGAAAGTTTTACAATTGAAATGTAAACAAAATGTGACAGTTTATATTCTATTATTATAGAAAAGGATGGTGTTCATTATGAAAACTGCACAACATGAAACGATTTCAAATCGCGAGTTTTATTTCGTACTATATATGATGTTATTGTATGTTATTGGCTGGGTAATCGATGTAAATGGTTTATTCTTAAGCTCCTACTTTAATTTAGCAGGAGAGATTATGCTTCCATTAGTTGGCGGCATTGTTGGACTGTTCGTTATGTCTATCAATAAAGAACAAACGAATTAACAACATTACAAAAAGGCAGAAGACGAAGCTTTCGTTTTCTGCCTTTTTGTATTTTTAGCGTATAATAGTTATATATCGTATAGAAGGAGTGGTAAAGATGAAAAAAGTAGAGCAATTATCTTCTCGCCTATATCTTATTGATGATTTTGATTTACAACATAATGAACGAACAGGTACGTACGTTTTATTAGGTGACGATATTACTTTAATTGAAACTTGTGCAGCCCCTTCTCTTCCCTATATTTTAGACGGCTTACAACAATTACATATTGATTTAAATGATGTTAAAAACATTATCGTTACACATGTTCATTTAGATCACGCCGGCGCAGCTGGGCTAATGATGGAAAAGTGTCCAAACGCTACTTTATATGTACATTCGCGCGGGGCTCGTCATATGATTGATCCAACAAAACTTATTTTAGGTGCAAAAGCTGTGTACAAAGAAGATTTCGATAAACTTTTTGACCCAATTCTTCCAATTGAAGAAGAACGTGTTCATATTGTACAACATGGTGATACGTTAAAAATTGCAGAAGACCGCATCCTTACATTTTATGATACACCGGGACATGCGAAGCACCATATTAGCATTCACGATTCATTAACAAACGGCATTTTTACTGGCGATACAATTGGAATTTATTATAGAGAACTTGCAGACCTTGGTGTAGAACTGTATCTACCATCAACGTCCCCTTCACAATTCCAACCAGATGCGATGATTGCTTCTAAAAATCATATTCAAAGTATGAATGTAGATACTATTTATTTCGGCCATTACGGCGCATCGTCCAATGTTACAGAAGTATATAACCAACTAGAACATTGGTTACCTATTTTCGTTCATACTGGTAAAGAGGTCTTTGAAAAATATAATGATTTCGATGAGGCTACTAAAGCATTACAAACATTATTGATGGATAAAATCTCTTCTCATCTTACAAAATTAAACGTCCCATCAGATCATTCCGTTTATAACATTTTACATCTAGATATAGAAATTAGCGCGATGGGCATTATTGATTATTTCACTAAGCTAGAAAAAACAAATTCTACTATTAATTAGCAGTAAAAAAAGAGATATACAACAGTCGTTATTGTATATCTCTTTTTTCTTTGAATATATTTTTAGTAAAGGATGGTGGAATATAATGCAAAAAGTGATGCTATACCTCTGCTTCACATTATTTATCGTCTTATTATTATTTGTCGGAGTGAAAATTCAATTTTATTTAGATACAGATGCGCAGGTGAACTTTAACGTATATCCAAGATTATTCTACTTTACACTCTTCCCTCTTATCGTTGGCATTTTATTAAGATTCCTTCAATCCATTAATCGCGAAACGAGTAAAAAAATCTGGAACTTTCAACCGGATAAGTTTATCGCTATTACGTTGCCTACGCTATTCATTTCCTTTTCTCCAGCTCTACTCTTTTCACCAGTTGGCCAATACCTACCTTACTTAGCTAATATTATTCTTATAAATACAACCTTTGTTACGATTATTAGTTTAATAGCTGGTTACTCACTATTAGATTGTTTTATACAAACGGACAATGCAACTATTAAAAAATATAATTGATGACCAATACTTAAATCTCATTGGTTTCAGCGGTTTATTTATAAATGCAATATTACTTGTAAAAGTCACTATACACGATAAAAGGAAATTTATGTTAAACTAAAGTAAATCTTGCACTAAGTCAAAAGACATTTCAATCAAGGGAGAATTATTATGTATAGATTTTTTGGATTCTCGTGTCTAATGTTTCTCGCAAGCATATGTTCTTTCTTTATTCTAAGAGGGCCTAATGCAAATTTAACTTTAGTTATTTCGATACTAGGTATCCTCTCATTACTCGGCATTATTTTTGCGATAGCATCAAAAAATGGTTATTCGGAATAGTTGGTACATTATTAAATGGAATAATACTAGTAGTTGCATATTTCCTGTTGCTAGCAAAAGGAATAGGTGGTTAATATGTTTCCGTTTCAATACAGAAAGCTCACAGCTATAGCTATGAGCTTTTTTACTTATCTCACTTTTTCATCTACATACTCCATAAACTGCTCCGCTTTAATAAATCTTTCTTTATACGCCTCAGGTACTTCTTCTATTTTCATTCCACCAGTTGATTTTGTCTTCACTCGTACTATTTCATGTGTCATTAAAGCTTCCATATAGCAATCAAACTCTTCTTGTGTTAATATTTCTTTACTAGATTTATGACCATTTAATTTATCAAAGTATGGTTGAAGGCCCATACTTACCTTTTTCATTTCTTCTCTTTTTTCTGATGATAATTGATCATAATCAATATTACCGTTCGAATCTCCGTACTCCAGCTTTGCATTTGTTAATTTTTTTAATTCTTTTGTAAACTCTTCATATTCTTTCGCTCCCATTTCATCTTTCGCTTCTGATAATTTTGCACTAAAACGCATATACGCTTCTAATGTCATCGCTCCGGCATGTTTTTTTAAATTCTCAAAAGATCCGTATATACCATCCGCCATAATAGATTGATACGCAAAACCAGTCGTCGGGATTAAAAGAGCTGCTGCAAGTACTCCTGCGATAAGGGGTTTCTTCCTCTTACTTCCACCACGATTCATTTTTATTTGAACGATTACTTTTTCTTTCAACTCCGGCGGGGCAACAATCCTCTTGGCTTCTTCTTGTATAGATTCTCGAACTCTACAATCTAAACTCATTTCACATTCCCTACCTCTCCTAAAAAGATTTCCTCTATTTGCTCTTTTTGACGTAGTTTTTTTAATGCTGCGTGAATTCTAGATTTCACAGTACCTATTGGAATATGTAATATTTGTGCTACTTCTTCTTGAGAGTAATCGTGTAAGTATCTTAAAATAATAACTTGTTTCAATTTATACGGTAATTTATGAATAAGTTCGATTAGTTTTTGGTTTGATATTTTACTTATAAGATCATTAGAAAAATCAATTTGTACTGGTTTTCTTTGCTCTTCTGCTTTTTTTACAATTCGTAGTCGCATCCACCTCTTTCTTCTATAAGAGTGAATTTGTTTAATCGCAAGTCCAATTAGCCAAGGACGAAATGGCTTCTCGCTATCATACTTACGAAGCGATTCATATAGCTGTATGTATATTTCTTGAACGACATCATCTACATCCGTTTTATCTTCAATCAAAAAATGTGCTGTTTTATAAACTTCTTGAATCGTCACATCATACAACTCACTATACGCTTCTTTATTTCCTGATAAAGTTAATTGGATTAAATCTGTATACGTTGTTTCACCCTTCATATACCATCCCTCCTTTGTCTTACACTTTATATTGGCAAGTAATTCATAATTCGTTCGATTTTTAAAATTTTTTATATAAATTAATATAATGATTCAATAAGTTCATAAGCTTCACTTATAACCTTGCATAACTATTATATAATTTTCCAATTTCTAATGACGCTTTAAAATGATTTATATAGTTAAATTTAGGAGGATACATGATGAAAGCTATCGTTGTAACGTCGTTCGGTAGTCCTGAAGTGATGCAATATACAGATGTGGATATGCCGGTTATTTCAGAAAATCAAGTTTTAATTCGTGTTGTTGCTACGAGTGTTAATTTCGCCGATGTTAAATCACGATATGGCAAAAAAGGAAATAAAGCATTTCCCTTTATTCCAGGGATAGATGCCGCTGGTATTGTAGAACGTGTCGGTTCTCATGTGAAAAAGATTTATCCTGGACAGCGTGTCATTGCATTTCCTCAAAATGGCTCTTACGCAGAATACGTTGTCGCAAACGAAAACCTTACTTTTGCTTTACCTGATGAAGTCGATTTTCAAACTGCAGCATCATGCCCTATCGTATCTTTCACAAGCTATAATTTACTCGCAAATGTAGCAAGGCTTCAACAAGGTGAATCTGTACTCATTCATGCGGTTGCTGGCGGAATTGGTACTACAGCTATTCAACTTGCAAAACTATTAGGGGCTGGAACAGTTATAGGTACTGTCGGAAGTGAAGCAAAAAAAGAAATTGCTTTAGATGCTGGAGCTGATTATGTTATTTATCATCAAGATGAAGATTTTGTAGAGAAAGTCAATGAGCTGACAAATGGAGAAGGCGTAAATATCATTTTAGACTCTATTTCTGGAACTGTTTCGGAAAGAAGTTTAAAATGTCTTGCTTATTACGGTCGCCTCGTTCATTTCGGTAATGCTAGTGGTGAAATTGGCAATTTCCAAACGAAAGATTTACACGCAAGTTGCCGCTCTATACTCGGTTTTAGCTTTGGAACTACACGAAAAAAACGTCCTGAACTACTCCAAGAAACTGCAAATGAAGTATTCCGTTATTTGCGTGACGGACGTTTGCAAATCAAGGCTACAAAATCTTTTCCACTCCAAGATGCAGGGAAAGCACATGAATGGGTCGAAAGTAGAAAAAGTACAGGGAAAGTAATACTAACTGTTCAGTCCTCTTCCTGAAATGAATACTTGAAACCGAGGTGTCATTCATGGGATCACGAATTATGCATGTTATTATCGCTAATGGTATTGCCGAAAAACTATGTATTCAAGATAAAACATCTTTCATACTTGGAGGGGTAGCCCCTGATGCGGTTCATTCAGCAGAAGAAAAAGGAACTTCACACTTTTACACTGGTACGACGAAAAACTATACGAGAAGGATAGATTTCAATTCTTTTTTTCAAAAATATAAAATTCATATGGATTCCCCTTTTCTCTTAGGTTATTACACCCATCTCATTGCCGATGATAATTGGCTAAGCGGCTTTTTTCTACCTTGGCTAAAAAATAGGATAGAGACCGACGAAACAATCGCACCTATGTACTATAACGATTTTAAATTGTTAAATGCAAAGTTACTTCATCATTACGATAAAGAACAACATCTTTTCTCTCTTTTTAATCAAGAAGCTCACATTGTAGATATTGAAGAGGTTTCTAAAGAAAACGTTTTAGCTTTTCGAAAGTATCTTTTTGAAGATATGTTGTATCCCGAGCAACATCTGCATGAAGAATTACAGGTGTTTACGTTTAATCAAATTGCTGGTTATATTGAGACAGCTATTGAAAAAGGCGTATTTTTTATTAATCAACTCTCTAATGAAAAATCCCCCTCAAACATGTAATCCCCCTCAATATGTTTGAGGGGGATTTTCACAAAGCAATATTATTATTGATTCTTTTCCATAACCGCGAAATAATTCCCTTCACTATCAGCAAAATTAAATACTTTACCAGAGGGCATAGTTACCATTTCGCCAACAGTAACATTTTTATTTGTTAAATCTATATATAATTGATCAAGACTTTCTGTGAAAAACATTAAAGACGGTGTACCAAGATTCAATTCTGGGCTCATTTTCGAAATCACTTCTTTATTATGTAGTATGATACTCGTTTCTGCATCTTTAGTTGGAGCAATTTCAATCCATCTCATTCCTTGTTTGTTATCTTCCTCTGCAACTACATGAAACCCTACCTTTTCAGTCCAAAAATTTACTGCCTCATCTTGATTATTTACATACAGCATAATTTGTCCAACTTTATGGATCATTTGTATTCCTCCTATTGTTATTTTACATTCTATGTAGCTTTCTACAGCTGCTTTCGTTATTCCTTTTAAGTTGGTATGTACTTCTTTGCAAAATTTATCGACTGACTCATCCCATCCAGTTCGTCAAAATAATCATTTCTTTCAATCATGTTATATCCGTCGAATCCAATTTCATCTAATACTTTGAAGAATATATCGAAATCCACTTCACCATTTCCTACTGCTACTTCTATATACTTACTTGAACGATCGCTTTTCACTTCTTTACAATCTTTAATATGAGTTTGTACTATATAATCTTTTAATAGTATTAAACTTTCTTCCGGATTTTCATTTACATCACTTATTAAATTTGCTGGGTCAAAGTTAACAGCTAGTCCTTTCGAGTTTGCAGTTTCTAAAAATTGTTTTAATACTATTGTTTTTTCAGATCCCGTCTCAATAGCAAAGACTCCCCCAAATTTGAATGCTAATTCCCCTATCTCATAACAAACCCGTACCATTTTATCATAGTACTCACTTTTTTCATCATCTGGAACTTTCCCAATATGAGCTGTTATTATCTTTGCTCCCAGCTCCAAGCCTCTGTCAGTAATATATTTAATCTGATCTATTGCACTGCCAGCTTCTGTTCCTATAATTCCATTTTCTCCAAAACTAATTGCTAATGATGGAATCTTTATTCCATTAAAAGATAAGCTTTTCTTTAAAGCAGTCCATTCTACCATTGAAATATTAGCTAAGTTGAAGTTTTTATTCATAGCATATAATTGAATATATTCTAAATCCCATTCCCTTGCTTTTTGTATTCCTTCGTTTACTTCAATATATTTCGTATTCAAAAACATTCCTAATTTCCTATCCATATATGTACCTTCTTTTTATTATTTCGCATCAATTTAATATTCGACTTTTTTTATATTACTTCCTTGTACATATGTTGATTTAAAAAATGATGATAGATACATTTTAATAACCATTAATAAACCTCCTTGTATTATTCAATTGCAAATAAAAAAGACGTAACTACAAATAGTTACGCCTTCCCCAATTCTTTATCTAGGCTTTTTCTTCCCAGTAAATGCTGGTTTCTTTTTCTTTGGTGCTTTCGGTTTCGTTTCTACAAATGATCCGTTAAACATTTCTTGCTTCGTAAACACGATACCTAGTTTTTTTGCAAATTGAAGTAATTTACGCTCTTCTTGTTGTGTTACAAGAGAAACGACTGTTCCTTCTTTCCCCATACGTCCAGTACGTCCTGAGCGGTGAATATATTGGTCTACAGTGTCTGGTAACTCTAAATGAATTACATGTGTTAAATCATCGATATCGATACCGCGTGCTGCAATATCAGTAGCAAGTAGAATTTCTAATTTCCCGCCGCGGAATGCACGCATCGTTGCTTCACGTTCTTGCTTACTTGCCTCTGCATGAAGAGCTGCTGCTTTCATTTTACGGAATTTCAATTTCTGCGTAATTTCATCTAAACGGAATGGGTCGTTTAAGAAAGCAACTGCTTTTACATCACCCATATGCATAATTCTTCTTACATAATCATTCTTTTCGCGTCGCTCACAAATGATATATGTGTGCTCAACTAAGCTTTTTGACTCTGCACGTGTTACACGTGTTAATTGTGGTTCAACTGCTAAATCACGTGCTGCGTCTTCTGCAGCTTTTGTCATTGTCGCCGAGAAGAATACTAATTGACGATCGCGCATCGTTGATTTAATTACATCTTGCACAGCACCCATCATTTTTTGTTTTACAATTTGATCAAACTCATCAAATACAATTGTTTTCACTTCATGCATTTTTAGCTTTTTCATACGAATTAATTCTAAAATACGGCCTGGTGAACCGACAATTACTCTCGGGTGTTTCTTTAATTTTTCAACTTGGCGCTTAATATCTGCACCACCAATTAAAGATGCACCTGAAATTTCAGTTCCTGCTGTAAACTTTTGAACCTCTTCGTGAATTTGCATTACAAGCTCACGTGTTGGCGCTAAAACAACAACTTGTGGTTGTTTTATTTCAGGATTAATTTTATGTAAAAGGGGTAATAAGTACGCTAATGTTTTTCCTGTTCCAGTTGGAGATTCAGCTATAACGTCTTGTCCTTCTAAAATAGTTGGAATCGCTTGTTTTTGAATTTCAGTTAATTCTTTAAAACCAGCCTTCTCCCAAGCTTGTTGTAAAAATGGTTGCATATCTTTTATCATTTGTTTTTCTCCTTTATCTCTATTTTTGAAGAAAATGTTGTATTGTTCGCACCGTTTCTATCATGTGTGAAATAACAGCTATTAAATCATCAACATGGTCTTCTGTAATCGCTTTTTGAAATAGAACCTCTACCTTATTATGATATGAAATCGCTTGCTTATTATATTCGTATGAAAGTTTTTGCGTAATCATTCTTTCTTTTCCCCATATAGAATGCATGAAAGTTTCAATTTCACTACACACTACTTCTGGTTTTTCAATCGGGAATGAAAATGCTAACTTCATTTCACATCCTGGTGTAAATTGTGGTACTTCTAATATTTCACCAGACAAGTTCTTTGCATCTACAGATAGTGAAAATGTTGCTTCTACTAACGGTTCGAATGGTTCGGTTAACTGAAATGAAATATGATATATACGACTTAATGAAGCAAGATCCATCATATCTTTTCGATTTGTTACAAGAATATCTCCATGTAAATCAAAATCATAAACAGCACCTTCTACGATTACTTTTAAATTATCAAAAGCAGTTGGATCAAACATAATTTCCTCCAAAAAACAGGCGCCTTTCGATGGAAAGGCGCCACTTGATGTATATATAGTTTACAGATAAACGAGATGAATTACAACCTTTTAGAATAAACCTACTGCTTTTCCATCTTCATTTACATCCATTTGTAGTGCTGCTGGCTGTTTTGGAAGGCCTGGCATTGTTAACATTGTTCCTGTTAACGCAACGATAAATCCTGCACCAATAGATGGTTTCAGCTCACGAATTGTAACAATAAAGTCAGATGGACGTCCTAATTTCGTTGCATCATCAGAAAGAGAATATTGTGTTTTCGCCATACAAATTGGTAGGTTACTCCAGCCTTCTCCTTCATATTGAGCTAATTGCTTACGTGCTTTCGGAGCAAATTCAATATCTTTTGCACCGTAAACTTTTTGAGCAATCGTACGAATTTTTTCTTCTAATGGTAATTCTAATTCATAAAGTGGTGCGTAGTTGTTCTCACCTTTTTCGATTTCTTTTAACACTTTTTCAGCAAGGTCAACTCCGCCTTGGCCACCTTTCTCCCAAACCTCTGTTAAGGATACCGCATAGCCACGCTCATTACACCACTCTTGTAAGTATGCAACTTCTGCATCTGTATCTGTAATGAATTTATTAATTGCAATTACGAAAGGCACACCGAAGCTTTGAATTGTTTCAACATGCTTCTGTAAGTTTTCCATACCTTTTGCTAATGCGTCTACATTTTCTTCTTTTAATTGATCTTTTGCTACGCCGCCATGCATTTTAAGCGCACGAATAGTAGCAACAATAACAACTGCTTCTGGTTTAATACCAGCTGCACGAGCTTTAATATCTAAAAACTTCTCAGCGCCTAAATCAGCACCGAATCCAGCTTCTGTAATAACATAATCACCTAATTTTGATGCCATTGTTGTAGCGATAACACTGTTACAACCGTGAGCGATATTCGCAAATGGTCCGCCGTGAATAATAGCTGGTGTATTTTCTAACGTTTGTACTAAGTTTGGTTTTAATGCATCTTTTAATAATAATGTTAACGCACCTTCTACACCTAAATCTTTTACCGTTACAGGTTGATTTGCAAAGTTATAAGCAACTACGATGCGAGATAGACGCGCTTTTAAATCTTGAATATCTGTTGCAAGACAGAATACGGCCATAATTTCAGATGCTACTGTAATATCAAAACCATCTTCACGTGGTACACCTTGAACCGGTCCACCAAGACCAATTACTACATTACGAAGGGCACGATCATTTAAGTCAACACAGCGTTTCCAAACGATTTTACGTGTATCAATCCCCAGTGTGTTTCCTTGTTGGATATGATTATCAATAAACGCCGCTAACGCGTTATTGGCAGTTGTGATCGCATGGATATCTCCAGTAAAGTGAAGGTTAATGTCTTCCATTGGTACAACCTGTGAAAAACCACCACCTGCTGCTCCGCCTTTTAATCCCATCGTTGGTCCAAGAGATGGTTCGCGAAGTGCAATTACTGTTTTCTTACCAATTTTGTTAAAAGCTTGACCTAAACCAACTGTTACTGTTGATTTACCTTCTCCAGCTGGAGTTGGGTTAATCGCTGTTACTAAAACAACTTTACCGTCTTTTTCATCTTGTAAGCGCTTAAAAATATCAAGAGATAACTTACCTTTATAATGCCCGTATGGCTCTAATTCATCTTCTAAAATATTTAAATCAGCTGCAATTTCTTGAATCTTCTTCATACTCGCTTCTTGTGCGATTTCAATATCGGATTTAACTGTTGTAGTAGTTGTCATATACCCTAGTCCCCCTTTAATTGGTTCTGATGATATTGTATCAGTTTTTTGTATTTTCTGCACTTATTTACCTCCTAAAAATTCTTTCATTTCTTTATACGCTTTTTAACATAAATACCCATAAGAATGTTAACGATTGTTGTAACTCTGTAGGTAGTTGACCTAACATCTTCTCATTTACTCCGCGCTTATATACACCGATGCCATCTACAACTTCAAAACCTTGTTCTTTCGCTAACTGTTCAAATTCCCAAGGCATCATCGTATTACAAACAATGTCTTTGCCGTATAAACGAGGATAACTGTTCTCTCGTGGTTTCGCGGTCGGTCCTAAAATTGCAATACATGCATATCCATCTCTTTTTAAAACACGCTTTATCTCATTTAATGCTCGTAATGGCTCCTCTGTCCATTCTAAAGAATTAATTGCCATAATTGCTTCAAATTGTTCATTTTCAAATGGTAAGGAAGAGAGATCTCCTTTTATAAAAGATAAATCCGTTCCTTCTCCGCGCTCCTTCCCTTTTTGAATCATCACTTCTGATAAATCTACTCCAACTGCTTTATAGTCCGCGCGACTTAATTTATATGTACCGTATCCATCACCACAACCAACATCGAGTACTTGAGCTTCTTTCTTCACGTACTGTTCAAAAAATGGAATAATTGTACTCCTACTCCCGTTGTCCCACATCTCCTGACTATTTTGATTCCAAAATTCTGCACTACTATCCCATTTTTTCTCTGCTGATTCATGCCAATTAAATTTCGTCATACATTCCCCTACCTTCACGTTTTATCACTCATTTCATTCTACATCATTTTCCAAAATTCCTGTTTATCTTCATTAGGAGATGTACATGCGAACAATGGAATCTTTATTCTCCAATTTTTGCTTTACTTGGGTTTAACTCATACTCATGTTCTTCTCTTTATGAAAGATACTATAGGTACACCCAATTGAAAGAGAGGGATGTACATGCGAAGAAAGAGAAATCATCATTTTAAAAGTGGTGAAAAAAACGAAGAGTATGCAGCTGAAATATCACCAGCTGGCATTCCAATTAGACATAAGCGTAAAGAAATTGCAAATGAAATAGAAGGTACAAATACCGGTGCAATGATAGGCTATGTCGCTTTATTTCTTTCGCTTTTCTCAATTGCATTTTATCCAGTTACACTCGGCTCTCTTGCGATTTTAGTCGGCTTATTAGCTGTCAATTTCGGAGCAAGAACACTTGGATATACAGCAATTGGTTTTGGTAGTTTTTCTGTTTTATTCACTTTATTTTATCCGCTTGCTTTGTCAGCGTTTTAAAAAAACACACCAAGTTATACTTGGTGTGTTCATTCGTGATACAACATAATATGACCGCATCCACAACAATGTTTCGCTGTAATTTCTTGAAACACTGGATAATTTTCTTCATCCCTATGCTCAATAAACACCTTTTCAAATCGATACATATTTGGTGCATACGCCCAATCTTGTTTTGTACGTGCATATAATGTAGAAGAGAAAAACTCCTCACCACCGCAAACAATACATTCCTTCTTCATCATTACCCCTCCTATGCTTGTCTTACTTCATCTATATGAACATAAGCATAAGAAAAAGACCTTCTATTACTAGAAAGTCTTCTCTGAAACAAAAAGAAATGTACCAAACATTCCTACTCCGCTATATTCTTTCGTAACACCAGCTTCTGTCTTAAATGTTTGCTTTACAGTCATAAAGAATACACCATTTCGTGCATCTGTACTTTCAAATTTTAGTTTTTCTTTTTTACCATCTACATTTTGTGTGCATTCAAAACTACTCTCGTCACATTTCAATGCATACTTATCTTCTAGATACAATTTAAAATCTGATTCTTTCGGACAAGTTATAAGTAAAATCGCCACAAGAATAATACTTATAATCCCCACAATTGTATAATACTTCTTCATTTATACTCCTTTCAAAAGACAAGAAAACTTGACTACATGCACCAAGTTTTCTTAGTCCACAACCCATTGCCACTCTTGCTCTTTCTTATCAAAAATGAGCCACCCTGTCTCTGTTGCTTCTTCTTTTAATTCATCGATATTATCTAGCACTTCATCCGTACTTTCATACGAACCCACTACATATACCGGAATTTCAAGACCCCTTCTTGACTCAATTTTCCCTGCTAGATCAATATAAAGACCCTCTTCCATTAGTGGAATAAGTCCCATAATCACTTCTTTTGAAATCGCTGGGAAAATTTTTGATTTTTGGAAGAAAGTAAAACGTTTCTTACCGAAAGCACCGAGTTTATAAGGAATGACTTTACTTAACATCCCTACAAAGTCAGCGATTCTACGATAATACACTTTGTTGTACCATCCATCATCATGTGAAAAATAAACAAATCTATTTTTCAATAACGGAAAGAATGTTCTTGCAAGTGGTTCTTTTTTGTGAGCCAAATATAAAAGCTCTGCAATTTCTTTTGGCTCTAATTCATCTAAATCGCTTGCATCATCAAAATCTACCCAACAAAATTCATCAAATTCATCAATCTCTGCTTGAATTAACTTATGTATATTTTCTTCCTCAACATATTCAAATAAAGTATGATAATGAAAATCTGTCCATTCAAAGTTATGCTTCAAAAGCAACACTTGATGGAGCGGTGAAGGGATGTTACTTGCAAACTCTTTAAACGTAATTCCTGATGTAATAAAACAATGACCTCGACGATTACCATTAATATATATCATATTCTTTACTTGGTCAGATCCTCCAGACAAAGCACCTAGCCACCTTCGTTTTATATGTTTCAATTCTATAGCATATTTTAACATGAAAAATTTTAGAAACATAGAAAAAACTTCAAAAACTATTTACAATTTCATGTGTTTTATTACATAGTGATTACAAGAAAAAACACCTGCTCGTGAGCAGGCGTTTTTAAAGGATTTCATCTGGGTTTTGAGGATGATGATTTCCCTCTTTCTTTTCATCTTTTTGGAACATCGATTGAATTTTATCAATTGTTTGTGGAGCTAATTCAATCATTTTTTCTGCTAAATGTGTCGCATTTTGTAAATGAAGAATATTTACTCCATCTTTATTCACCACAAGAAATGCTACTGGTGTAATAGAAACACCACCCGCACTACCGCCACCAAATGCAGGGTTACCGTTTGCTCTTTGCCCATCATTCGTTTGGAAATCAGAACCTCCTGCTCCAAAACCGAACGCTACTTTAGAAACCGTTAACACTACACCACCGTCAGCCGTTTGAACAGGCTCTCCAACAATCGTATTTACATCGACCATTTCTTTTAAATTTTCCATTGCTGCTTTCATTAACCCTTGAATTGGATGATCCACCGTTCATAACCTCCTTTGTCATATCTTTCCTAGTTTTTCCGAAAGTTTGTGAACTAAACATAAAATTTTTCATTGATTTCAAAAAAAATAAGTTTTAATATTCAGAAAAAATATTTTAACTCATGATGATGCGAAAATTAATAAAGAAAGATCATGAACAAATATTTACTTACCTAAAAGAAGAAGCAGCCCATAACTAATTTATTATTGGGGAGATAGAATTTTCCGGTTATGAAACAGACTTTCAAGATCTGTGGGGATTATTTAAAGAGAATGGAACATTAAAATCAATTTTACTCCGCTTCCATGATTCATTTATACCGTATAGTAAAGAAGAATTTGTTACCTCTGATTATGAGGCACTTCTTTCCGCATATAAGCCGATTAAACCCTCTGGCAATTCAACTCTATTGTAGAAAGATTTGAAACCGCTCCAAGTATACAACTAGGCGCCAAAAATGAAATGTATTTTTGCGAATGTCTGGATGACAACAACTTACCTAACACACCATTTCATGAAACAATTAAACTTGTCTCACTAGATGATGTAGAGCGAATTATGCAATTGCGGAGTAACATCATTAAATTTCCTACAAGATTAAACTGATGAGGAGCACACACTATTAGGGGATTGTCAGTTTTTTGGCTAATTCAGTAACAAACGAGAACACTAAAACCTACGCTAGGATAGGAATACACATAAAGTTGCATATAATTATATAAAAAGAAAAAGGCAGATTCCTTTTGAGGGTAGGATTTCCCCTTGTCCTTGCTATCAATAATAGGACGTTATGTTAACCGGCCATGTATAAGCGTAAGCAAAATGCAAATTTACAATACTAAGGAAATGTCACTTAGTAAAAAAGCCAATTTCCATCTCAGAAAATCGACTTTTTTAATTATTTTTAAGGTCTTTTTTTACTATATGTATTAAGATTTATATTTTTTAACTGTACAAGGAATAGTTACAATGTATAAATCTATAGCATAGATTGTAACCCAAATACCTTTACCTTCAGCCGCTAGCTTTTCATTTAATTGTAATAAATGCTCTGAAACTTTTCTTTTACCCCATTTTCTAGGAAACCATTGAAAAACCTTAGGAACATTATGTTTTTTGTTATACCATACATTCAATCTCAAAAAAATGAAGAAAAACGAGACAATCACTACAATACAAAATATATCAAAATATGAAATCCCTAAAATCATGTAATATATTCTCCATTTCCATTAAAGTTCAGATAATTTTTTTCTTAATTCTAATTCACTCTCAGTCATATACCCTCTATGCATTTCCTCTACAATTTTATCATGGTTAAAACATAATACTTTTTCATCACCTAGATAGCCTACTGGGTACGGAACACCTACGTAATCAAAATCACGTTTATCTGCTGATACAACCATTCTTCCTATAATCATAACAAATTGTTCTATCTCTTCTAGTTTTACAACTGTTCCAATCGGTAAAAGTTTCATTTGTTTATTCTCCTTTTAATATAATCCATTAAAGTAATTGCACCAATCCCCATTGTCCCCCAAAAAACCATACTAAATGTATATATTACCTTTTCCTTAATTGAATATGGCCCCATTAATCCAACAATGATTGCAATTAAAACTCCTATAACCATTACAATTTTTGGAATCTTCATCACCTAACTACTCCTTATCCTTCTTCTCAAACTTAGCAAAAAATCCCCCACCATAACTTTTCCCAAAGTATGCACCCATCTCTTGACCAAGGTGTATTTTAGCCTCTCCCGTACCAAATCCATATTCTAAACGAACTATTAAATCATGAGCCTTAAAAAATGGGATAAAGTTTGGAAGATCCATTTTTTCTTATTGTATGAGTCTTATTTATTTTTAAATTTACTAAACATCCATTCATTAAGTTTATTAGTACCAAGTGCACATGCTCCTAAAATAAGAACACCTATAATAAAGCCAATCTTTTTAGGTAATTCATAAGGAGACATTATAGCGACTACAAGAAATATAGCAATTGCAACATATGTAATATATTTTCCAGCCTTAAATGGTTGCATATTAATATGCTCCTCTCTTAATCTTCAAACTTTATTATTGCTTAAATTTGTTATCTATTCGTCCTACCACTTTATTCGCCCCCAATGAAATAGCTCCTATAATTAAAACAAAAGTAATAAGAGCAATCTTTTTAGGTAGGCTATATGGCAATAACATAGAAAATATAAGAAGTATCGTGACTGCAACATATGTAATATATTTCCCCATTTTAAATGGATCCATCTCAGCTTCCTTCCTTTGTTTTTTCGACTTTTATAAATCTCTCCAAAATACCCGCCTGTCTCAGCATCTAATTACACTCTAAAGCCAGATGTACCTAGTCCAAATTCTCCTTTTGCTATTACATCATGGTCTCCTATAACTAAAATGAAAGCTAATATATGAAAAGATTTCATTCACCAACATTAATTATTAGCAGGATATACCTATAATAAATTAGATCCTTCCTTTCTTAAACAAACTAATCATTTCTACTCTCTCTAAATTTATTAGTTACACATTCTACTAAATTTGTAGTCCCAAGGGAGATTGCACCCAATACAAGTATATAAGTAAAAGAAATAATTTTTCCTTTTAAATCGATAGGAAAGAATATACTGGCAATAGCCATTGCTATAAATCCAACGATTTTTGACGATTTTAACATTCTCTTATTCCCCTTGTTTTTTAACTTTACAAATAGACCACCAACTACTTTTCCGATTGGTAAAATTTTTATTTATTACTCTTTTCTTTGCTTTTTAATAATGTAATCTAATAAAGTAATTCCACCTAACCCAATTGCACCATAAACGACCATACCTAGTGTATGTACTCCCTTTTCTTTTAACGAAAAGGGAGCTATTAGTCCTGTAATGATTACTATTAAAATTGCTATAATCATTACGATTCTTGTAATTTTTATCATCCTACTACTCCTTATCCATCCTCTCAAATTTTACAAATCTACACCTTTGAGCCTTACTACTGTTCCCACTTATAAAAGCTTCATTGTCATTCTCTTTTATCTTTTGTTTTTCCAATAAATTCCATTATATGTGTAAATCCAATTGCTAACCCGCCAAAAACAAGTACAAAAAAGAAAGTAAGTATACGATCTCCTAATGACTGCGGAAAAAATAATGAAAGTAAAGCGATAATAGGCACTGTTATTAAATATATAGTTCTCATTCGCTTGAAAGATCGCATTTATTTAATCCTTTTTCTATTAAATTTCTCCATAAGATTTATAACAAATGAGTTCCATACTAGTGAAACCCCAGTAAATATAAGAACAGCTAGCGAAATAACAATTTTACCTTTCCATGTTTCTCCATTTATCATAGCTAGTGTAATTAATAGCACTGCTGAAGTACATATTACAATTTGGGTAACTTTGCGCATACTAACCCCATCCTCACTCACCTTGATCATCAAACTTTCCCACTTCTTTCAATAAAACTCCATTCTCAAGGTCCTCCGACTCAATCACAATTGCTATCAACCCATTTTCCGTACACGTCTCATGAAATTCGCCCTTTTTCCAAAAAACAGCTTGTCCCGCTTCCACCTTCACTTTTTCTTTATCTGCTCCGCATACATACCCTTCTCCATTCACAATAAGAAGCAGTTGCGATACAACTGCTTCATGATATCCAATTATTCCATTCTCTCGTAAATGCATAGCACCGATATGTATATTTCCTTTATGGTCTAATATTTTCGACATTATGAAATTAGATTGAAATGCTGTGATTTGCTTTCCCACTTCTTCACTACAATCAAAAATTTTCATTACCAGTCCTCCTTATACGTATAAAACCATCCTTACTGTCTGCATCATATGTCCTTCAAAATCTTCTTCAAATTCCTCTAATTGTGCAAAACCTTTCGCTTCATAAAACCGTTTTCCTTTTTCATTCGCTGCTTCTACATGAATGTATAGTTTCCGAATTCCTTTTAATACCGTTAGCCCTTTTTGTAATAAAGCACTTCCTATCCCTTTCCCTTGCTGATCTGGCAACAAATAAATTGCTCCTAATTCCGCTTCGTTTTGTAGTCTAACGGGTGAGAAATTCGCAAAGCCAATTACTTCGCCCTCTTCTTCCGCAACGAATAAATGTGTATTTTCAAGACGATATTTCATTTTTTCGTCAGAATATGCCTCGTCTAAAAAACTGTCTTGAATCTCTCTCGGAATAATGCCTTCGTATGTATCATGCCAAGCTATTTTCGCTACTAATTGTACAGCATGAATATCTTCTTGCTTCATTTCTCTAATTACATATGTCATCTCGTTGTCTCCATTCTCTTTAAATTATATTCTGCTAATATACTAGAAAAAATGACAGAATCATTTTCATAATTCACCTTAATTAATTTTAATTTCTAAGCGCTTCCCATTCTTCACGAATCATTCCCATTCGAATAGAGTCATAGTACGTTCCGTTATAATAACGGCATTTGCGCATTCTACCTTCTAAAGTCATTCCTATTTTCTCAGCTACTTTCATCATTCGTTCATTGCCAGACCAAGTCGTGAGTCCTACCCTGCCAATTTCCATCTTTTCAAATAGTAAATCCCGATATAACGTTAACGCTTCTGTACCATAACCACCATTCCAGTAAGCCGGATTATAAATGACAATTCCCATCTCCAACCAACGCGTCGGTTTATACTCCCAATAAAATCCGACCGTCCCTATAACTTGACCGTTATTTTCTATAATTAAATTGGATAGAGGTTCTTCTTTTAAACGGGTTTGCATCTTCTCTTTATAAGACAGATATTCTTGCATCGAAAATGGAAAATAAGGTGCGTCCCATTTTTTCCATTCTGGATTTTCTTCTTTAAATACGAGATTCCATAATGGTTTTATATCCGATTCTTCAATTGTACGAATTGTAACTTTATCCCCTTTTAATATTACGTTTTGCATAATTCCCTCCTACAATCCTCTTTATTTCATATATAATTATAATATTTTTTCAGAAAAATCAAAACTAATATCATTTATTATAATTGTATAATTTTGTTATAAGGTATCAATTAAGGTACGTCACCATTACTGAGTTAATAAAAAATAGAAGGTTACATCCCTCCTATTTCAGCTAAATATTTTCTTTTTCGTCTTTCCTATCTCAACTAAAATCCCTTTCTCTATCCAACCCTCTACTCCATCTCTTTTAATTAAATCATATCCTGAACAGCTTCCATCAATGAGAGAAATAATGTCACCTTTTCTTACGCTTATTTGCGCACAAGAAATATCGGTTTTCACTGTATATTCACCTGAATCAAGTTGCCTAATGTATTCATCTTTCACAGAGAGTAATGTATTCGTTTCCTTTTGCTTACATATTGTATAATCTTGCACCTTCTCCACCGGCTCTATGTAATAATACGGATAGGTAACCCCGCCCTGCATTTCTGAATTCGCATGAAAATCTGCTATCACTTCATACTCTGGAAAAAAGTCTACATATGTATAAGAAAACGTATCACCTGTTGGTTTCCTCTGAATAATAAACGCGTTTAATTGCCCCGCCTCTTTAATCGCATTTCCGCCGTCAATTGCTATAATCTTTTTCTTCTTATCAATAACTGGATTGTTAGATGGAGCTTCAACAGAGTAGTTTACAACAGGCCAATGCCCGACAACTACATACTTATTTGCTCTATGTGATTGATTGAAAAACTCCGGCATTGCTATCGCATTTTTTCGTCCTGTTTCTTTCCAATCCGCTCTATCTTCAAGACCAGCATGCACAAAAATATAACCTTCCGTTTCAATCGCTGTCGGTAATTCTGTTAGCCACTTTATTTCTTTTGAAAAATAGCTCATTAATTTTGTTTTCACTTCAAGAATATCACTTTCTTCATTAACGGTAACATTCAATTTCGCTAGCCATTCATTACAAATTGTATTCGTTCTCGTACACAAATAATTTATTAATGCAGGATTTTCATTTACAAGTGCTTCAACTACAACCTCACAATTCCCTTCAATTACATAAACATTCGGCTTGCTAACTACTAGATCCATCACATAGTTTACGACACCAATACTATTTCTCCCCTTCTCACAAAGATCACCATTAATAATTAAATAATCTTCATCTTTAAAATTAACTTTATGTAGTAATTCCTTAAAAAGATCTAATTCTCCATGAATATCAGAAATAATGATGACTCTTACATCATTTGGTATGGATAATTTCTTTATTTTTTCCAAGTATAAACGCTCCTAACATTCTCTAAATTCAATATTCCCTTGTTAATTTCTAATATTCGACAAATTATATTACTAGAACTGTCCCTAGCTCAAATCTGGAAAAGAAAATAGGTTCCACATATTTTTATACACGGAACCTACTTAGTATCATAACTCTTTATAAAAAGAATAGCTTACCTTATCAAAGCCCTCTCTTTCATAAAAACGATGTGCATCAATTCTTGAAAACGCAGATGTAAGTACGATAGAACTACAACCTTTTTCTTCCCCCCACTTTTCTACATATGACAGCAGAACATTACCATACCCTTTTGATCTGTGAGCTTCCGCGGTTACAAGGTCATACACAAAAACATGTTTCTCATTATAAAAATTCGTACAAATCGCTACACCAGCTAGACTAACAACTTCTTCATCTTCATTACGTAGCGAAAATAGTTTATAATTTTCTTCTTTCATTTTTTGAAATAAAGAACTTGCTTCTTCTCTTGAAAGTTTCGTTCGTAATTGCTGTAATACAGGAAATACATCATGTAAATCCGCTTCTGTTACTACTGCTTTAATATTCATTATGATTCTCTCCTTACTACTTATAAAATTTTCTAAATGTTATATCATCATTATAAATAGCAACTGCCCTTAACTTAAGTGACAGTTTTATTCTTTTTTATAAGGCCAGTATAAAAAGGAGCGACTACAAATGGATCTTACTATTCCATTACAATTACAAAGTAAAACACCTATTTACTTACAAATTTACGAATATATAAAACGAGAAATCTCTCAAGGATCACTACGTGCTGGTACACGCCTTCCTTCTCACAGAAATTTAGCTATGCAACTTAATGTGAGCCGTATTACAGTTGAATCTGCCTATCAACAATTACAAGCTGAAGGTTATGTAGAAAGCAAACCGAAACGTGGGATTTTCGTTGCAGAAGTTGATATTGAGGTCATTCAAAAGAAACAGCAAATTGCATCAAACAGTGCTAACAATAAAGAAAACGAACAATATGATTATGATTGTAGTCAAGGACTTATTGATCAAAAAGCTTTTCCGATAACAAACTGGAAAAGAGCATTACACGAAACTTTATTTCAGTATGAAAACGAATTATTCGCTAAAGAAGATCCCCAAGGTGAGCTCGTTCTACGAGAACATATTTCAAAGTATTTATATCATGCTCGCGGGGTACATTCTTCACCTGATCAAATTATTATCGGAGCAGGTACGCAGCCTCTTCTTTGGCTACTACTTCAACTACTTGGCCCAAAAAAAGAATACGGGATCGAAAATCCTGGATTTCACCGTATACCTGCTATGATTCAAAGTTCTGGCTTTCCTGTTCACCCGATCCCTTTAGATGATAAAGGGATTCATATTTCTGCTTTACGTGAATCGGGTTCCAATGTGGCATATGTCACTCCATCTCACCAATTTCCACTTGGAATCATTATGCCGTTATCTAGAAGACTCGAGTTATTAAAATGGGCGAATGATTGTAAGGCGTATATTATTGAAGATGATTACGATGGGGAATTCCGCTATATAGGAAAACCTATTCCTTCTTTACAAGGACTAGATTCAAATGAACGTGTTATTTATATGGGAACTTTCTCGAAATCTTTTTTACCTTCTTTACGAATGGGATATATCGTTTTACCACCTCATCTTTTAAGAGCCTATAAAGAACTTGGTGGTATGTTTAAACAAACCGTTTCTACGCTGCAACAACTTACCTTCGCAACCTTTATTCAAAATGGTGATTGGGAACGTCATATTAACCGAAGTCGTACGTTATATAAAAGAAAACACATGTCTTTAATTAAATCTATTACAAACGAAATGGGGAATAACGTTCATATACTCGGTGAACAATCCGGACTTCATATTGTACTTCACGTTCATAATGGGATGAACGAACAAGAACTTATTCATACAGCTGCAAAACAACGTATTAAGTTATACCCTCTCTCCACATATGATTCTGTTCATAATGTACAGGAGGAGTCGTATGTATTACTCGGTTTTGGTAGTATTCCAGAGGATTGTATCGAAACTGTTGTCAAATTACTGAAAAAAGTCTGGTTTTCTAAATAAGAATAGCTCCACGCAAGTTATACTTACGTGGAGCTATTTTCATTCACTATTTTTCTGATCTCATTGCCCTTCCCGGACGTTTGACACCAGTTGTTTCTGTTGAATAGGATGCTTCAATTATAGCAGTTGGATCTACAGAGAGAACGAGATCTTTCATTTTCGGATAAATGAATCGGTTTGTAATACAATAAATGATTCTCTTGTGCTCTCCCAAAAAACCACCTTCTCCATGTAGATACGTAACGGATAATTGCAATTCTTTCATAAGTAGATCGCCTATTTCTTTATTTTTACCAGAAATAATCATAACGCTCTTTCCTTGATTAATACCATCTAATATGAAATCAATCATCTTCGTAACAATATAGAAAATTGCTAATGAGAACATCGCTTGTTCAATTGAAAACAAAATGGCAACAAAGATGAAAATAACCGCATTTACTGCAAGTAAAAATGTACTAATCGGCACTTTAAAATGTTTATTCATCCAAACAGCTAACATTTCTGAGCCATCAATTGCTCCGCCCATTTTTACTACAATCCCTACACCAACACCAAATAGGACTCCTCCATAAAGAACAATTAACAATTCAGAAGTTGTAATTGCTGGAAATGGTTTTAAATAGATTAATCCGAGTGTTGTAACAACATTTGCATAGGATGTACGGATAAAGAACTTCTTTCCCATTACTTTTGCAGTAAATAATAAAATCGGGATATTAATTCCTAAGAACACTCCATAAAGCGGCAATCCGGCAACTTTATTCGCCATAATAGCAATGGCCGTTACCCCGCCATCTACTAATCCATTAGGCGCTAAAATAAGTTCTAATGAACCCGCTACAATAATTGAGCCAATTGTTAATAATATGTATTCAAATACTCTCTTCATTCATTACCCCCAAAACTTATATATTTTCTTAGTATTATTTTAACGTAATTTTACTACTAATTCAAAGATATCAGTTTATATACACAAAAGTTTCACCTTTACAGTGATTTTTTATGTAATTTTTTTATAGAAACACACTTACATATTACAGTAAGTGTGCTCCAAACATTTATTTAAGTTTTAAGTAGGAATTCATTTTCATTTTAAATATTTCATCAACTGCCCTATTATACCCACCAGCATTTCGAAGTGACTCTCCAACTTTACGACTATTTTCCTTAAACGTTACATCATCTATCACTTTCTTTACAGATTCACGTAACAATTCAGAAGTTAATTCTTTGCGATTAAGCCTTATTCCAGCCCCTACTTCATTCACTCGTTTCGCAACTAAAGGCTGATCTCCTGTTACCGGAATTACAACTAACGGGACACCGTAATATAGTGCTTCACTCGAACTATTCATACCACCATGTGTCACGAATACATCAGCATGCTGTAATACTTCTAATTGTGGCACATAATTATACAACTTAAAGTTATCCGGAATGTTTTCAAATTGACTTATATTTATCTTCTTACCAACAACTAATACGACTGTCGCTTCTACATCTTTAAACGCTTCAAAACATTTTTCATATAGCTCAGGTTGTTCATTAAAAACTGTACCCATAGAAATGAAAATCACTTTTTCATCTTTTAAATCTTCCATAGGAAAGCTACCTACTTCTTTTCGAGTAGCAATTGATGGACCGACAAACTTATACGATTTATCGAATACATCTGAACTTGGTTGATATTCCTTTGAAGTGTATACAATGGTAATATCACCAGGATGATTCATAATATCGTACATACTATTACATTTCATTCCATACTTCCTATTCCATTTTTCCATTCCAGCTAAACAAGATTGATATAACGGATTCGTTTCATCTACTTGCCTCGATTCTTGTTCATCGTTAAAAGTAATGTACTGATTAAAAGCAAACGTTGTACAAGAAGAAACACTAGGTAATTGTAAAACATTCGCTATAATACGTCCTACCGGAAAATGATTATCGTATATCAAGTAATCGTATTTTTCCCCTTTTGTTTCTTCTACAATTTGATTCACAATACGCTCTGATGCTTCAATCATATGAGATAACATCACCAAAGGACTCCCACCTTCATTTACTCGTTCCATAATATTAATTTGAGAGAGAAAATTCTCAAACACTCGGAATTCTGCACCTGTTGCTTCAATCTTCTTTCTATAATCTTCAATACAATACGAAACAACTGTTTCCCCTCGCTGAATTAACTCACTAACAATAGCTATAGTCGGATTAATATGACCTTCTCCAGGGAAATTTATTACGAGTACATTTGCCATAACATTCTCTCCTATCTAACATAATTAATAATTAATTATGTTAATTAATTTAAAACTATTATAAAAGAATCTATTCTACTTTTTCATATTTTTCTCTTCATTTTATTATTGAGAAATATTTTTCAAAACCTACATTATAACTCTCATAAAAGTACGCTTAACTCTTCATTTACTGAAAAATACGAGATTTACATCCAGGCATTTTTACAGGTTTATCATCAGAAATATTATTTTGATAATTCATACAAAACTAGAAAAATATAATTTTCATGCTGATTTTTACTATACATTTATGCAGGTTCTACATTTTCCCCTATCACTATCCACGTGGCACATATTCTGTTATATAATAAATTTATAGAATTTACAGAAAAAGGAGTAACTTCATGCTACAACAACTTTTCACTTCACCTATTTTATCTGTTCAAACTTTACACCCAGGTTATGAAGACCATGCAAGCGATGTGTTTCTCGTCCGAACAGAAGATGCAGAAGTCATCGTTCGTTCTTCTAAAATAAATGAAGAGCCAAATAATGATTTTTGGTGGGGATGCAAAAACCTTTTTGGAATTGATCCAAGGAACGTACATCAATTAGAAACAATACACACATTATTGAAAAAGCATACTAACTTGCCCATCCCGACTATTTTGCAAAAACACGTTTTAAATGGACGAAAGTATGTTATTGTCGAAAAATTAACAGGAAGTACGCTGCAATCCTTTCTCGGACAACCTGATTCAATTTTATTCAGTCTTGGAAAAGGACTAGCAGAAATTCATTCGTTTCAAGCAGAATTTATAGGAAATCCATCAAGTACTTTCCACATTCCACTAGAAGAATTTAAGACTCACATATTAAATGTCAGTAAAGACCTTGTAAATAGGTTTTATTCAGATAACGTGAGCATCCGTAACGCATTCCCTATTTTTGAGTTACAACTCTCTTCCTTACCAGCACCGAAGAAATCTACGCTCGTTTTTATCAGATGGTTCAACTATTACAGGTTTAGTAGATACAGAAGCTTACGCAGTTGCTCCTCGAGAGTTTGATTTTATCGGACTAGAATATGTACTTACTGAAAAAGAAGCTCATGCCTTTAAAAGTGGTTACGAAACAATTATGCCTATTCCTCAACTTGAAAAGTGTAGACAGCCTTACCGTTATTTGTACCGACTGTTATCTGTTCAAGGAAGTGTGGAATTAGAAAAATGGTTAAGTCATCCATCCTATTTTTAAATACGAATGTGAGGGATTATGAAATGAATATTGAACGAAAGAAATTTTTAACAGCAAACGAAATTCAGCAAATGAAAGACTTAGCCCATATTTGCGGGCAACATGATCAAATTGATTACTCGTCAGATTTACATGTAAACTTTTTAACTGCTCGTAATAAAGAAGAGATAAATGATTTTCTATTTTATGACGATACCAAATTAGTCAGTGCATTAAGTATGTATGACTTTGAAAGACCGACAAAACTCGAGTTAATAGGGTTTGTTCATCCGAATTATAGAAAACAACATATAGGCACTACTCTTTTACAAACCGCAATGAAAGAAATACGATTAAGAGAGGCAGATGAAGCTCTTCTTATTATGAATGGGGATTCTGTTTCTGGAAAAGACTTTGCAAAACATATGAAGTTACCTTTTTTATATAGTGAATATAGTATGGCGTTCAGAGCAAAAGAAGTTCAAGAAACAACGAAGAATACTATACAGCTTACTCTTGCATCTTCAGAATCACTTCTTGATCTTATCGAAATTTCCAGTAAAGCGTTTGGAGATTCAGTAGAAAATACCACTACATGGTTACAAAAGATGATGAATTCATCTTCCCATCAAGTTTACAGTGCTCTTATCAATGAAAAAGTGATAGGAACGATTACAGTTTCTGAGCAAGAGCAATCTACTACACTATCAGGATTCGCCGTTCATCCTTCTTATCAAGGCAAGGGATACGGCAAAGATATTCTTAGTTATATGGTACATACCCTTATTACAGAAGACATTTCAACAATTGAATTAGACGTCGAAACGAAAAACAACCATGCTTTAAAATTATATACACAATGTGGTTTTGAAATTAAAACGAAGCATGACTATTATAATGTAATGAATTTCGAGGTGAATACATATGGCTAAAAAAGTAATTTATTCTGATTATGACATTTTTGCAGACATCTATAATAAGCATTGGGGGCATTATGCTGAACACGCCTATCTACTTTTAGAAAAACTCGTTTTACAATATGCACCACCACATTCTCATATTTTAGACCTTTGCTGCGGGACTGGTCACCTTACTAAGAAATTAATGGATAATAATTTTGTAGTAACTGGTATAGATGGTTCTGCTCAAATGATTGAATACGCACGTCAAAACGCGCCAGACGCAAACTTTATCATCGATGATGCCCGTTATTTCAATATAAATGAGCAATTTCACTATGTTATCTCTACTGGCGATAGCTTAAACCATATTTTAAAATTAGATGAATTAAAAAATGTTTTTCGTAATGTTTACTCCGTATTACATAGCGAAGGTACATTCGTATTTGATATGAATATGGAGAAAGGTTTTCTTGAAAATTGGATTGCTTCGTTTCACATTTCAGCAGACGAATATGTTTGTACAATCGATTCTACATATGATAATGAAAATAAAAAAGCAGACATGAACTTTATACTATTTCAGCATGACATAGAGAATAATTGGGCAAGAAGTGACTTTTCTTTTGAGGAAGCTTGTTATTCCAATGAAGAAATAATTTCTTCATTAGAATCCGTAGGTTTTAAGAACATTCAATCACATGGTACAAATAGAGCATTTTTCATTTGTCAAAAATAAAAAAACTGAATCATAACGATTCAGTTTTTTCTTAGTATATTTACAATAGCAGTCGTTTCATTATTTTCTTTATACACACGTGGAATTCTTCTGTCTAACATACATGTAACTTCATAGTTAATTGTACCTAACATATCCGCTATTTCTTCTACTGCGATGTTTTCTTCGCCTTGTTTACCGTAGAATACTACTTCGTCTCCCACTTGCACTGGCATTGCTTTTGAAACGTCTAACATGAGCTGATCCATACAAACACGGCCAATAACAGGTACTCGAACTCCATTTATTAATGCATGCCCTTTATTAGATAACTGACGATTATAACCATCAGCATAACCAATCGGTACAGTTGCAATCCATTCTTCACCAGTCGTTACATACGTATTCCCATAACTTACACCGCGATTCTTCTTCGCATGTTTAATATGAGCTACTTTTGATTTTAACGACAACGCAGGCTGTAAAGAAACAACTGAATGATCTACCTCTTTTGAAGGATACATTCCATAAATTCCAATACCTACACGAACCATATTTTGAAATGTATTGCTAAGTTCCATTGAGCCTGCACTATTTGAACTATGAATATATGGGATATGAATTCCTAATTCTTTTGCTGCATTAACAGCTTTTTCAAATAAACTTGTTTGCATATTCGTATATGATTTATCGATTTCATCTGCCGTAGAGTAATGTGTAAACATTCCCACTATCTCTATATACTCCATACGGTTTAATTCTTCTAAAAATGGTATAACCTCTTCTTCTTGTAAACCGATACGACTCATTCCTGTATCAATTTTCACCTGAATTTGCGCTTTCTTTTGAAGACGGTTTGCGATTTCATTTATACCTTGTAAATCTTCACTTCTATAAACAGTCATCATAACGTCATATTGAATTGCCTCTTCAGCAGCCGCTACTGATGTATAGCCTAAAATTAAAATCGGCACGTTAATTCCTGCTTCTCTTAACTCTATCGCTTCATCTACAAATGCAACTGCAAGCTGGTTTATTCCTGCTTCAATAGCAGCTTTCGCAACTTCAACTGCCCCGTGGCCATACCCATTTGCTTTTACAGCAGCCATCATTGCAATATTTTCATCATTCACACGTTTTTTAAATTCTTTTACATTATGTTTTACTGCATTTAAGTCCACTTCAACAATTGTATCTCTTCCATATTTCAAACTCATTGGTCTAACTCCTAACTCAATAATTGCATTCCATTCTATTTCACGTTTCATATGACCTTTTACAATATAATACTTTTCAATATGCTAGTCAAACTACTAGAATTTTCGGAATTTTGAGTACGATATAATACCCTTAAGAAATTATTATATACGGAGATGAGGAGAATTACAATGTTTGTTGAATCTGCATTGCATCAGTTTAAAATTGCTGTTGATACTTCTATTCAAATGCTTAACCAATACAATGAAGACGATTTAAAAATACAACCTATTCACTCGAAGCGATCAGTATTTGAAATATGTGCACATCTTTCTCTTATTTGCCATGCAGATTTACTCATTTTAAATGGTATTACGGAAAAAGAGTTACATACCTTTTATTTAGAACATACACCGGAAACAATAGCCTACATGCAACAAATAATGATTGAAGGATACAATCTTCTCCCTAAAACATTTCTTTCCTATTCCAAAGAAGAATTAGCAGAAGTTATGACTGCCTATTGGGGTATTTCTTATTCGCGTTTTGAATGGTTGCTTGAAATTCTCTCGCATTTTTATCATCATCGCGGGCAAGTTCATATTTTATTATGCGAGCATATGAAAGATCCTTGCATTTCTTTATTTGAGTAAATTCCCACTCATTCAGTATCCAATCTACATATCATCAAATATATGTTCTTTATTTATAAATAGAGAAGCTATAAAACCAATAAAAAGTATCATTCCTAATAAAATAAATGTTTGAGCATAGCTTCCTATTTTCAAAAGATATATAGAAATGATGGGTCCTATACTAGTACCTAAAAATAAAATAAAAGTATAAATAGAAACTGCTATTCCTCTTGCTTTCCCTCCTAATTGACCTACAAGAGCAACTAAAGACGGAACTGATATAGCAATACCTATTACAAAACAGACACTCATTATAACAAGTAAAGGGAGGTATGAAACAAAGCCCATTGCACTTAGACTAAAAAGAGCGACCAACAGTCCACCCTGAAGAACTTTCCTTACTTCGAACCTCTTTGTTAAACGACCCGCAATCGGTGACATCACCATACCAAATAGCCCCGCTAAACGAAAATAAAGGATTTGTTCTGCAGTTAAATTGTAAATAGAAGAGCTCAAATAATTCCCTAAAACAGTATACATATTAACAAAAGCCATTAATAAAACAAAAGCTATCATATAGCTCAATACTAAGCTTTTATGTGTAAATACTTTACCCATCTGTTTAATCGGTCCTAAAATATCAGTATAAGATTGAGATGTCGCCCCTTTTGGAAGAGAATACTGAACCCATACAGCAGTAATCATATAGACAATGCTAAGAAGAAAGAACACCATATGCCATCCAAAATGTTGACTCACAACCGTACTTATTACCTGACCTACAATTCCAGCTACTAAAAAACCGGTACTAACAAATCCTATTGTTGTAACCTTTTTTCTACTGGAAACATTTCTACAACGTAGGCTAACGCTACCGGAGAAAATGTAGCTGCTGCTATCCCTTGTAATCCTCTAAGAATAACAAGCCAAAATATACTATCTACAAGCCCTAAGGAAAAAGAAATACTCGACAGAGCAAGTAATCCAATGAAGATCACCTTTTTTCGCCCATATTTATCAGAGATTGCCCCAAATAACAAACACCCTATAGCAAAGCCAATAGAAAATATACTGCCTGTAGCTGCAGATTGCGCTAGTGAAACAGTAAAAAGGTCTGAAAATAGAGCAATTAAAGGGATTGTTACATATAAACTAGACATAGCTACCATACCCGACCAACATAATACAACCGTCATTATTGTGTAATTCTTTTCACTATTTATTTCCTTTCCTATTTCCATCATAATATCTCTCCCTTAATACGATTTGTTTTGTTAATTTAAAACCTCTAATCTAAAGCACTTAAAATAGTATTTCTTTAACTGTTATTTATTTTATTACATTGAAAAATTATGACTTACAATTAAAGTTAGTTAAACTTATAATAAGGCAGACTAATTATATTCCCAAATAAATAAGTTGACCCTCATAATCAACTTATTTATCTACCTTCTCCTAATTTCACCTGCATAGTTACTTGCATTTTATTTAATAACTTCTCTAAAACTTGACGCTCTTCTTGATTAAAGTCGTCAACTAACGAAGCGCAAGATAACCAAAAAGTTGGTAAAGATTGCGTAACTAGTTCTTTTCCTTTCGGAGTAATTTTCACTTTTAATCTTCTTCGATCTTCAGAATGATGGAATCTTACGATTAACTCTCGTTTCTCCATCCAATCTAATAAGCCAGTGACAGAAGCACGTGTTATCCCTAATCGACTCGCAATATCCGAAGGACTCATGTTCACTTCCTCCCCATTTGATTCCATTTCACGCAAAATAAACAACAGTAAAAAATCTAATTTACTTTCTGAAATACCAAGCGGAGCTAAATCTACGTCAACAGCATCCAGAACATTATCAGACGTCCATAACATTAACAAACCAAGTTTTGCTGCAATTGGATCCGTATCCGCTGATGCTGTTTTTTTTATTAGCTCAGCATATGGCTCAATCCCTAAAGGAAGAGAATCTTTTCTTGAACCCATTCATCTTCACTCTCCTTTCTTCTTAATTAGCTTACCTAACTACTTTTTCATTATACTCATATTTTTCCTTTTATTGCAAGAATATTGTTAGACAAAAAAATCCTGTAATTCAAACAGGATTTTTCAAACTGACTAGCTATTATTTTTAAATTATCCGAAACTCCTTTAAGGCGAAAGCAATACCACCTTCACTTGCCTTCTTTGTAACGAAATCAGCTCTTGTTTTTAACTCTTCTCCGCCATTACCCATTGCAATCCCTAATCCTACATACTGTAACATCTCAATATCATTTCTACCGTCACCAAAAGCCATGGCTTCTGATTTACAAACATTTAAGTGATCCAATACTTTTTGAATAGCCGTTAATTTTGATACTTTATTATCTTCCAATACATTTATGACATAACCATGAAAACGCTCAAACGTAAGCACTGGATATCTTTCAATAAATTTTTGAGCTTCTATTTCATCCGCATACAGACATAAACAATAGATCTCTTCTGACAAATCCCTGCTTTTTTCAGGATACTTTGCTAAATTTAACGTCTCGTTAAGCGCTTGAATTACACGTTCATTATCCGAGGCTATCCCGTTCATTGCAAAATCCTCTGTAAAATAAGAAACACCGTGACCATGTAATTCAGCAAACCCCGAGATATCATGAACGATGTCACTTGAAAGTACTGATTTATGTATAACTGTTTCTCCACACTTAATATGTGCACCATTTGCAGAAATAATTGTATGTATGCCCAGCTCTTTAAATTGCGAACATAAGCTATATGGTCTCCCTGTAGTAACAACTACATGAATTTCTTTATCTATTAATCTTTGTATTGCCTCTTTTGTGCTCTCATGCATACTTCTATCAATCTCGCTTAAAAGAGTGCCATCAACATCAAAAAACACTACTTTGTACATAGGTCTTTACATCCCGTCCAAATGACTCGTATCATTAATGAAATGTACCGTTTTTTGTTCTCCATCAATTTCAATTAAGCTTATTCCTGTATCTCCCATTTTAAAATAATAGTCCATTGAAATTGGCATTTTGAAAAATGCACGTAATAGACTATTTATTACACCACCATGTGCAACAATTGCAATTCGGTCATATGTATTCTCTGTCACGATTTTAGAAAAGATTCCTTCTATTCTCATTCGAAACTCAATAAACGATTCCCCGTTTTCAAAACGATCATGAAGAAACTTTGGCTCTGGATATTTCTTTGCTTCTTCAAATGATAAGCCTGCTTGCACTCCATTATTAAACTCCATTAATTCCTCTTCTAATTGAATTGGACACCCAATTCCTTCAGCTAACGTTTCAGCAGTTTCACGAGCACGTTTTAATGTACTTGCCCAAATGAAATCTGGCGGAAAATCTGTTTTCACTTTCTGTACAAGCCTTTGCACTTGCTGTCTTCCCTTTTCTGTTAATTCAAAGTCAGCTCGTCCTTCATGTACGTTTAAGATATCAGCTTCTGATTCTCCGTGGCGTATTAGTAGTATTTGCATGTTTCTTCACTCCCCTTTTTAATATCCGAAAAATTCCATTATATCATACTCTGAATTTTCTATAACAAAAAAGAGAAATGGCATCCCATTTCTCTTTTGCACTCTTATTGTTCTTTTTCTGTATCATTTGAAGGTAATCTCTTCGCCTGTTTTTCTTTAAAGATTTCTCCAATTGCCCCGAGAGTACCAAGTGTTTCAATTGCATTAGATGGAATAAAGACTTTATTTGCTGGCCCTTTTGCAACTTCAGCTAATGATTCAAATGATTTGTAAGCAAGTATACGCTCATCTAGATTCGCTTCACGAAGTAATTCAATTCGATTTTGTTCTGCTTTTGCAATTTCCTCAATCGCTCTTGCTTCCCCTTGCGCTTCTAATTCTTTTGCTTCTTTTAACCCTTCAGCTTCTCTGATACGTGCTTCTTTATCCCCTTCAGCCATTAAGATTTTACTTTGCTTTTCCCCTTCAGCACGAAGGACTTTATCTTGTTTGGCAGCTTCAGCCTCTAAAATAATCGCACGTTTATTACGTTCTGCTTTCATTTGTTTTTCCATTGATGCTTGCACATCTTTTGGTGGGTTAATATCTACTACTTCAACACGTTCAATACGAACGCCCCATTTTTCTGTTGCTTCATCAAGCGCTAAGCGAATTTCTGTTGAAATTTTTTCACGACCAGATAACGTTTCATCCAGTTCCATTTTACCAATAATTTGACGCATCGTTGCAGAAGTAATGTTACGAACACCATATTCATAGTTTGAAATACCATATGTCGCAAGTTCTGGTTCCACAATTTGATAGAAAATAATTGTATCAATTTCTACTTGAACATTATCTTTTGTAATCACCTTTTGCGGTGGTACATTCGTTTGTTGAATACGTAAGTCGTGATATACGCGAACGCGATCCACAATTGGTATTAATAAATTTAATCCTGGTTGCATAATACGTTGAAACTTACCAAATCTTTCAACGACCCCAACTTTTTGCTGAGGAATAATTTTAATTGTTAATGCAATAAATGTAACAACAATTAGTGCAAATATAATCGTTAACGTTAATGCTACCATATTTATTCACTCTCCCTTTTCACTTGTAAAATAGTACTATGCCTCTTTATAACAACGATTTTTTCTCCAACATCAATTGGATCATCTGCAACAGCTGTCCAAGTATCTCCATCAACCTTTACAATACCATTCACTTCATTTGTAATCGCTTGCATAACAATCCCTTTTTTACCTGCAAGCATATCTACTGTATCAGTAAAGCCTTTTGCTTCCCGAAAATTTTTTGAAATTCTTTTGGTGAAGAAAGTCAGTGTTAAACTTACAATCGCACCAACAACAACTTGTAATAATAGTGCTTCAGGGACAAACAAAGCAATAAGACCTCCGACAACAGCTCCAATTCCAAGCCAAAGCATGTAAAACGTAATCGACAACATTTCTGCAATAAATAAAATACCAGCTATTATAAACCAAATTACCCAAGCAGCCATATACAACCCTCACTTTCTTTCTCATTTTCTATATGTATATGAAGAAAAGTATGGTTTATCCGCCCTTTCTAATACGTGGGCGCTTACTACAAGCTATTGTACATATTCACTGTTATAATGAGCATTATTAAAATACTATATTAATATATTCTTCATTATACATGAAATTCCCTTTCAAAAAGTGACAAAAAATTAAATTCTTTCGAAAATTAAATTTTCAAACTATAATTATTCTAACTATTGTAATATTTTTTCAGAAAGGTTGTGTGCTTATTGCACAAGCGTTCCCTAACATACTATTTAAGCTCTAAAATATGCATTACTCTTGCTGACATCGTATACGTAATGATAATTACAACTCATATGTATATCACAACTAAATCCGCTACATTAACTGCTCTCTTTCCATTATTACAAGTCCTAACTAATCTTATAGCAAATACATCTGCACCACTTATAATGAATCGATTTCCATCTTATTCATTACTGTTTACACTACAATGGTCAAAAACTGCTCTATTATTTTTATTAATGATATTATTCCCGGTCCTTTCCACAAACATTGTAGCACTATTAATTTTCATTTTTTTCATTTCATTATGTAGTGGCTGGAGCGCTCCATTACTATACGGTATTCTACCCCGCCTTACACCACAAGAAAATTTAGTAAAAGTAAATAGTATTTTTTCCTTTTCCATACAAATTGCGCAAGCCGCTGCTTATTCATTTACAAGTGTTATTGTTCTTCTTATCGGCGCTACTTCTACACTTATGATAAATAACATTTTGATGATTTTCGGATGTGTTGCACTACACTTTTCATTACGTTCCATACATAATGAACGAGTAATAGAGCCTTCTTCTTCAAAAGGCGCCGCTTTATTAGAAGGTTGGAAACTCTTATTTCAAAATCCTGCTCTCCGTACCGTTACATGTATGGACTTAATTGAAACATTCGCAGGGACAATATGGATCGGCGCTATTACGATGGCTTATGTAACGACTGCCCTTCATAAAGGAGAAGAATGGTGGGGATATATTAATACAAGTTATTATGTTGGGACGTTAATTGGCGGGCTATTAGCGTGGAAAATGAGTATATACATTCAAAACAATTTAATACGATCCATGGCGATAGGCTCTCTTATGTTTAGTATTCTTACATTTTTATATGGTATGACAAGTAGCGGATTTATTGCGCTTTTTCTATGTGTTCTAATGGGTCCATGTTATCAAATTAGAGATATTTCTCAAACGACAGTTCTACAATCAAGTGTCGCTCCTTCTTTATTATCAAGAATGTATACAGCACATGGCGCACTTCTTTCAACAGCTTCTGGTCTTTCTATGCTTAGTGTTGGTATTATTACTGATATGTTCGGTGTTCGTACAATTTATATCATCGCTTCTTTTCTTATTTTATGTTCTGCTTGTTTATCTTTTAGTTTATTAAAATATGATAAGACCGATCAAAAAATATCTTAATGTAATCAATAAAGCAAAAAGGACAGAAATTCCTGTCCTTTTTGTATATTCTATTTATGACAAATTAGGGATTCCCCTATGTTTAGTCGCTTGTTCATAAGCATATGCTAGTTTAATTAATATTCCTTCACTAAAAGCTGTACTTGCAAGAGTAATCCCAAAAGGTCTCCCACTCTCCATATATCCTGCAGGTATTGCAATAGACGGATAACCTGCTTTCGCACATATAGTGGAGCCTATATAAGAAGGGAACAGAATCGCATCAAGATTATATTTTTCCAGTGCAAAATCAATGCCTTGTTCTTGAGAAAAATATATATCTTCTAACCTTGCATTTAAATATTCTGAATTTCTTAATGTATTAGGGAAATCTTTTCTTATTTCTAATTTAGTTTGTCCATATTTCAAAGCTCTTTCTGCTATGTTTTTATTAAACTCCATTAATTCCGAAATAGAATGTACTGGAATAGTTGAAGGTAATTTAGAAAGATAATTATCTAGACTATGCTTTAGTTCATAAAGCGATACTCCCCAACTCCATTCCCTATGAAAAGATGGAATATCAATATCCTCTACTACTGTCGCGCCCTTACTACGCAATACCTCAATCGTTTCCTTAAACAATTTTTCATCATACTCACCAGATTCATAATAATCTTTTGGCGCATTGCTATATACACCAATCTTTGCTCCATTTAAACCATTATCATCAAGATACTTTGTATAGTCATCTTCTGCTATACCTTCACTTTTATGAGTAGCTACATCCTTGTCGTCTAACCCAGTTAAACTCCCTAACAAAATAGTAGCATCTGTTACCGTTCTAGCAAATGGTCCCGCTGTATCCTGTGAATAAGTAAACGGAATAATTCCCCTACGACTAATTAGACCAACAGTCGGTTTAATACCTACTACAGAGTTTTGAACAGCTGGACTCAATATAGAACCATCTGTTTCTGTTCCAACAGATACTACTGTAAAATTAGCGGCGACTGCTATCGCAGACCCTGTACTTGAGCCGCCAACAAACATATCATCCTCACCTGTACCGTAAGGGTTTATTGTTTGCCCACCTCTTGCACTATATCCAGCCCACATGTCAAAAGACATTCCATTTGCTAATTCTGTCATATTTGTTTTTCCTATTATCACTGCTCCTGCTTCTCGCAGTTTCGTAACGAGAAATGCATCTTCACTACTTATATGTTGTTCTAGTGCAATCGTACCTGCACTTGTATGCATAGAATCATTCGTTTCGATATTGTCTTTAAGTAAAACAGGTATGCCGTGTAGCGGACCTCTTACACCTTTTGTTTTTCTTTCATGATCTAGCGCTTCTGCCATAAAGATAGCGTCCGGGTTGATTTCTAAAATAGAATTGATTTTAGGTCCGTCTTGATCATACTTTGCGATTCTATGAAGATAATACATAACTAGTTCTTTTGAAGTTAATTTTCCCGCTTCCATCGCTGCTTGTATATCAGGAATATTTAATTCTTTTTGTAATAGTGCATTGAACTGCATCTCCATTTTCATTCTCCTTCTATAAAACCTTTTATTGATAATATGTCTCTATTACTTTTTCATTTTCTCCGCTCCTCGCATATACAACTACAATCCCTTTAAGAGAATTCAACTTTCCAATGTAAAAACCTTTTATTTCCTGAAAAATAAAAAGAGTCTGAAACGAATAAACTACCGCTTCAGACTCTTTTCTTACTTTACATATACCTCATCTAACAAATGTAAAAACTCACCTTGTTTCCCGGCTAATTCAGGGCATTTTGCAATATTAACCCATTCGTAGCAAAATACTAAACCTTGATCTTCCTCACCCGCACTTACTATATGTTCCCAAGTATCTTTTACATCTGTTAGTAACGTTACGTGGAAAAAATGTCGTTTTTGATATTCCTTTTTCTCTTTCACATGTATGATGTAATCTGCTAAAAAACTCTCTATGCATAAATGACGTAATCCAGTCTCTTCTTGTACTTCACGTAAAAGTGCTGCTTCTAACGTTTCTCCTACGTCAACTGTTCCCCCTGGTACTTGTATACCAGCTTCAGGTACATCACGATGTTTAAAAACAAGCAGTTGCATAACTCCCTCTTTTTCTCTTGTCACATATGCGTGTACTTTTTTCTTATATAACACCGTCATAATCCTTCTCTCCCCTCAATTGTTCACTCTGTTACTTCTTCAAGTGTCAGTTGATTTTCATATAAATATGTAGCTTGTGGATTCCCCACATACCTCACATGCCATGGTTCAAATCGATAGCCCGTAAGCGATTCTTTCTCTTTTGTATATCGAATGACAAAACCAAATTTATGAGCATTTTCAGAAAGCCACTGCCCTTCTTTCGTTTCACCAAAAATTGTCTCTAACTGAAACTTAGCAGATTGCGATGTAATATCCATAGCTAGTCCAGTTTGATGTTCACTCGTTCCAGGAACTGCACTCGACATTGCTGTTTTTGCTTCTCCATCTTGTTTTTTATACATCGTATTCAATGCTTTTTGTCGATCAAAAGATCTAAATCCAGAGACTGCAAAAAGGAAAATACGCTCCTTATCAGCTTGCTGAAACATTTCCTCAAGCGCTCTCGCTGCCTCTTTCCTCATTTTTTTCTTTTCTTGATCACCTTCACTTGAGTAGCGCACTTTCGGAATAACTAAATCTGGCGGTCTATACCCATCTGGCAAACGCCTACTTTTATTCACAAGCACAAGCATCGAATTCGGATTACTAATTACCGCAATATCACCATCCATATTCGCAATCGTTTCTTTCGCTTTCGGAAATATGTTATTTACATTTACCTCGCGCGCCTGCTTATCCTTATACATTTTATAATTGATTCCTGCTACTCCAACAATGAGTATCGCCGCTACGATACCAAGTAGTATCCATCTTTTTTTCATATAACGACCTCTTATTTTAATAATTTGGCCATTTCATACTCATCGATGTTCTCACCATCGATAATAAGAGCAGCTTTTTTGACACCTTCTTTCTCAAATCCAGCTTTTTTATATAGTGCCTGAGCTCTTGTATTGTGGGCCATTACCGTTAATTCTAAACGCCATACATCATGTAATCTTGCCCACTTCTCAGCCTCTTTAAACAAACTCGTCCCAATACCTCGCCCGCTATACTCTTGCAAAATACCAATTACAATACCTGCTACATGTCGCTTTCTTTGAATATTATTTCCATTCACTAAAATAAATCCTACTATTCTCTCTTCTTCAACTGCTACCAATATTGTTGCATATTCATTTTCTATAAAGCGATGAATCATTTGTTCTTGTTGCTTAACTGTAAATTTTCTTTCTCCTGGTTCATATAACATAAATTTTGTTTCTTCATCTAATTGCTTACTTAATTGCAAAAATGATGCTGCATCTTCTACTTTAATTTCCCTGATCACCTGAATCACCCTACCAATTTCATAATATAAAAATTTTCCTTGTAAAAAGATTTTCTCTACTCTTCCGAAAATCCCTTTCTAATTTACCCAGTATAAATAGACAAATTTCGATATTACTATAACAATTAAAAATTATGTCCATTATGTGACATCGTATCATCCACATTTCAAACCAAAGAAAAAAAACGTAAGCATTACACTTACGTTTTTCCAAAATTGGTATGAGCTAATAATTATTAGCGGGGGCCTCCCACTATTTTAGTTTCACTTTATCCATTCACTTTTTCAGCTTGCCAAAAGTATTCACCAAATGCTTTAGCAAGTGCGTCAATTGATCGATTTAATTCTTCTTCTGTATTATCTACACCACCAACTTCAATTAATATTGCTTGCCCTGACAAATCTTGATTATAGACTCCATTGCCTGTTTGGAATCCTTTTTGAATGACACCACGGCTAACCCCTGGATATTTCTTATTAATTGTCTCATGTAAAGCCGTTGCTAATTGTAGGTTCCTTTCATAGTTTTTATTTCCTTTTCCTATTACGAAAGCAAGCTTTGCATATGATTTATCTCCAATTGCTTTTGTCGTTACATTTTTCCGAGCACTATCACGATGTAAGTCAAAAAAGTACTGTAGTTCCTTATTGTCAGTCATTGCTTCTTGTACAATTTCTCGTGACATTTTATAAGAACTATTACTATTTAATCCTTTACTAATCAACTTTTGACCAACATCAGTCTTATCGTTTGTTGCTCCGATTCCTTCACCTTCTAATTGTTCACGAAATCGGTCACCGACTATTGAAATATTCGTGACGGAACTTGTTGCTTTATTCGGATTTGGATCGTTTGTTAAATTCAATAACGGCAAATAAGATTCCCAGCTATGCGAATGATAAATAAAAGCAACTTGTCTTTTTCCTGTCGTTTGAGCAGGTTGCTTTTTCTCTTTGTTCTTATCCGGTTTTGGAGCCTGTCCACCTTCTCCAGTCCGTTCTTTTACTACTTCTTCAAGTGGAACGCTCGACTCTATCGGTAAGTTAGAATAATTTGTCCCTTCACCCGCAATAACAATTTCTGTATCGTACTTACCAAAACCAGGTAGCTCTTTACCGACAAAACTTCGTACATCGTTAAAACGAATATTCGTAGCCATGGAAAAGAGAAACGACGATATTGAAAAATCTTGATTTAAATTCCTATATTCCTGTGTAAAATAATGATTCTCTTTCCCAAGAACATACATGTAACCATTCATCGATAACTCATTTAACCAATTATATAAATACGTTGACTTTGTCTCTTTCATAGAGGTTACCATCATACTAATAAGAAAAAAAGTCGCTAGTACTGTAGCAATAATAAATAATACTAACTTACGTACACTCGTGAACTTCACATAAAAAAAGCCTCGATTCATACTATCACCTCTCTATTTCAAGTTATGTACAAGCTCTAGAGAATAGACCGTCTAAATTCCGGCTATATTGTTAATGAGGTGAAATGAATTGAAGCTACTAATAGGAACATTACCCATTGTATTATCATTTGTTTTTTATTGGCTTGCTAAGCAACCTACAATCCGTGTTGCGTTACATATTTCAGCGTACTTGACTCTGTATGTACTCGGAACAATTATTTCTATTAATATATATGAGGTTTTAATACAAGATTTAGTTTTTATGACAAGCATTCATGGGATTTTACTAAATCCATTTTTTCTTATATCAGGAGCGTATATAGGGATATACACTTTGTACCTACTTTTGTCCTACATGATTACAAATATGAAAAATGGAGCGTAATGAAATGCAACCACCGTTCATCTGTCATACATGCAAAAAAAGAATTACGCGAAAGAAAGATCTTATTACTACCACATGGTACTTCCGCTTTTATGTATTTCACAGTGATTGTTTTAAACGACAGCAAGTTTTCATCTCACGATTTATCCCTGTGAATACACTTATTAATTTCTTTCTTATTATATATGGGCTGATTGTTGGTAGTATTCTTATGATTGCAGAGCCATCTATCATTTGGCTTATTTTCTTATTTCCCATTTTATATCGGTTTCTTTCCTATTATTATGTTGAACGTTTTTTCTCTAAATGAAAGTTAGACTTTCCTTTAGGAATACTTAAACATTCCCACTCGTTTTCTTTTAACATTTTACCGATGTAAATCATTTGTCCAATATGCAAAGCATAATGAGAATTTTGTCTTTCAATTGCTTGCATGACAGTATGTGCTTCACCGCGAATATATACCGTCTGTATTAAATGTTCCGGCGTTAGCACATTCATCGTTTTAAAAACATATTCCCAACCTTCATTCCATGCTGCGAGTACCTCTTCCTTAGAAGAATAACCACCTTCAAATTCAGCATCTCGGTTACGATCTATTTTTTCACCGTCAGATGTTAAAAAATCCGTCCATCTAGAACGCATATTACCGTGCAGATGCTTAATTATGATCGCTATGCTATTTGTTGCTTCATGAGAAGACCATTCAATCTGTTCATATGATAATTGTGAAAGCACCCGTTCCCCTTGTTTCTTTGTTGCTTCAAAATTCGAAATGGCACATTGTAAATATTCGCGTCCAATATCCATGCTCCCCCGCCTTTTCACTAACTAATTTTTGTTCCATTTGGTAATTCCATATTAGGCTGAAGTACTACAACATCACCCGCTTCAGGTACTCCTCCTAATACTAGTACTTCCGATTTGAACCCAGCTACACGCTTTGGCGGAAAGTTTACAATCGCAACGATTTGTTGACCCACTAAATCTTCTGGATTATACCTTTTCGTAATTTGAGCACTCGACTGTTTTATCCCAATTTCCCCAAAATCAATTTCTAGTTTAATCGCTGGCACCCTCGCTTCTTTAAATTCCTCTGCATGTATCACCGTTCCAATCCGCAAATCCAAAGTTAAAAAATCTTCAAAATTAGCCATTATATCATTCCTCCCCATTATTACTTAGACAAAATACAAAAATCCCCTTTTAAAAAAGAAAGGCGCCTAAGCACCTTTCTTTTGTAATTCACTTGATTCATTTGACTTATAGAAGAAGAAACCGAGAATCCCGCCAATACATGATGGAATTAACCATCCGATTCCTTCGTTATATAACGGTAACATTTGTAGTACATTAGAAATCGCGTCAATTTTAATCTTCGCACTTTCTAAACCGTTAAAGAAACTAATCAACAACGCACCTAAAATAGCTCCAATATAAATGGTATTACGCTTCCCAATCCATTTATGGAAGTAAGAAAGTACGATTAATACGATTGCAACTGGATAAATGATCATTAACACTGGTAAAGTAACTGCGATTAATTGTGTTAAACCTAGGTTAGATACAATTAAACTAAACACACATACCATTGTTACAATCGTTTTATGCGAAAGTTTTGGGAATAAGTTTGTAAAGAAACCAGCACAAGCTGATGTTAATCCAACAGAAGTTGTTAAACAAGCAAGTATAATAACAAGTCCTAATAAAATTTTACCACTTGTTCCATATAACTCATTTACAACATTCGTTAAAATAAGTCCACCATTCTCCGATACACCAAGTGATGTACTTGTTGAACCAAGATAAGCAAGTGATAAATAGATTAACGTTAAACCAAGTACAGCAATAATACCTGATACTACTGTTATTTTTGCAATTTGATTACTCTCTTTTATTCCTTTAGAGCGGATAACTTGTACAACGACAATTCCAAATACAAGCGCACTAATTGCATCCATCGTTAAATATCCTTGAATAAAACCACCAAAGAAAGTATTTTCTTTATATGCCGCTAGCGGCGCAGCTGGTTCTCCAATCGGATCAATAATTGCCTTTCCGACAATAACAGCAACAATCAATACTAATACTGGTGTAAGAAATTTCCCAAACCAATCCACTAATTTAGATGGATTTAAAGATAAATACCACGTTATTCCGAAGAAAATTATCGTGAAAAGAAATAGCATGTACCACTCTGAAACCAGTGCCTCTGATAAAAATGGCTTCATACCCATTTCAAATGAAACGGCTCCAGTACGCGGAATCGCGAAAAATGGTCCAATCGCTAAATAACTAATTAATGGAAAAACAAACGCAAATATAGGGTGAACTCTAGAAGATAGCGCTTTCAAGTCCCCCTCTACAAACGCGACAGCTGTTACAGCTAATAGGGGTAATCCGACTCCCGTTACAAGGAATCCAATTGTAGCAACCCAAACATTCTCTCCAGCTTGTTGCCCTAAAACTGGTGGGAAAATTAAATTTCCTGCTCCTAAAAATAGTGCAAATAACATTAAACCAATTGCTACCGTATCACCTGGCCTTAAACGTCCCTTCATGCTTTTCATTTGCATAGCACTTTTTCATTGTTTATCTCTATTTTCACAATATGCTATGCATCCTCCTCTCTGCTCAAGATGATAAAATATGCCCCTTACAAAGCAGTGTCTTTCTCCATAATTTCTCCATTCCCCTTATTCTTACTCTAATTATTAATTTTGATTTTTTTGAATATTTAACTCATTAGAGTGGTATTACGTGGAGTAAAGTTGTCAGACCTCTTTGTTTTTATCACACATATAGTAACATATTTAGTTGAAAAATAAAAACATATTTTCAAATTGATTTTTTCGAAAATCAAAATTATCTACATTTTTTATTCTTTTGCACAAATATTATAACAATCTCATCTATTATTCTATCGTTATTTTCAAATAACCTCATACGCGCAACATAACAAAAGCCATCCAACATAATTAGACGGCTTTTGCATGTTAATCTATCGTTTCAACTTCACGTGGATTTTTCATTTCTTCCACATACACAACTCTAAATCCGTGATCTTCTAAATCTTTCAATAACGTCTCTAATTCACCGTCGTTAAACTCTTCTCCTAATGTAAACATAATTCTACGAACTAATAAGGCATCATTATCAAAAGTCATTAAACTTTGGATACCTGTATATTTTTTTAATACTGTGGATAATTTTTGAATTGCTCCATTATAATCCTGTGTCCCAATCATGACAGAATATTTACTAGAATGCACACCCCAAGCATCTTCTAATAACTCAAAAACTTTTTTATGCGTTAAAATCCCAAGAAAGACTCCTTTTTCATCAACTACTGATAAATAAGGTAATTTTTTTATTGTAAAAAATACTTTAAAGAACGAAGAATCTTCTCTCACATATCCTTCTTTATCGTTTAATAATTGTAATACACTCTCTTCCAGTGAACCTTTATATTCTAAAATATCTACTTTATATATATTCCCTAAATATTTCTCTTTTTTTTCATCTAAAACTGGTACACAACGATAGCCAGTTTTATTTAAATGCTCCAGTGCTTCCCCTATTGTAATTGAACTTGAACAAAATAAAACTTCCCTTTTCGACACATAATTCCCTTTAATCCTCATAAACAGCCTCCTTATGTTAAAATACTTTCTGTGCCATAACTATATTATATTTTCACAAAAAAATAAATAATTTATTTTACTTTTCTGAAAATTTTTCATTTTCTTGTCATAATTTATTCACGTTTCATTCACTTATATCTCTACAATACCAAACGTTCTCTCGAAACTTCTTTAAGAAAATATATTGTAACTTACGCCGAAAACAGCTAAAATAAGAATAAGAATTTTCTGAATATTCCAAGAGTAGGTGATTACATGTCTTTATTACGCTCACATATTTGTAAATTTACAGTTGGTGTTCTTATTATATTTATCATTAGTCCTATTCCGTCATTATTTATTACACATAAATACTCATACTTCACTGGCTTTATAAGCATTTTTCATAACTTCGCACAGCTTTCTTCTATGACAATTCCAAAGATTGATTGGATGCACGAATCTATCTTTTTCTCAGCAAATGAGATGGTACATACTTCTAATCATTCAACTCCATTATTCCCTTACATATGGGAAATATATTTTTTATCGATTGTTCGTTTTACCTTTACTCTTGCGATCGGATTCTTCATCAGTTTAGGGATCGGCCATTTATTTTTTAAAGCACCTCATTCGGTTAAAAAGTTCCCTTCTTTATTAAGATGGATACCATACTCTTTTTGCACTGTATTATTACAATGTTCAGTCTTATTACTACTCCTATACATCGCAAAATTTATAAAGCTTCCTTACTACTCATCTTTAATCATCGTTTGTAGTACTTCCATGATTATCGTTATGCAAGCAATAAAAAAATGGGTTCCTTTCTTAAGTAACACAAATGAATATGAAATAAAACAATCTTCTTTTCTTGTAGATACATTGTTTTTAGCTCTTACTTCGAATCATAAATCAATTTTAGGCTCCATTATTATTTCATTCCTTTTTATGGAATGCGTTTTTCACGCAAGCGGACTATTGCAATTTATCGTTCAATTCGGCGGAAATGCACCTGTTATTGTTACAATTAGCTTATTACTTTTGTATATCCCGTATTGCATACTCTCATTCCTTCAAACACTATGGACGACAAACCACTTTAAACAACAGTCATACGCTTTAACAAGAAGTATTTCAAAACCTTAATTTGAAATAACCCTCTATAATCTGAAAGTAGGGGGTTATTCCTTTTGTATAGCGGACAAAATAACAGCAAATTCAAAAACTATTACAGAAACATACCAATATTTACCCTTTTCCTTTGACTATTCTTTTCGTTTGGATTTATTATAAAAGTATAACATAATTGCAGGAGGTGACATCTTTATTCCAAACTATGGAATAGAGAACACACTTGGACATATTAAATATTTTTCTCATCTTTGTACTTATCCTTATTTCCGGCTTTTTCGTTGCATCAGAATTTGCTGTTGTAAAAGTACGAAAAAGTCGAATTGACCAGCTTGCAAATGAAGGCAATAAACAAGCTTTAGCTGCAAGAAGTGTCATTTCTAATTTAGATGTTTATTTATCAGCTTGTCAGCTCGGGATTACCATTACTTCTTTAGGACTGGGTTGGCTTGGTGAACCGACTGTGGAACATTTACTACGACCGCTCTTTGAAAAGATTAATATTACTGGAACAATGGCAAATACTTTATCCTTTATAATTGCCTTTAGTGTTATTACATTTTTCCATGTTGTATTAGGTGAATTAGTTCCGAAATCTTTCGCAATCCAAAGAGCAGAAGCAATCACACTTAAGTTTGCACGACCACTTATTTTATTTGATAAAATTATGTATCCGTTCATTTGGCTACTTAATAGTACAGCTATCTTTTTCACAAAATTACTCGGTTTAGAGCCTGCGAAAGAAAATGAACTTGCCCATTCTGAAGAAGAATTACGACTCATTTTAGGTGAAAGTTTCAAAAGCGGCGAAATAAACCAAACCGAATATAAATATGTAAATAACATTTTTGAATTTGACGACCGAGTTGCGAAAGAAATTATGGTCCCTCGTACAGAAATGATTTGCTTATCTACTGAAAATACGTTAGAAGAAAATATGGATATCGTCGCAACTGAAAAGTATACACGCTACCCTATCATCGAAAAAGATAAAGATGATATTATCGGTATGATCAATACGAAAGAAGTATTTCATGATCAAACGAAAGGCATTCATAAGCCACTTGAATCTTACATACATCCAGTACTAACTGTATTTGAAACTGTTCCAATTCGTAAAACACTGGTACATCTACAAAAGAATCGCGTTCAGATGGCAATCGTTATGGATGAATATGGTGGTACTGCTGGACTTTTAACAATGGAAGATATTCTTGAAGAAATCATTGGAGAAATTCAAGATGAGTTTGATGCAGATGAATCGCCTATGATTGAAAAACGTACGCCGAAGCTTACTGTTTTAGATGGAAAAGTACTTATTTCTGAAGTAAATGATATGTTTGGCTTACATATTGATGAGAGCGACTTAGATACAATCGGAGGCTGGCTACTATCTCAGGCAGTTGACGTAAATATTGAAGCTGGCTACTCCATCGAATATGCCGGTTTTCAATTTAAAGCATTAGAACTTGATGGACATCAAGTCAAAAAAATTGCTGTACATAAATTAGATATAAAAAAGGAGTTATAAAGTGACTGTTTTCTTAACAATCTGTATCATTGCCTGTTTCATTATTTCATTTCTAGCTTTTATTTATCCTATTATACCCGGCATCCTAGCTGTCTGGGCTGGATATTTCATTTACCATTTTGGTATAAATGGCGGAGAACTAACGATTTCTTTTTGGATTATTCAAGCTATTTTCACACTATTCATTTTCGTTGCTGATTTTATTGCAAATGGATATTTCTTAAAGAAATACGGTAGTTCTAAATGGGGCGAACGTGTCGGAATGATTTCGATCATTGCCGGATCTTTCTTCTTCCCACCATTCGGACTTATTATCATACCATTTTTAGCGGTATTTATAACCGAATTAATGCATAAAAAAGCGCCAAAAGACGCTTTTCTTGTAGGAGTTGCTACTGTAGTTGGTTTTTTAAGCAGTACAGTAGCGAAAGCCATTCTCCAAACCATTATGATTATCATATTTGTATGTTATATCGTCTTTTAACCATCCCAATTTCGGGATGGTTTTTTAATATGAAATACCTACTCGACTATTCTCATATTTGTTTTTACTACACAGATTCCACGTAAATTGTGCTGTATCACCAACTGTTATTTTCGCACCACCTTCTGGTAATACATCTTTTTCAGTCCGATATACACCTGTCACATCACCGTCTATTAAATGCGTTGGACAAACGACCGTCCAACATAAATTACTACTACTAAGTATCTTATATGCAGCTAAATGATCTTCTGCTGCTGTTGTCGTTTTCCTTTTTGATTCCGTTGATTGAAAACGATATAAATTTAGATTTGTTCTTGCTTGTAAAATACCAGCTGTTCCTATTGTAATGATTTTATGAACCCCTTCTTTTTCCATTTGCTTTATAATTTGTGGCATACTTTTCGTTAACGTCCCATTTTGATCCGTTCCAAGTGCACTAATTACTATATCGCTTCCTTCTATCGCTTTCTTTATATCATTTGCGTTCAATACATTACCTTCTATAACTTGTAATCTTTCATGATGTATTTCTATTCTATTTAAATCACGCGCTAATGCAGTCACTTCAGCTGAATCCTTTAATGCTAATTTTATTATATTTGAACCTACTCTCCCTGTTGCTCCTAATATACATACTTTCATTTGTTTTCCTCCTCTTTCATTCTTTCTCTATTTTTCAATAATCTCAATCAATTTACAACAAAAAAGCTTCCTCACATATAAGAGGAAGCTCTATTATTACATTATTTCTTTTCTTTAGAATCCGTAGACTTCTCAGTTCCACTTGTTTCTTTATCCTTTTTGTCCTCTTGTTGTGTTGTTGTATCGTCTTCTTTCTTCTTGTCCTCATCTTTACTACAACCTACCATTAATAAAGAACTTGCAAGTGCCATAGCAGTTAATGATTTAACCCATTTGTTCATTTGCGTTTCCTCCTTTTGATAGAATATGTACAATCCCATATTACTCTCTATTTTTAAAGGAAAGATTGACAAATAGTAAATAAACGGTAAATATTTGTAAATTTTCTGATAATAAATATGTACACCTAATCATTTTTCTCTACGAAAAATAAAAAACTAAGGCGCCTATCTTTCCGCCTCAGTTTTTTATGCAAACTTCTCATTTTCATATACATGTTTAATCTTATACTCTTTCTTCACAACATATTGCCATACACTATAGGCATAACGGTTCATTTTTAGGAAGCAATTTTCTAAAAATGAACGAAATTCTGGATTTGCAACTTCAACTGCCACTTGAGCAAACTTTAACGCTAACCGTTTTAAATGCGCAATATAACAAGTTGCTATTTGGATATCTCCTGAATATTTACTATCAGTTTCCTTCTCCATTCCATGCAAATGAAATGAAATTGGTTCACAGGTTATATGCTGTACATTCTCTCCTTCTTGAAAATTCACTTGTTCATTATACGCTTGCAACATATATGGTAAATGATGCTGTAATAGCTCCTTTAATTCTTCATCTCTTACCTCTCCTGTATACTCCCCAACCTTGTATATAAGCATATAACTATACCTCATTAATTCTTTCATACAATCCATGAGAGTACCTCCCTTCTCTTTTGTCTATATGTTATAAATATGCTGCTATAACATTTGCTATTCTTGCTAAAAACCAATCCCATTTACTAATTTTCTCAAAATCTTCTTGCGAAAATCTTTTTGACTTATGAAAGTCTTCTTTTAATCGGTTCCATACGTCCGCTGTTACTTCCTTATCATAGATAATACAATTAGACTCCGTATTTAAATAAAAACTTCTATTATCAAAGTTTGCGGTACCAATATCAACAATTTCCCCATCAATGATTGTTACTTTCCCATGAAAAAAACCATTCTGATATTGATAAATCTCTGCTCCAGCATGTAACATGTCTTTCAAATACGGATAGGCAGCTTGTTTTAACAATACTGCATCACTTTTAAATGGTACGAGAATTTTCACATTGACACCGCGGTTTAATGCATCTTTTAACGCTTTTATCATTTCTTTACTTGGTACAAAATATGGTGTAGCAATAATTAAAGACGTTTTAGCCTGCTTTATAAGCGCTCCATATTTTTCCCATAAACCTTTTCCGTCTGAAAATAAATATTGATACTTTACATTCCCTATTGCAGGTAAACTTTCATGTACAGGCATTTTTTCTCCCGTATCTTCTTTCCAGTCAGCAGAGAATTTTCTTTCCATATCCGTGGCACCATTCCCCTTGACTCGTACATGATAATCACGCCACGGACCAAATTTCGGATTTTGTCCAAGGTACTCCTTTCCAATGTTAAAGCCGCCGACGTATGATACTTTTCCATCTATCGTAACAATGCGTCTATGGTTCCGTTGATGCAACGAGTAGAATATATGTTTCAGTTTAGGCTTTTTACTAAATGTAAACTGGACACCATTGCTTTTTAGTTGACGAATTATCTTTTTCTTCAGCTTATATCCACCTATTCGATCGACTGACAATTTCACTTCTACTCCACCCGATGCCTTTTTCTCGAGCAACTGCAAAAACTCTTTGCTTATTTCATCTTTACCTACAATATAAAAATGGATATATATGTACTTTTCTGCATTGCGTATATCCTCAAATAATTTCGTATATAATTCTTCACCGTTCGTATACAGTTGAAATTCACCCAATCGAACTTGTCCTAATTCATATTCACTAGCCATTTTTTTCCCCATTTCCACATCGATGTTAATCCAAATGAATACACCTATTAAACAAAGGATTACAACGAAAAAGTGTTTCATGGATATTTTCCTTTCTCCACTTACTGTTATTTCTATATCTTCCCTTTTTTAATACAATATCATTCAAGAAAATATGTCATTGCATGATATATGTCCATATCAAACGATAGCTCATTTGCATATTGTATGTTGTATCTTAAAATAAAAGGAGGAAATAACAATGGGCTTCGCACATGGTAATGGATTCGCGCTATTAGTCGTATTATTTATCCTCTTAATCATCGTCGGTGCTGCTTGCTTCTGCTAAGTAGTTACTGTCATATGATATGTGGATGAAAAAACTATAAAAGCGGACACCTACTTTTAGGTGTCCGCTTTTCATATGACAAACATTTCGGTCTGTTATGATACCAGTAATGACTAAATACTCAACTCAAAAAGTAAGTAATGTAGCTACTTTCTTGCTCTCTGCCTTACGTATATGACGTTGTTCTGCACGTAACACTGCAATACGATGTAATTCTTTCTCTTCTTCTGTTTCAGGGATTACTCGCGGCACAGGAACTGGATTGTTCTCCTTACTAAGTGCAACAAAAGTAACAAATGACGTTGCTGCGATACGCTTCTCACCTGAAATTAAATCTTCCGCTACTACCTTCACAAACACTTCCATAGAAGTTCTACCTGTCCAAATTACGAAGGATTCATAACTAACACAATCTGAAGAGCGAACAGGATGTAAGAAATCTACCCAATCCATAGACGCTGTGACACATTCTTTTCTTGCATGCCTCGTTGCTGAAATAGAAGCAACCATATCCATCTCGGCTAATATCTTTCCACCAAATAGCGTATTATGATCATTTAAATCTGTTGGAAATACTCGGCTCGTTTTAAACACTCTAGACTCATTAGCTGTTTTTCCTTTTACTTCAGTCATTGTTATCACCTCTTTGATTATTTAACCCGCTATTTGCAGACATTAAGACTCCCACCACAAAGTTCGGTTGGAGTAAAGAAGTTCGGTAAGAGTTCCATTTCCCATTCACCCTAGAACAGTATGAGCTTATTATCATTACACGTTTAATATTAACAACATTCAGAACTTTTAGTCCACAAAAAAGAACCGATGTTATCAATCGGCTCCTCTAAATACATATTGTTCTTTCGGCTGTTCAACTTTATTCCATTTCGTTACTTCTAAAACAGGAATATTCGCATGGAACGGTTGATAAAATTCAGTAGAAATTTCTCCCTCTATTTGAATCCAATCATCGTTTTTCCATTCTACACCTTCTGGCTTTTTCACTAACATACCATATACACCAGAATCTGCTACACAATGTATAATACCAAAACGGAATAAGAAATATTGTTCTTTTTTAGAAGAATCATCTTTGAAAACAAACCCTTTAAATGATAACTTTTTCCCAGTAAACTCGCCAGGATAATTATAAATTGTTTCCATTCCCTTTAGGAAATTTTCATCATTTAAAGTAACACTATCTTTCGTTACAAACTCTTTCTTCCCTTTTTCCATTACACCACGGTATCCTTCTTTCCCGTAATAAATACTCGTGTCAGGCCTTAAGAATTGCCTTGTCATAAACGGATCTTTACTTTCTGCTTGCGCAACAGGAAAATGAAATCCTTTCGCCTTAACGATATCTGAATCTAACGTTGCAATCGGGAAAAACAATCCTGAGACAATCGGAAAGCAGAACAATGTATATGAGAATGCTTTTTTCCACCATGTGTTCTCATCTTTTGAATGATCATGCCCGCAATGGTTATGGTCACAACTACAATCCTGTTTCCCTTGTTCTTTCTGGTGTTCTTGTTGGAAAACAATAATAATTTGAACGACCGTTAAAAACCCTAAAATAATAGCTGCTGTTGTTGATAAATAGGCATACTTCATATTGATATACTTCGTAATATTACCTGAAATATGAAGCTGCGCGATTAAGATTGTAAAACCTAATAATATATATGCTCGAAACATAACCTACCACCCCATCGCATAAATGAGTAGTGAGCTTGCATAAACAACAAGTGTAACTGTAACTGTAACGACAATTACAAATTTTGTTTTAAATGTCGCAAGCATCATAAACATATTTTTAATATCCACCATCGGTCCATATACGAGAAACGCGACAAGTGATGCTGTTGAAAATGTACTTTGGAATGATGAAGCAATAAACGCATCCGCTTCTGAACAAAGTGATAATATATATGCAAGTCCCATCATAACTGCTGGTGAAGAGAACGGCCCTTGTCCTATAGCAAGAAGTGTTGAAGTTTGTACGAACGTTTGAACTGCAGCTGCAATTAACGCACCTAATACTAAATATTTTCCCATCGAGAAAAACTCCTCAACAGCATGCGTACATACATCCCACATTTTTTTACGTAATGGACGCTTATGATTCACTTCTGGGAAGTGATCATCTCGTAATTGATGTTCTTTAAACATAAATGATAATATAATTCCAACGATAATTGCTACGATAATCGCTACAATAGAACGATACCATACCATGTGCATACTACTTCCAAAGGCAACGTATGTTGCAAATAATACAACTGGATTAATGATCGGTCCAGTTAACATAAATGCAATCCCCGCATATGGTGGAACACCTTTTCCGATTAATCGTCTTACAATCGGAACGATTCCACATTCACAGCCCGGAAACATCATACCTAAAAAAGTAGCTACTAAAACAGACAGAAATCGGTTTTTCGGCATCCATTTTGCTACCATATCTTCTGTCACAAACATTTGAATGAATCCTGAAATAAATACACCAATGAGCACAAAAGGAAGTGCTTCGATCAATATGGAAATAAAGATTGTATTCATTTGCAGGAATGCTTTCGGTAATTGAAACAATTCCATGATGTATTTCCTCCAACTTTTCATTAACAATATGTAATTTTAACCCCATTTTATTAATTGGACAAGACTTATACGGAATTCATACCTTTCATATACATTACATTTTATAAGTTATATTCTATTCAAAACTTTGGATTTCATAGCAAAAAAGCTGCTCTAGCGCAGTTATACAACTATGCTAGAGCAGCTTTCTTTTCATTAAAAGTAACGTTTCTTCCAAAAAACAAATGCTAATGTGAAAGATAGTGTTACACATATTATAAGTACAATTACAAAGCCATGTGCTTCTCCTTCAAACGGAACCTTTACGTTCATTCCAAAGAAACTAGAAACCATCGTTGGTAACGATAAAATGATTGTAATAGACGTTAACAGTTTCATAACACTATTTAAATTATTTGATATAACGGAACTAAAAGTATTCATCATTCCACTTAAAATGTGACTATATATTTCCGCCATTTCAATAGCCTGTTTATTTTCAATTAATACATCTTCTAATAAATCTTGATCGTCTTCATACATTTTTAAAAATGTACTGTTACGCATTAGTTTTTGAATTACAATTTTATTTGCCTTTAATGATGTTGTAAAATAAACTAAACTTTTTTCAAGGCCTAGCAATGTGAAAATCTCTTTATTTTTCATCGACTTATTTAATTGATGCTCTAAATCGATTGTTTTTCTGTTAATTTGCTTTAAGTATCTTAAATAATAAGTAGAAATCGTATATAAGAGCTGAAGTGCAAAGCGTGTCTTTTTAAACGTATAAAATTCTTTAATACGTTGATTAATAAAACGTTCAAAAATTGGATTTTCTTCTAAACAAATTGTCACAAAGCAATCTGGCATGACAATCATCCCTATTGGAATCGTGTCATAAATCGAATTTCCTTCTTCATCATGTCTAACTGTTGGAATATCCACGATTATTAAAGTATTATTGTCTTCCTTTTCAATACGAGAGCGTTCTTCATCATCTAAAGGGTCTTTAATGAAATCTAAGTCTACATTTAAAGTTTGTACTAGATATTGAATTTCTTCTTCCGTTGGATGAAGTACATTAATCCAGCAACCCTTTTGCATTTCCTCAACCTCTTGTAGTTTTCCGTTTCGGTCTGTTAAATAAATATTTAACATACTATCACCCCGATTCTTTTTACATGTAGGAATCTACCTCTCTTACATAACAGTTTTTGAACCGCCATTCTCAGCATATGAAACATACGTTTAAATTTCAATAGAAAAATTATTTTGAAAACGTTTTTATAAGAAAAATATTATAAAGTGAAACTTTAATCAGTGGGGGGCTTCACCCCCCCACTGATTATTAGTTGAACCAATCGGGCTTTTACGGGCAGTTGATCCCAACCAAACTTCTTTTCTTTCGCTGAATTTTGAGGTGAGGATCTTACTGCCCGTTAAAGCGGGATAAACAAAGAAAAAGACAGAGTGCTCTCTGCCTTAAAAAGCTTATGTTGCCTTTATAACATATTTAGAAAGCATCCACAAGTTAAAGCCAACCGAAATCGTATAGCCAGCGTATGTTGAAATAATAAAACTTACATAATCGAAATACGGAAGCAATACAATATTTAAAACTATCTTCATAATAATTCCTAGCACTAATCCTAGCACTGTTTTCTGTTGTTGATTAATTCCTTGTAACATAGCAGCCGTTACTGTAAAAAGAGAAAATAGTATACAAGCAGGAGCATAATACTGTAATATAAGGCTGCCCAGCTCTGGATCATTCCCCGCGCCAAATAAAAGAGTATAGACCGTTTTTGCTAACACCATCATTCCAATTGCCGCTGGTACCGTAATCCCTACAACTAATACATTCGTCCTTGTAAAATGTTTGTACAGTAACTTCACATTTCCTGCTGTATAAGCTTTTGTCATCTCAGGTACGAGTGACATACTAAAAGCAGTGGCAACGGAAACTGGGATAAGTACAACCATTTGAACAAGTCCAATTATTGCATTTATCTTCTCCGCTTCTCCTTGCATATATCCTATTTGTATAAGTAATTTATTAATTGTAAATGTGTCAATCGTCTGATATAACGGAATTGCTAAACCAACCACAACAAATGGTATTGAATATGTAAAGAGCTCCTTATATAGTGAGAAAAAAGATTTCGTTGTTTGTGGTATACTTGCCATTTCCTTTTTCTTTAAATGCCTTCTCCTTCTTATATAATACGCACTTAAAACAGTTAATCCACCTACCGCTCCCATAAAGGCACCGAACGTTGAAATACCCACTGCTAGCGAGACAGAAGCTTTTAAAATATATAAAACGACAAAACTTCCTATCAAAATGGTTAGAACCCGAAAAAATTGCTCTACAACTACACTTAGAGCAGAAGGCCCCATCGATTGAAATCCTTGAAAGAAGCCCCTTAATAAACTCATTACTGGCACAAGTATTAACGCAAAACTCACAATTCGAATATTAGTAGTGACCGCCCCTACACTATTCCCCGTTTGATCGTTTCCATCAATTACAAGTTTAGCCAAATGTGGAGCTAGCATATATAAAGCAAAACACGAAATAATTCCCATTATAAACATAAATACGATTCCACTTTTCAACACTCTCTTAACCGTATGATAATCATTCAGTTGATCATATTTTGATACCATTTTTGAAACTGCAAGTGGTAGTCCCATCGTCGCAATGCTGAGCATAATGGTATATGGACGATATGCATACGTGTATAAAACGTACCCACTTGTACCGACCATAGCTGTAAATGGTATCACATATATAAACCCTAACATTTTAGATATCATCGTTGCCATTGTTAAAAATATCGTTCCACGTATAAACGGTGACCCTTTCATCACATTCCTCCGCTACGCTTTATTATTATACATTATGGACAACTTTTTTTTTTAGAACCGAAACAAGTAAAAAAAGCCAATGAAAAATCATTGACTTTAACGCGCTGCTTTTTTCTTTTTGAAATACTTTAAGCCGAAGTATAGAGCAACAAAAAGAATCGCTCCTATAATTATGTAATGTGTGTAATCAGATGCATACTCTTTAATATGTCGCCAATTTCCACCAAGCTTTTCACCTAAATATATAAATAGTATTGACCATGGAATAATCGCAACTACTGTATACAGTGTGAATAGTTTTAACGGCATTTTAGCTAATCCTGCTGGAATAGAAATAGCATGACGTACTACTGGAATAAAGCGCGCAGAAAAGATTACTCCTGCTCCATAACGCTTAAACCAATTTTCTGCTATGTCTAAATGGTGTTTATTAATAAGTAGATATTTTCCATATTTCTCTACAACTGGACGTCCTCCATAGTACCCAAGCCAATATAAAAATATTTGAGCTAAAGTACCACCGATTGTTCCCGCAATAACTGCACCGACAAAACTAATTTTACCATCTGCGACTAAAAAACCAGCATACGAAAGTACAATTTCACTCGGGATAATTTCAATCATTAAAGCTAGTGCTACTCCAAAGTAACCTAAGCTTGCAAAAAATTGCAATAACTGATCTATTATGCTTGCTAACATTTTATTTTCTATCTCCTTTTTTCTTCACATACCATCCCATTATTACATAAAGGTTGCATTCTGCCAATATCTTCATTCCAACAATATCATCGGTATAAGCATTATTAATCTATTAATGTTTCTTTCTGAGGTTCTTTCATGTAAGCAAACATTTCTTTAATTTGCTCTTCTGTATTTCTAGCAATCGATAAATTAGGTAATTCATTCTCACCAAAAAACTCCACATCTTCTGTTTCAATACTAGCTTTCTTTTCACCACCAATAATCTTACAGGCAATAAAAATTTTATATACATGTGTTGCTGAAGGTGATGGTTGATGTTTTTCTTTATCAAATATAGCGAGTAGCTTAAAATCATCTACTTCATAACCCGTCTCCTCTAAAACTTCTTTTGCTGCTACTTCTGTCGGCGTATAACCGATATCAGCCCATCCACCTGGCAATGCCCATTTCCCATCACTTTTTTCTTTCACAAATAATAGTTTATCATTTTGAAAAACAACTGCTCTTATATCAACTTTTGGTGTTTGATAGCCTGTCTCACTTGCAAATAACTTCTCTACAACTTCCCAATCTGTCTTTGTGTAATGTGACATCATCGAAATGGAAATATCCCGTAATTGTTGGAAACGCTCTATATCATACACATCCTTAGAATACGTTAAACCTGCTTGGGCTATAGATTGTATTTGTTTTACCCATTCCATCCATTTTACCGTCATGCTTTTACATCCCCCATTCTCTTTCAAGTGAATATTAAGTCAATCCCACCAATACATCTTTATTATACAAAAAAAGAGATTGATAATGTTCCAATCTCTTTCAAAATTAATCCAATTCATGTAAATGATCTTGTATATACTTTCTTCTTTTATTTATATATTCCTCAATCATATCAGCTTCTTGATCAAATGTTTCTAATTTTTCTTTCATATATGGATCTTGTAGTAAATAAGGACGAAGCGACTCACACAAACTTTCTACTTTCGGCATCATAAATGAAACGGTAAATTGTTCTGCTAATATTTCTTCCAAAATACCTCGGTATTGCTTTCTAAATACAGGTATATCTAACAATCTTGCACTTAACGTGTTATAACCTTGAATACGAATATATTCATGATTAAGTGGTCTCCCTTGTACATCTCGCCCCCAAGTCGCATCATAATCCCACGGTATCACTTCAAATAAATTTGTTTCATCATTATGATATAGTGCATAGTTATGAACGAAACCATCAAAGTTTTGTGTAAAAATAACACCAGCTAACCATCGTAAATATTTATCAACATGCAAAAACTTCCCAATTTCTTTTTCATAAGATTCCCTCGACAAAGCGTTCGCTTGAAATACAAATTCACTCAGCTGTTCTTCACTATTTTCATTCGAATATTTAAATTCATAACCCGCAAAGAGCTCGGTCTTAACATCGTTGTCCCTCTCACTCATTAAAGAAAAATTCGCATCATCATCTATCGCATAATAAATAGAACCACTCGGTAATCCTCTATTTTTCAAAAAGTTTTCATCAACTGATTCTAACTGTAAATATACACCTTGAATTTGACCATTAATTTTTATAAATACATGTTGTGATTTCGGTGAAAGTACACCAATATCATGAAAAAAGTCTAAAGATAATTTATTTCGTATGAGAGACGGATCCATAAACTCAGAATTTAAATGAATCTCTTTAGCGCCTTGAAATTTTTTCGGTTTATAAAACATAACATGATAAGACTTTTTCTCAAATTCACGAATATGAGCACCCCGGTATACGATATCAATATCATACTTCTTTTTTCCATAAGTTAATTTTGCTGGTACTGGACTTTCTGACCAAATGTCTTTTTTCAATTCCACTAAGTACATTGGATGAATAAAAAAATCATATGAAGGTAGCATGTTTTCTCATCCCTTCTCGGTTCTCTTCATTCAATGTATGCGCCTTGTCTTGTCCATACATCCGCTATCATCTATTTATATAAAATTACACTCTTGTCCTGTTCAGAAAGACTTCATATCTCATATCATGTTAAGGAAAAAGAATACCTTTTCAACTTAATACATGATAAGGAGGATTTCTATGAAACGTGATATTAGAAAAGCGGTTGAAGAAATCAAAAGTGCTGGGATGGAGGATTTCTTACACCAAGATCCAAGTACTTTTGAGTGCGATGATGATAAATTCTCTCATCATCGATGTACAACAGGATGTAAATGTACAACTGGGGGTAAATGTCCAAGAACAAGATGTACTCGCGTGAAACATTGTACGTTCGTTACAAAATGTACGCATGTAAAAAAATGGACATTTGTTACAAAATGTACTCGTGTACGCGTTCAAAAATGGACGTTCGTTACGAAAGTGACACGTAGAAAAGAATGCGTTTTAGTTACGAAAGTGACGCGTAGGAAGCATTGTACATTCGTTACAAAATGCATCCGCTTTGAAAAGAAATTTTTCTGGACAAAACGAAGTTTCTGTAAAAAATGCGAATTCTTCCCTCATAGACATGGTGGCTCTTGTGATGATTCATGCGATCATGGTAAAGACTGTCACGATGATGGACACAAATGGAATGATTGCAAAGGCGGACATAAATTCCCATCTTGCAAAAACAAGAAATTTGATCACTTCTGGTATAAAAAACGTAATTGCTAGTTTTTATGCCTACAAAAAAAGGCCGTTTTGCGGCCTTTTTTACGTTTATTGAAAATGACTTATATCTGCAAATTGCTTCACTTCACCTTTACCGTCTTCAAATTCTATTATACTTAGACTAGCACTATGCATAAATGGCTCATCCCACACATTTTCAATTTCAATACCCGCAAAATGTCCTACAAGTAGTTTTGCAGCTGCCGCATGGGAGACAATTAATATACTTTCTCCTTTATGCTTTTCTAAAAGAAGCTGTATCCCCTCCATTACCCTTTTATGAACAGCCTCAAAATTTTCTCCTGATGTGGACTGAAAAAGATGTGGCTCATACCAAAATAACTGTATGTCGTCTGGGTATTGCCTTTCTATATCATCAATTGTCTGTCCTTCCCAAATCCCCATGTTAATTTCATAAAAATGCTCATCCGCGATTATCGGCATATCACGATCGCCCTTTATTAACTCTGCAGTATGAAGGGTTCTTTCACTCGGACTACTATAGATTGCATTGATAGATAAATCTTTCATTCTATCTCCTAATTGCTTAGCTTGTAGCATACCGTTTTCAGTTAAAGCAGAATTTTTCCGCCCTTGCATTCGCTTCGCTACATTCCATTCCGTTTCACCGTGCCTTGTCACATATACAGTTGTCTTCACTTCAATTCCCCCTTACCATGTTGGCCGTAATTCCCACGGTTCTACTCGTCCTACAATCCATTCATCACAATTACTTTCAATTCCATCGATTACCCCATCCGATATTTCTTCATGAGTAAGCCATCTTCCGTATGTATCTTCTAATATAAAACCTAATATTATTCTATGATAGCTACATTGCGTACCGCCTATTTTTTGTGAGGCTATTCTCGACGCTTTACTGCCTAAAATATGAAAAACGTTGTATGTTTCAGACGACATGTCTAATTCTCTACAAATGAGTGATAACGCATCCTTCGCACTTGAATGTGTCCACGCAACAACTAATGTTATTGGGCCATTCCTCTCAATTGTACTTGTAATAGCTAGCTTTACATCGTCATCATTATGATAATCTAACGGAAGGCATGTGATACTTTCTGGTATAGCACTCTCCCGCTTAACATTTTCTAATTTCACTTCATCTCTTCCAATAATAGAAACATGAAACCCTTGCTCACAAAGCCACATAGAAACTTTCTTTAACATTCCTGTTCCACCAATTACTAGCGCATGCAACTTTTTCCCCCCTTAATAAAATGTCATATGAGGTTTATCTTCCCTATAATAATTAAGTCGGTCTTGCAATGACCCTGAATGAAACTCAAATTTGTGACCATCAGGATCTACAAAATATATAGAGTCACAATCTTTCACATCACGTTCTCTTCCTTGTAAAATATGAACTTTGTTTTCTTCTAATCGCTGCTGTAGGCGTTCAAAGTCTTTCTGTTCAACTGAAAACGCAATATGCGTATAAGATTGATGAATCTCATTTCTAGGAATATGTGTTTCTTCATTAAGTGCTATCCATACTCCACATATATTAAAATATGCAAGCTTTCTCCCTTTAACTAATAATTCTCCTTCTAGTACTTTTTCGTAAAATGTAATAGAATCTTCTAAATTAGATACTGAAAAACAAAGATGATTGATTCCTTTTAACAACTCTAATTCCTCCTATACAAATAAAAGATGAGCGAAAATTCACTCATCTTTTATTATACTATTTCTTTGTAATATATGCCCATTTATAACTGAAATCTCCACCAAACGTATGATTTGCAATACCTTTTACGTATGGTTTCTCTAAATATGCGGTACTTTGTTGGTACGCAGGAGAAATGGCAGCATCTTGACCAATTAAGATTTTTTCAGCTTCTGCAAGTGCATTCCAGCGGGCTTTATCATCTTTTAATAGCTCTCCTTTTGATTTCGCTACTAAATCATCATACTTCGGATTAGAATAATCCATTTCATTAAATGAGCTTCCAGTAACAAACATATCAATATAAGTCATTGGATCTGGATAGTCCGGACTCCATGCGGATAATGAGAATTCATATTCAAATTTCTTTTCTAACTCTAGCTTCTGCTTATATGGCTGTTGTTTCAAATTCACTTTAATACCCGGTAAATTTTTCTCTAACTCTTCTTTAATAAAGTCGCCCACTTTTTTACGACTACCGTTATCATCATTTAGAAATTCTACTGTAATTGTATCTTGGCCAAGTTCTTTCTTCGCTTCTTCCCATAATTTTTTTGCTTTTGCTGCATTATCTTTACTGTCACGGAAATTTTTATTTACAGTACGGAAATCTTTCCCATCTGGTCCTGTCGTAAATTTTTCAGGTACTAAGAAATATGCTGGCAATGATCCGTCATTTAAAATAACATTTGCAATTCCTTTTTTATCATATGCCAGATCAATTGCTTCACGAACTTTTTGGTTTTTAAACGTTACATTTTTTTGGTTAAAGCGCAAGAAATACATACGTGGATCTAACTTCGTTTTAAATTCATCTGGCTTATTCTTTTTATATTTATCAACAAATTCAGAACTTAAAATAACACGGTCTGCTTGATCACTATCATATAAATTCACTCCCGTGCTCGTTTCCTTCACAATATTTACATTAATTTCTTCTAACTTCACAGTATCTTTATCCCAATAATTAGGGTTTTTCTTTAACTGATAACTTCGTTCATGTTTCCATTCACTCATCGTAAATGGTCCATTGTATAATAGTTTATCTGCTTCTAATGCATATTTATCTCCTTGTTCTTTCACATATTTTTCATTTAAAGGGAAAAATGTTGGGAATGAAGTAAGCTCAAGGAAATATGGTGCTGGTTGTTCTAATTCTACTACTAATGTTTTATCATCCTTTGCTTTCACTCCTAATTGATCTAACGGTAATTCTCCTTTATTGACTTTCTGTGCATTTTTCACATCAAATAAAATAAATGCATACTCAGCTGCCGTTGCTTTATCTAATGCGCGTTGCCATGCATATACAAAATCTTGTGCTCGAACTGGATCGCCATTAGACCACTTTGCGTCTCGTAATTCAAATGTATATGTTTTTTTATCTTCACTAATTTTCACGTCTTTTGCCATACCTGGAGTTGGTTTATTATCCTTATCTAAACGATATAATCCTTCCATTGCATTTACAAAGGCACGGAATGACACAGAGTCTGTTGATTTTGACGTATCCATTGAAGGAATTTCTGCTGTTTCTAGTAAGTTTAATACTTGCTTATCTGCTGCTCCCTTACCTGCTTCTTTCTTCGTTGTAGATGCCTTCTCCCCATTTCCGCAACCTGCAACTAATACACTAGTCGATAATGCAATTGCAGCAATCGTTGTTACCTTTCTCTTCATTCTTCCTTCCCCCAATCTATATGTATACATGAAAGCCAGTATAATATATATTATTATACAAAAGATTCAGATTATTTCAAATATTATTTTCATATACACAAAAAAAGAAATGGATAGAGCGCTCTTCCATCCACTTCTTTTTCTTTTTCTTTTACTTGTAATCCATCTTCTATGTCAAATGGATTTTGGACTTTAAATATTTCGTCCAATATCTTCAAAAATTCTTCCTCATTTTTAGATTCTCCATTAATCGTAAGTGAGTACGGCTCAATCTCACCCAATTTATAATCAACAATAAATTGGATTCTCACCTTTTTCCTTGCCATATCAGGACTATTTCCTTGGAATTCTACTAATTCTAATCCTTCCGTTCCGCGATAATATACCCAATCTGGGTTTTTAAAGTAATTTTCAAATGATTCACCAATGGAAAAGAACGGATATTCATATAGCGAGCTTGTACGAACTTTTTGAATAATATCTCGATCAGTCGGGAAAAAGAAATGGCTGAAAAAAATACTAGCAACTGCTAAAATCGTAACAATTGTCGCTCCCATTTTACTCGTTCCACCGCTATCACGAATGAGGTAATTCTCCACCGATGCATCTTGAATTTCCCGTGCTTTTATTCGATATATACGTCTTTCTGCAAATTGATAATATAATCCATTTGCAAAAATCGCCATTCCAAATAAAATAAAAACAAGTAATAGAAACGTAAGAGGCACCATATTTATGATTGGCAATGCTACGTTGAAGCCCATATAATAAGAAAACGCATCACATGCTACTAATAACAATAAAAATAAAGCTGCAGGTAAATAATACTTACGATATCCAAGCCAACCTACATTGAAAATAGCTGCCCAACCATTCCAGCTCCACCTAGCAATCCGCTTTTCCTCAAGCTCCCACTTCCTTTTGTAATACGGATACTGTCTCCCTACATATACTTCTAATTCTTTATCTATTAGTAAGCTTCCTTCATCTTGTTCATTGTGCAAGTTACGCTGACAACTTGTACAATTTAATTGGTCATTCGAGCAAGGTTGCCCACAATTTATACAGTTCAAAACAATCCCTCTTCCCATCCATACGTCATTTCAAAATACCTTCGTGTTTTAATAACCACTCTTTCCTCCATAAACCACCCGCATACCCGACAAGCTTCCCGCTCTTCCCTATTACACGATGACACGGAACGATAATTGAAATTGGATTACGACTATTTGCTCCTCCTATCGCTCGTACAGCTTTCGTATTTCCGACCTTCTCTGCAATATCTAAATATGAAGCACTTACGCCATAAGGAATAGTATAGAGCGCATCCCATACATTTTTTTGAAATGCTGTTCCCTCGGCAGACAACGGGACCGTGAACTCTTTTCTATTCCCCTTAAAATATTCATCTAGCTCATTTATACATTGATCTATCATTTCGTTTGTAATTTCTTCTTGTCTCTCATCAACAAATATAACAGACGTAATTCCTTTATCGTTCGCTGTAATTTCCAGCAGACCTAATTCACTTTCATAATAAGCCTGGTACATATGTCATCCTCCAATTCAATTCATATTAATTATTGTAACACGAATAGACAAAATTTTTCGTATAAGCGTTTTATTAGGGAAACAAAAACGAGAATGATACAATGTAAGAAAATTCAATCTAGGAGGCTATTGGATGAATTCCGAACTTTTTTCACCTTATACAATTAAGGACATTACATTAAAAAATCGTATCGTTATGTCACCTATGTGCATGTATTCGTCAGAAAACGAGGATGGCCAAGTAACTAATTTCCATCTCGTCCATTACGGAACAAGAGCTGCTGGTCAAGTTGGTTTAGTTATGATTGAAGCAACAGCCGTATTACCTGAAGGGCGAATTTCTAATAAAGACTTAGGTATTTGGGATGATAGCCAAATTGAAGGCTTACATAAAACGACAACTTTTATACATGATAACGGTGCAAAAGCTGCCATTCAACTCGCTCACGCTGGAAGAAAAGCAGAATTAGAAACAGATGCGTTAGCTCCTTCAGCCATTCCATTTAATGAAACGATGAAAATGCCAATAGAAATGAGTAAACACCAAATTAAAGATACTGTATTAGCTTTTCAGCAGGCTGCAATACGATCAAAACAAGCTGGATTTGACGTTATTGAAATACACGGTGCTCACGGTTATCTTATTAATGAATTTCTTTCTCCGCTTTCCAATAAGCGGACTGATGATTATGGTGGTTCGCCTGAAAAACGATATCGTTTCTTACGCGAAATCATTGACTCGATAAATGAAGTTTGGAACGGACCGTTATTTGTTCGTATTTCAGCAAATGATTATCACCCTGACGGGTTAACGGTTCAAGATTATGTTCAGTATACGAAATGGATGAAAGAACAAGGAGTAGATTTAATCGATTGTAGCTCTGGGGCTGTTGTACCTGCACGCATCGATGTTTATCCTGGGTATCAAGTACAATACGCTAAACATATTAAAGAACATGCTAACATTGCAACTGGTGCAGTTGGGTTGATTACGACTGGGTCTCAAGCGGAACAAATTTTAAATAATAACGAAGCAGATTTAATTTTTATCGGACGTGAGTTACTTCGCAATCCTTACTTCCCAAGAATAGCGGCTAATGAACTTGGCTTTGAGTTAAAAGAACCGTATCAATACGAGCGAGCACCTGGGAAAATCAGTACAAATAAATAAAACCGAGAAGCTATCCTTCTCGGTTTTATTTATTCTATCGTTGTAATTTCATTGGAATTATAAATGTGGATACCCGATTCTTCTCGCAATGCAGTTATATACATCCCTTTCGCCACATCTCTAGCTGAAATTGGTTTATACTTTTTGAATGCCCCCTTAAATATAAAAGGAATCATACGAGATAATTTTTCCGCCATTCGTTCACCAAAGCGAAATTCTTGTCGATTTCCTACTAATAAAGATGGCCTAAAAATGTGAATACCACCGATTACTAACTTTTGCAATTCCTCTTCCATTCTTCCTTTCACTTGTGAGTAAAAGAAAAACGATTTAGGATTCGCTCCCATTGAGGACACAACAAGGAAATTTTGCACCCCTTGTTTCTCAGCTAAACAAGCAGCTCTTAACGTATATTCATAATCTACCTTTTTGAAATTTGCCTTTGTTTTTGCTTTCTTGATTGTTGTTCCTAGACAACTAAATACGTCATCCACAGCAAAAAACTCTTTATATTCCTCTAATACCGAATAATCTACTTGTTTTTGCTGTAACTTCTCATGTTGCCATTGTATTGGTTCTCTTACAAAAATAGTAACCGAATCGTAGTAATCTGATTCAAGTAATAGACGCGTTATTTCTTGTCCAACTAAACCACTTGCACCAAGTACTAACGCTGTTCGCTTATTCATATATGCATATACCTCTTATTTTACTTTTCTCTCCTTCAGTAAAATACAACTTTTAGGAGTTTCCTTCTCTCATTTTACCACAAGTAAAGCACTATGCGTACGCATAGTGCTTTACTCACTCTTTTTTCTCATCTTTCTCTCGTAATTTTGTTACTGTTGATGCATCTCCTAAATTACTTATTAATCTTCTTAAAAAAATTAAGACTAAGGCTAATGGTAATACTACCGCTAATATCAATAAAATAGCTTCCATTAAGTAGCCCAAACACTCATCCCCCTCTACACCCTCCTTTCATATATATGAACACAGCGTTGTCACATATGCATGTATTCGCAAAAATAACACATCTATATTTGACAACTTTATAACAAAATCAAATCGGAATGATTATTATTTATTGCAACTTTATAAAAGATGTATTATACTAAGTTCGCAAACTAAAACGTAATTATTCCGTTTTGTATTAAAATGATATTTTTCTTCTATAATTGGGGAAAATATATCCGTAAAAAAGAAAAGAGGAGAACTTCATGCCTAAAAGACTGACTATATTTTCATTCTTACTTATTTTCACTTTAATTTTTACTGGCTGCTCAAATAAAAAAGAAGGTAATGCCAAGAAAGACGGAAAGCTAACTGTTTATACAACTATTTTTCCTCTTGCAGATTTCGCAAAAAAAATTGGTGGCGACTATGTAACTGTTGAAGCGATTTACCCACCTGGTGCAGATTCTCATACATTTGAGCCAAGTCAAAAACAAACAGTACAGGTTGCAAAAGCCGATTTATTCGTTTATAACGGCGCTGAATTAGAGCCATTTGCTGAAAAAATGGAAAAAGCATTACAAAAAGAAAATGTTAAAATTGTAAATGCATCCAAAGGTATTGAACTGCGTACTTCTACTGAAGAAGAGCATCATGATCATGGAGACGGCCACAAAGAGGATGAACATCATCACGATAAAGACCCACACATTTGGTTAGACCCTACTCTAGCAATGAAACAGGCAGAAAAAATTAAAAATGCACTTGTAGAATTACAACCTGACCATAAACAAGAGTTCGAAAAAAACTTTGCAGCACTTCAAACAAAATTTACTGATTTAGATGATCAATTTAAAGCTGCTGTAGCAAATGCAAAAACGAAAGAAATTTTAGTTTCTCATGCTGCATATGGGTACTGGGAACAACGTTATGGCCTGAAGCAAATTCCTATCGCTGGAATCTCAGCTTCTGATGAACCATCTCAAAAGCAACTTGCTGATATTACAAAAACAGCAAAAGAACATAACTTAAAATATATTTTATTTGAAACATTCTCTACTCCAAAAGTAGCATCCGTTATTCAAAAAGAAACAGGTACAAAGATTCTACGTTTAAATCACTTAGCTACTATTTCTGAAGACGATGCGAAAAATAATAAAGATTACTTCACTTTAATGGAAGAAAACGTGAATACATTGAAAGAAGCTACTAACTAATCAACTTTTGATAAGAAGAGGCTGTCTCAAAAGGTCTTTAAATAAAGCCTTTTGGAGACAGTTTTTTATTTTAACTTTAATATGGATGAGAAAATGCCCGATTATAGTAGAAAATCAACAGATTTCCTACTATAACTGGGCGTTTTTCGCTTTGGATTGAGCTCTTGTTGTCCATTTCCGTAAATTATGGACAACACAAATAAAACCCCATTCCAGTCGATTTTTGGAAAGGTATCGTAAGGAAAAACGTCGGAAGAAGCGATTGTATTTAATATGACCGAATACGGTTCTACCTCTATTTGTCGTTTTACATATAATTCTTTACCTTCTTTTGTACGTAAACGTTCTCGTACTTCTTTTCGCTGTTTTTGATTTTTGACAGAGACGCTGATAGATTTTGTTTCGTTTCCTTATATTTTATTGGATCTCTTCCATGCTATTACTGTAATAAGATATTGTATATCAAATAGGAAAGCGAAAAGTATAATAAATCTTGCTATTACTGCTAACCATCCAACGAAATCTTCAGGGAAATTATATTTGTATGTGGTAGCACCTATTGCTACAAAACACAAAATAAAGGTATCACTCATTTTTTCTTTTAATTTTTCTTTTAATTGCTCTTTATTATTAATATCTGTTTCATAAACACCAGTTAGAATAGATTTAATAAAGAAGAAAATCATATAACAAATTATAATGGCTAATGAAGCAATCCATTCTAGGAATGGGCGGTGTAGATATGCTCCCCTTATAATAACATCAATAAAAGCTAAAAGTAGGACAACAATTCCAGATTGAGCCCAAATTTTCATTTCGATTTGTTGAATTCTTTCATCTGAGTGTGTACTGAGTGAAAAACATTTTTTTAGTTTTTCCATTTTAGAGTTCCTCCCAAAATAATTTATCTAATGTTTTAGCTATATGCATACAAAGTTTTAAAGAAGGGTTAAACTTATTACTTTCAATATAACTACTGGTTTTTCGCGTAGCGTTTACAATATCGGTAAACTCCAGTTGAATTAGACTTTTTTAACTCTTGCAATTTTCTCTTTACTTATAGACTTTAAATACGTCTCATTAGTAAATGATAACTTCATACCGCAAATCTCATATTCTATATATTAAATTATTAACTGCATAAATGCAGTATATATTTTATTTTACGGCATATATATATTACCAATCTCTTTATTTTTGTATCTAAAACTATCCTACAAATATAAAAATAGAAATTTTTTCTGTAGAATCATAGGAAAGGATGGCTTTTTCACGTCTGTTTCTCTGTAAGATGAATTAGAACTAATTGCTCACGAAATTCGAATTTTTTTATCTCCATATACCTTACAGTATCTTGCTAGAGATGTTGGTTTTGTGCAACAAAACAGTAAGTACCAAGCAAAAGGTTTAGTAAATTTATGTGTATGAGTTGGCCAAAATATAGCTATAACTTCTTTAGCTCAGTTATCTAGCTGTTTAGAAGCATCAACAAAAGTACTCATCAGCCCGGAGTGACTGAATCAACGGTTTAATAATGGGACCGTACCACTGTTACAACACCTACTTTTTGACAAAGTGCGACTTATTTTTTTGTTTTGAGGATATTTGCTTTTGTTAGATTGATAGTGATTGGGTACCTGCAGTATTTCGAAGAAAAGTCACGCTAAGAAAAAGTAAAATGAGCCATCCATATGGACAGCTCATTTACATAATTTTCGTTATTGGGAGCTATTGCAAACTACTTCTATTTTGAGTAAGGTCAATCTTTGTTTTGTTTTTCTAACAGTTGAATAACTTTATCTAACTTTTGCTCAACTGAATCTTGCTTTTTACGATTGCTAGAATATCGAATTATACGTATAATCCCCCCAAGCAATGCACCGATGATCATTAATATAATAGCAACTCCTACGTAATAAATAGAGTTTTCTAAAGGCATTATACAGGACCTCCTTTCCTCTATTTTACTATTTAAAAGAAGTGATTTGTTGTTTGATTTTGTTTGTATACTCTATACATGTCAGGTTCGTATAACATCTCATTATCGATACAAAAAGCAAAGAGATCCCCTACTCTCATAAAGAAATCTCCTTTTTTTTAGTTATTTGCGTAGCCCAAATGTAACCCCAAGGGATTTATGTATCCGATTTTTGGTGTGCTTTATATTAGATATGCATAATTTCATAATCATTCCTTATATAACGATATTAAAATTTACATTTTTAACCTGTAAAATACAGGATGTTAAATAAATATCTAAGGGGTTGTTAATATGAAAAAATTTATGGGCATGTTAGCTATGTGTTTTGCACTTACACTAGCATTTTTACCAACTATTTCAAAGGCGGATTCTTCTCCACTACGAAGTGTTAGCATTAGCGCTGTAGGGGATAATAACAAAATGTATAGTGCAAGTTCTTACTTAACTATTCCTGTTCTTAAAGGCGATTACCTTTATGTGAAAGTTAGTGAAGTAGGTACACCGGATTCATATTCTGAGGCTTTGACTGTTAATGGTGTTAGATATGCGGGAAGTTCTTTAGACGAAGTCAGTTCTTATACTGGTCCATTCGGATCTGAAAAAACATTTAGATTACGTATTAAGGATTCTTACATCTTCTCAAACACACCAAATTCAACAAACACTATTGCTTTTGAATCTAGAGTTCCTTTCTCAATGCAAGTATTATCTAAAAGCATATCGGTTCATGTAGAATAATTTATAACATTATTATTAATAAAAAATACATCCCTATAAGGATGTATTTTTTATTTAATAGAAACATAATTTGAACTTCTAAGACTTCTAAGTTCTTTTAATCGTATACTATACGTTTTAAACATACAGTAAACAAATTGTTACACTTACTTTTCTTCACCACTTGTTTGCATGGTATTAAATGTCCAATTTAATTTCAATGCATCTCCTTGAAATACATTTTGGTCTTCACCGCTATCTATAAATGTGAACATTACATAAAATGTATCATCATCACCAGGAGCTAGTCCATTTCCTTCTCGATCTACAATACCTTTCTTTACAAGGTCAGGAATACTTCCATTTTGCGTAGCTACCTTTAATTCAGATAATGTAGTAGACCATACTGGAACTTCATTTTTATCCAAATTCCACAAGAAATCCACACGGATATGATCACCAAAATCAGCATTTCCATTATCCCCTTTCGCATCGATTACACTGTAATCTGTCAGGAGTTTCACATCTCCTATTGCTAAGGTTCCTTTGTTAACTAATTGAAAACCGCGCTCCATTTCATCACCTGGTTTCAGATTGTCGACATTAATAACAACTTCAGGATTTACACTCAAATCTAAAGTACCCGCTGCAAACGTGTTTTGTGATACTTCCTTATCACTGAAATACGCATATGTTCCCCCGCCAATTAAAGATAAGCCCAGCGCTGCAGTTATGACACCCATACCAAGTTTTTTCTTCATACCCATTTCACAAGTCCCCCTATTTTTTAAGTTCAAACCATAAACCTTATTTCCATCCCGCAAACAATAATCATTAAGCAACTACCTTTTCCCATAACAAAAGTAAATATATTTTAAACTAGTTACTTCATGTACCCCAACAACTATTACTTTTAAAATAACCGGTAATATTAACGTGAATCATTACCGGTTATTTGTTAGCCAATCTCATTTCATTTACTATTCATTGTCTAATTGCATTATTTACTCTAGAAGTTTGCCCACTTATTTTTTTGGTTCTAAACCAATAGAGCGTAAGATTTTATCTAGCGTCACTGGCCCTACATTTTCTTTCGGTTTCTGATTTTCTTTGGCATCTGGACCCTTTTTCAAGAAGTTTTTCTCAATAAAACGAATATCTGTTTCATCTACAACACCATCTTGATTTATATCTCCATCCTTTACAGATACTTTTCCTTTTCCATATGACAGAGCTGCTATTCTAGCATCTTGAATATCTACCATTTTATCGCCGTTTACATCACCTGCAAGGTTATCATCCATGTCAGCTCTAAAGTTTTGTCCCACTAATTCTCCATCCTGCATTTTTCCTATTTTTGTTGTTAATTTACTATTTAAATGACCTGGCATTTCTACGAAAATATCATATTCTTTATCGCTTACAGGGACACTACGAATTTCAAATTGCCCGTTATCATCAATTGTTCCTGTATATTTCTTTCCATCCTTACCAACTGCATACACTTTTGCTCCTAGTTTTGTATAGTCTTTCTTACCTAAATACCCCTCTTCATTCAAGAAAGCTTCCGGACCAATATATCCTGTAACCGTTGAATGTTTCGAAACAATAGCAAAAGATTTATCTTTAAACACAGGAATCTCATTACCTTCTGTTGCACCAACTTTTGTATAAGAGAACTTATCTACTCCAAATGCAGTTAAATCATTAAAGTATTCATCGCTCGTCATCTCGAATGTAACATCTAAAAATGGTGTATCTCCATCTAATCCTTTAAATTCTTTTCCTTCCAATGACGCGCCAACTTTCACCTTGTTTTCCCAAGCTCCTTCTTCACTTACCTTCGGATCTTCTAATTTAAGGTTCAGTCCATGTTGTTTTACATATTCCGTAAGTGCTGGATTTGGTTTCACATCTTTAAATTTAAAGAGCTGCTTGTAATAAGGAATTTCAAATGTACCTGACATAAGCTGTTTTACATTATTGAGATTCAAAGTTAACGTAATTTTTTCACCTAATTTTATTTTATCTTTGTCATAACTTGGAACAGCGTATTCTGTCCCTTCTTTTACAAAGACATAATCTTTATATCCAGTTGCCATATTCCCTGCAGTGGCAAGGTCATATCCAAATAATCTTAAATTTAACGGCTCATTTATTTCCTCTGGAAGTACTCCAAATTTAAAATCACCATTTGCTTGAACTGTATTCAACCAACCTGATGGGAAGGCTGAGTTTTGATAATATACAATTTGATTCGCTTTTTGATCATACTGCAAGCCTTTTGCTTTTAATGCATCTACTGTAGAATCATAAATATTACCATGCACCCATAATGCATGTTGGCCGTCTTCTTCTTTAAACATAGAATCATTTACTTCGTGTATACCAGGTTGTACATCCTTAAATTTCATTTCCGGTATAACATTATCAATGATAATGCTATCGCCTTTTGTATACGATTTTCTTTCCTTATCATATCCAACGAAGTTCAATTCGTAATCTCCATCAGGCAACATAACAGGTTTATCCCCAATTGGATGAGCTGGATCTCCTGTAAATGGAAGTACATACCCTCCCATACCAGAAAACATCATATATTCAACATTCGGTGTTAGACTACTTGCATCAAGTGTACCAACGATTCCTAATGCCTTCCCTGTCTTTCGGTCCTTCACAACTGCATCAATAGTTTCAAGAGGACTATTTACTTTAAATGTCAAAGGCGAACTTGGTCTCTCCATAAATGGATGGAATTTAGATGCATCTGTTGCCATTGCATCTCTCAGTAAATCTACAGACGCAATCCCTTTTTCTGTGAATTTAACTGCAAATGGTACTTGATATACTTCTTTTTCATTGTTTTTATTTGAAATATGAATATATCCCTCATATCTACCAAATTCAGCGTTATCTGGAATGATAATTTCAGGGCTAATTTCTTCTGATGTACCAGGAGCTACTTTAATAGAATCTGGTACATTTAGCTTCACACCATTCTTCGCTGCATCTTGCACCCCTACACTTGTAGGTGAAAATTCTACCTCTAATTTAAATTCTTTCCCATCTGTTTTACTGCTGTTCTGAATTAAGACTTTTCGACTATCTTTAATAGGCCCATTTTCAATTTGATTTTTATACCCAAACGCAATAGAACCTGTTTTTTCTTCAATTTCTACTTCTTCATCATCTACAACGTTTGATGTTTTATCGATAACCTCGATAGATGTATCTGCATGAACTGCACGATATGCATCAATTCGTCCAGAGCCCACCTCAAATACAGAACGCTCTTCTTTTAGGTCAACTGCGGTATTCATAAGTGCTTCTTTTACTTCAAATGGACTATAGTTTGGATGTTCTTGTAAAATAAGTGCCGCTACCCCTGCAGTATGAGGAGTTGCCATAGATGTACCTGACATACGTCCATACGCTACCGGATAATTTTCTCCATCTTTTGGATCATTAATATATTCAGGAACAGTTGAGAAAATAGACACACCTGGTGCTACAATATCTGGCTTAATATCATCTGTTTTAGTTGCAGGACCACGGGAGCTGAAATCAGCTAAGTGATCTCCCTCTGTTTTTATATTACTAAGTTCTCCAAACGCTAACGACACATCTCCTTGTACAGCTTTTGCTTGTAATTTCTCACCATCTACTTTTGTTAAGCGGAACGATGGAATAGATGAAGTACTTTCCCCAAGATAACTTGTAATTTCCCCATCTACATTGTTGTATACAATTACCGCCTTCGCGCCTGCTTCCTTAGCATTTTTAATTTTTTCATCAAATGTAATCTCACCGCGTTGGATCAGAGCTAACTTCCCTTTCACATCTTTCCCTGTAAAATCACCTGATTTCCCAAGCCCTGCATATACAACCGATAAGGATTGACCTTTCAAATCTTCAATCTTATCAGTAAAGCTTTTTCCAAGTAGCATCATCTTATCTACATGTACATCACCTGCATCGGCGGAAAACGTTGGAATATTCATTGCAGCGTCACTGGCTCCAACTGTAATGGGAAGTGCCGCTGCACTAGGTGATCCTATAGTACCTTCATCCGGACCACTATTACCAGCTGCTACTACCGTAACAACACCTGCTAACATTGCATTGTTCACTGCGACAGAAGTAGGATATAAAGGATCATTAATAGATGCTCCTAGTGATAAATTGATAACATCCATATCGTCTTTCACTGCTTTATCAATCGCAGCAAGAATACCACTTGTTTGTCCACTTCCATATGGACCTAATACGCGATATGAATATAAATCTACATCTGGAGCAACGCCCTTCACTGCATAATCTACACTATTCTGTTTGTCTGCAGCAATTGTCCCAGCTACATGCGTACCATGGGATGTATAATATGCACTTCCATCATAAATCTCAGGATATCCCCCAGAATTTTGCCAATCCTTATACGTTGTCTCCATTGGATCAGCATCATTATTAACAAAGTCCCATCCTTTTATTGAGTTCGGATCTATTTTGCTTGGATCCTCACCTTGTTTTGCACGATATCCTTTATATGCATCTTTCAAATCCGGGTGGTTGTAATCAATACCTGTGTCCAGTACACCTACCTTAATTCCTTTACCTGTTATTTTTTCATCATGTAGCTTGTCCACACCAATTTGCGGTACACTATCTGCCATTTTCGGTTCAACAGCAGTCTTAGCTGTTTCTTTTGGTAAATCAATTTTAACCTCATGATCTTCCCATACGCGCTTAACGATACCGGTACGAACTAAGTCCTCAATCATATTCGCTGGTAAAGAAATCGCTACACCATTAAAAGCATTCTTATACTCTCTTGTTATTTTTGCAGATTTTACATTTGTCCCTTTCTCTTTATTCTTTTGAAGCTGTTCAAGCTCTGCTTTAAATCCTTTATGTGATGCCTCTACCTTTTGTTCCGCATTTGAAAGAGCTACCTTTTTCCCTTTAGCCGCTTGTTTTAATACCTCAATTTTGCTAGGTGCTTGCTTAAATTCTATAATCACATTCACATTATTAGGACTTGCTGTATTGATACCTGGCGAAATAACAAAACCTGGTTTTGTATCTAACGTTTTTAAGGCATTACGTTGTTCCTTGGTAAGACCTTTCAAGATAGCATTTGCATCATCAATTCCAGTTAAAGTAGATGTATTTACCTCTTCTGCTAATACGTTATATGGAATTCCTTGAGACAATAACATTCCAACTGTTAACGTTCCAATAAGAATCTTTCCAAATTTCCCTCGTTTCATATTGCATCTCCCCATTATTCATATTATTTTTTGAAACCAATTGATTCTTCCATTCCTACTTAGCGTTGGAAACTCTATCAATCTTAATCTGTTGTATCATGAAAGATTTCCAACACTACTACCATCCCCATACCTCATATAGCTAATTACTCACTTTACTCTTTCTATAGGAGCCCCCCATCATTTATTTTCAACAAAAGATTTTCACAAAATGAATTATTAATAGGATTAAAATGTAATTCTATTATTATTATTTCACGTTTTGATTATTCTGAAAATTAATCAAAAGGAGTATCTTTTCTCTAAGGATTCTATGCCTACATAGTACAAAAGAACTATCTTGTCCTTTATTCTTTGTGATACAGAATAAAGCGACACGATAGTTCTTTGATAGATTTCTTATTTAATCTAGCGGAACCAATTGATTTCGAACTGCATAAATCACTGCTTGCGATCGACTTTTCACATTTAGTTTTTTAAAAATTTTATTGATGTGTATTTTAACTGTTTTATCACTAATATATAAAACTTCAGCAATTTCTTTATTACTAAGTCCTTTTACTAGTTCAAAGAGAATTTCCTTTTCACGTTCCGTTAGTTCATTTTCATTTGATTCTACTTTCATTTTTTGCTGATGATATGTAATTAATTTTTTAGTCATACGCGGATGAATAACTGAATCGCCTCGATATAACATTCGAATTGCTGCTACTACCTGCTCTGATGAGGAATCCTTCAATAAATAACCATCAGCACCCGCCTGGAGTGCATCCATTAAATACTCATCATGTTCATACATTGTAAACACAAGTACTCGGCAACTCGGATAATTTTTTTTCACTAATTCTGTAGCTTCAATTCCATTTTTCCCTGGAAGATTAATATCCATCAAAATACAATCTGGTTGGCATTCTTCTACTTTTCCCAATACTCCATCCCCAGAGCTAGCTTCTCCAAGCACTTTCATATCAGATTCATCCTCTAGTATGCTCCGAATTGCATCTCGTAAAAAAGCATGATCATCTACTACTAATATTTTAATCATTTTACGCACCCCTTGTTTGTGAATCTGGAATTAACAGTGTAATTTCTGTCCCTTTCCCTACAGAACTATCAATCTGTAAAGTAGCCCCTAATTGGTCGGCTTGTTCATTCATATGTAATATACCATAATGTGGCTCATTCTTTGTTTTAACCATAGACTCAAATAGTGAAAAGCCAACTCCATTATCCTTAACCCTTAAAAGCACGTGCTCACTTTGATAACTGAGTAAAACATCAGCCTTTTTTGCTTGTGCATGTTTTACAATGTTTTGCAAACTCTCTTGTAATGTATCAAATATAACTCTTTCTTTTGAAAAACTAAGCGCACGTGCATGACCTCTTTCATGATAGGTAATGTCTAGTTCATATTCTTGTTTTAAAGATTTTATTTTACTTGCTATTGCCTGCTTAAGGCCTAATTGTTGTGTCGGATATGGTTTTAAAGCATAAATTGAATAGCGAACTTCTCCTAGGCTTCCTCTTAAATCTTTTATGCTTTTCTCTACTACTTGCTGCATATCTTTTGGTTTATCACGGTATTTTTTCTGCGCGGATTCTAGTTGGAATATCACCCCGGCTAATGTTTGCGCAATACCATCGTGAATTTCACGGGCGATTCTATTTCTTTCTTCTAAGATCATTCTTTTTTCCTGTTCAGAAATCAATATCCTTGTTTTAACAACGTTAGCTAATTGGTTAGAAAATGTAGCTAACGACTGTACATCTTCTGGAAAGAAACCCGCATTTCTACTTTTCCCTGCAACAAACATTCCGACTAATTCATCATTTACTATAAGAGGAAAATATACAAGTGAGCGTATAACACTATCAAATATTTCATCTCCAGGAGCCGTACCAATTTTCCAATCATTAAATACAAGATTTTTAGAAAGTTCCTCAAACCCCCCGGATTTTTCTAAATCATCAGATATATCAGAGCGGACTTTCCCATTTTTCAATAGAATATTCCAGTTCCCATCATCTTTTGTCCATATTACATATGCTTGTATGCTAAAAAACCCTTTAAGTGCTTGTTTAATATGTTTCAAGTTTCCTCCGGTTAATCCTCGACTAATTTCGGTCGTAATAAGAAATAACTCATATAATCGTTCCTTCTCCATCCTTATCCGTACAGAAAAAGAACTAATAACGGAAGTTGCTACAAGTGGAAAAAAGAAAAACAGTACTGTAATCTCGTTTACTTCCACACTATATGTACTAATTAATACGTGCATCAGTGCCGCATAAGAGAAACCAAAAGTTTCGCAAAGAAATACCGTTACAGTTTTTTTATACCACTGATGGATTGAATATGGCTGCGGAAGGAGTAGCATTAACAAATCGTAAAAACGATTGTTGAAAAAACAAAAAAACACGCAAAATAATAACAAAGATATTAAATTTTCATATAGAACTGACATATCAATCTTATTAATTAATAAGGACATACATTTGTTTGAAAACCATTCGGCCAAAATCAAACTAAGTGCATGCTGAGTACTATTAAATAACATTCTTTGTATCGGTGAACGACGATGCAGGTGAATAATTAGCGTTACGAGTACAATAGCAATAATAGTTATATGGATTCCAAACTGCCAATTCATAGCGTAAATGATTGGAAAGGTAAGCGAACTAGTTCCTCTCCAAAATCTTACAGGAAAATACTCTGCAATCCCCATAAATAGTAACAACAATATTAGTATTGTTGGATGAGAAGGGATTTTAATTTCAAGTAAAGATATAGTTATAGTGACCAAACCAAGAAAAGAAATAAAATAAAGATAAGTACTAGCAATCTTTTCTCTCATAAAGATAGAATTTACATCTTTCAAAACAACCCCTTCTTTCTTTATAAAAACTTCATTTTCTCTATTATCCAACAAAAAACCGGCACTGGCAAAATGGAAGAACATCCACTAGCCAATCACCGGCTGTGTACTGCACCTAAAAAGGCAAGACACAATACTAGTATATATCAGTTCGTAAAATTTACCCACTAGCCAAATGTTGTAATTGTACATACTTTTAGACTTAGGTCTACTAGTACAAAAGATGTATACAAAGTTTTAATTTTGATTCACTAAAATAATTCTAAAAAAATAGGAAGTCAACCGTAAATACCTACGTATTTATTTTATCTAAATCTAATTAACATATCGTTTGATTATCGGTAGCAAGATCAAAAATACCCCCTACTGTCAGAAAAAAAACCTCCTTTTTCTTTTAGTTATTTGCGTGTCCCGAATATAACAGCAAAGAATTTATATATCCGCATTTTGGTGTACTTTCATTTGAAATGCAAATACCAATACATTGCAACTTCATCGCTTTCTTCATGTATCGCTTATAAAATGAAGCTTATCAAAACGCTCAATTTTTAAAAGGAGCTAGAAATACATATATCGGAAAATCAATGAACAGACGGCAAATCCAAATTTGTCTTGATAAATCAACTGGTAGAATTATATCAGCATTTCCAATCTACTAATAGAAGGATAAACACCTACAAAATATATCTCTAAATTTTGTAAAGAATCTTTTGATATATTACTGATTAGCTTACCTGAAGAGATTTCTTTAGTTAGTGATTTGCCAATCTATCTTGTTTACTAACAATCAATTTTAAAAAAATTCTTCGTTTAGGGGCTACTTTAAAATCTTAAGTTGATGGGCATATGGTGGACACCTACTAATATTCTTGCTTTTAAATTAATTTCAGTATATTATATTCATATGATAATATAGGAATTATGGTATACAGAAAGGGATCAAATCTATTTGTAAGATTTAAATCCTTTTCAAAGATAAAAAAATTTCACCAAAACTTAATATAACTTATGCTTGTCTTTTTAAGATGTATTGATAAAAATACATTTTTTTATCAATACAATTGTGTTTTCAATATAAATGAAAAATTTTTAATAGAAGTTTATTTACTTTCAATAATAAGAGGTAGTGTTCTAAAACATAGAAAAATAAGGCACCATACATAGTATCTGACAAACTTGAAAGGTTTTGTATGTAGTTTGCTCATCACAGATAAAAACAAAAGAGCCTTACCTATCTTGGCAAGACTCTACTAGTTTAGTTATATAATATTTACATAACAACTAAGAAACTAAAAACATATAACACCAAGTAGCAGAACCCTAATATTCCTCCTACAGCTAATACCTGTTTAGCCCAACTTTTAATTTTCAGATTACTGTAAATCACTTGTACTCTTTCCATATTTCCTCCTATTAGGGAAAACCCTTAAAGACTCACACCTCGCTATGATACCATTAAAGAATGACTAATAGAGCCTAATTTTTGTCTAAACGTATAAATATGCAATATTACATACGAAAATGTATTGTTATAAATGTAAACGCTTACTATAATAAGGTTATAAAGATTCACACATCTTAATACAAAAACAGAGGAGAGAATAATATGGAAATCGCAATGGCAGTTTTAAAATTTATTGGTGGAGCAATCCCATTAATTCAAGAACTTCTAAAAGCATTTATGTAATTTCATTATTTAGCAATTCTTTATAAATATTATCATACAAATGATCTGTATATCAAAGATGAATTGATTTACAGATCATTTGCGTGAGCAAGGTCCCTTTAACATTATTGAGGGACTTTTTTAATTTTTTAAATACTTAAGGTTACGTCACATCAAAATCAAGTTAGCAAAACAAAATGAAAAATATAAAAAAAACATAACGTCTTGTTTTTTCGTTCGTTGTGTTCGTTTGTTTTGTGCAAAAGAAAAAGCACCTACTGAATAGATACTTTTTTCTCTTTTCCGCCATTTCTCACAATACAAATATATCACGATGATTTCAAAACAACCGGCACAATTCTGCCAGTAATTTAAATCTTTTTATGGTTTTTCTATAAATTCTATAACTCTTTTTTTGATTTCGTTCAATTTGTTAATTCTCATAGGATTTACATACTTACTAACGAATAAGTTGATGTAATTTACATAGTAAATTACATCTTGGAGGAGATCAGCAGTTAGCTTTTGCTAGCTGCTCTTTTGCTCATATAAAGTAGTTTTTCTTGAGCATCCTCAGCAGCTTCTTTTCTGTCGAATTCTCCCCATCCATTACCGCTGCAAATTTCATCACCACAAGAACTACAAATTAATTCGTATTCATTGCACTCACAACCACAAGGTTCTCCACAAAGCATATTCGTATAATCAATATCTTCTTCAGTATTATTATGGCCACACTTGTTACATTTAAAGTTGTAACCAGTTTTCATTATCCTTTCCTACCCAAATAGCGTTTTCGTTCAAATTTCTCCTGTACTTATATACGTCCCTGTATATCCAAAAACAAAAATATAGTAAAATACATTTATAAGTTCGTTTAATACTTAAATCTATTGAGAACAGGAAGTCTGTATATAAATAAAAGACTTAATGTGTTAATGAAAATTACGCCTTTCCTAAGTGTACTTTTTATCTTAATTGGAATATCTATGGCAATATTCGGTGCATTAGATCATAACCACAAAATGTTTATGGGTTCACTATTCGTAATTGTACAAGCTGCACTTGTAATTACATATACTAAGATGTTTAAAAAAATTGGTTTCTAAAACTTTGAATACCAGCTGAAATATTCAGTAGATATACTTATCATTTCAGCTGTATTTCCCTATTTAAATAAGGATTTCATTAAAAACTTACATGTATATATTTTTCGTTATATAATTAAGATATCGATATATTAGGAGTGTTAATCATGTCAGGAACGATAATGATTTTGTTATACATTTGTTTCGGATTAAGTGCAGTTTTCAGCTTAATAAAAGAATTGAAAAAGCCACAGAAAAACCAGTTCTTGATTTTAGTTGATTCTCTAATTTTGCTAGGAGCCTTAATCCTAGTAGGTAGTATCTTCATCTAAATTACATAACAAGAACTACATTAGGGAGCAAAGCAGTCTAGCGAAAGCTAACTGCTTTTTTATTAAATAACTATTTTATTAAATTTCATATATACAATCGCTTGTCCATTTCATTTGGCTCTACTCACGCATTTACTATTAGTAATACGAATTTTTCAGAGGTGAATTTTATTGGACGAGTTTTTATCCTCCGCTGCATTAAATCCAGGTTCAGTCGAACCGACACTTCCACCTATGCAACCTTTTCAATTCCCTACAGGTCCCACTGATTCAACGGGTGCTACAGGGGCAACCGGTAACACTGAGCCTTATTGGCAATACCGGACCACCTGGCATTGTTTTGCTCACATATGACTTTAAATCTCTCATAATAAGTTTTGCATTTCGGATACTCCCCATATCATGAATACTAATTACATGTCTTCTTGTTGCAAACTGTAGCTTTCTAATCGTAGCCAGTATCACCACACAATGGTTGATGTTCATGTGATTCTGTATGTTCATGTTTATCCATCTCATATTCTTTTAGATGTTTCCACTCGACCTTGTCGTCAATATACAGAACTTGCAGTATGGTGGCGTTTTCCTTCATATATATCTTCCTGGAATAAATTGCAGTTTCTCTAATCTAGATTGATCTACCACTACTTCTGATGCAGTAAGAGTCGGTAAACGAAAATTGAACTTGCATTCTCCATCTTTTTTACACCCCTTGGCAAGATTTCTCCTGTAGGATATTACATACAGCAGACAATACAAAACCAAGTGCCCCTTCAACGAGCGCAATTTGCAGTGAATAAAAATATTGAGCTCACCAATGGAGATGCTCTTATTAGCATAATGAAGCATAAATATTAAAAAGGTTGCCCAAAATTAGCTATTCAGCTACTTTTGGGCAACCTCTTCTTTTTTATGTATTTCTGCTTGACTTGACCAAAATAACAAGTAAAATTATCCATATTAGCTTTTGAGCTATATTAATTTAGAAGGTGAGTTGGAATTATGACTCTTCACATTTGTGAAGTAACAGCAAAAAATTGGCGTTCAGTAGCTGCTTTAAACGTCGCAAAAGACCAGCAGCAATTTATTGAAAGTAATGCGTTTTCTTTAGCAGAATCATTATATGAAGGAAACGGAACGTCAATAGGTTTATATGATGGAGAAACACTTGTAGGATATGCAATGTACGGATGGTATTGGGAAAAGCGTAAAAGTGTGTGGTTAGACCGCTTTATGATTGACCAACAATATCAAGGAAAAGGATACGCAAAACGTTTCCTTCGCATACTCCTTCAATTCTTACAAGATAAATTTGAATGTAAAATAATTTATTTAAGTTTACACCCAGACAACAAACTTGCAATGGGACTATACGAATCATTTGGTTTCCGTTTAAACGGGGATATTGATGATGAAGGCCCAGTTGTAGGTGTTGTAATGGAGTTACTTTTAGATGAACATACAAGCCTGTGAAAACAGGCTTTTTTTAACCCTTCGTTTTTGGCAATCTAGTATTTTTCTACAAAACACTTAGTTACGTCCAAAAAATAAGCCTGCAATATACGCAGACTTATTTCACACACTCCTCGAAATGTTCTTGAAACCATTCTTTATTAATATCTTTTCCGATAAACACGACTTCACTTACTCGTTCTTCGCCCTCTTGCCACTCTCTATCGTATGATGCAGCAAACAATGTATGCACACCTTGGAAAACGATACGTTTATCTACTCCATCGATGGATAAAATCCCTTTATAACGATATAAATACTCCCCTAGCTCTTGAACGACAGCTGACATCCACTCATTTAGTTTTTGTAAATCTAACGGGCGCTCTTCACGTAATACAAACGATTTTACACCTTCTAGATGGTTATGTTCTGTATGAGGATAAATTTGTAACGTATCTTTCGTTTTAAACGTTTGAATTTGTAGTAATGATGGAATATCTACATCACAGTTAGTGGCCTCGATTAAATTTGCAGTTGGGTTAATACCTTGCAGTTCCTGCAAGAGATTTTCCTTTTCACTTTCATTCACTAAATCTAATTTATTTACTAAAACGACATCAGCAAATGCAATTTGTTCCTTTGCTTCTAGCCCTTTTTCAAAATGTTTATGTATATGATAACTATCTACTACTGTTACAACACCGTTAATTTGGTATGCAGATTGAATGACTGGATCTAAAAAGAATGTTTGAATAATCGGACCCGGATTTGCAAGACCAGTCGTTTCAATTACTAATCCATCAAAGTCCATTTTCCCTTCTGCTTTTACATCTAGTAATTGTTTTAATGCAACGAGTAAATCTTCCCGTACAGTACAGCATAAACAACCGTTTGTCATTTCCATAATTTCTTCTTCAACATTCATAATCAACTGATTATCGATACCAATTTGCCCTATTTCATTTACAATCACCGCTAATTTCTGACCGTGATTCTCTGACAAAATGCGATTTAATAGTGTCGTTTTCCCTGAACCAAGAAAACCAGTTAATATTGTTACTGGAATCATTTCGTACCTCTCCTTATAGCTATATGTTTTTACATTATAGCATATAGAAATAATCGTTTTTGTGGCAAAACATATTTATTGTATGTACACCCATCTGACTATATAATAATACGTAGAAAGAAAGCCTTTTCAGAAATATTATTATTCATCAAGGGGGCACTTATAATGGAACGAGTTCAAATGGCTGAAAAGCTAGAATTTTCTCGTATTATTCAAGGTTTTTGGCGTTTAGCAGAATGGAATATGACGAAACAAGAATTACTTTCTTTTATTGAAGAATGCATGGATATGGGGATTACTACTTTCGATCACGCTGATATTTATGGCGGTTATACATGTGAAGGACTGTTCGGAGAGGCATTACATCTAAAGCCTTCCTTACGTGAAAACATGCAGATCATCACAAAATGTGGAATCGCTCCCCCATCACCAAAATTTCCAGAGCGATATGTTGCTCACTACAACACTAGTGCAGAACATATTATTCAAAGTGCAGAAGCATCACTTAAAAATTTACATACAGATTATATTGACGTATTACTTATCCATCGTCCTGATCCATTTATGGATCCAAATGAAGTGGCAGAAGCGTTCTCACGCTTAAAGCAAGAAGGAAAAGTTCGTCACTTCGGTGTATCTAACTTCTTACCTTCCCAATTTAATATGTTAAGTTCGTACTTAGATTTCCCGCTTATTACGAATCAAATTGAAGTATCCCCAATGCAGCTTGAACATTTTGAAAAAGGAACAATTGATTTATGCCAAGAAAAACGAATCAATCCAATGATTTGGTCACCACTTGCTGGCGGAGAAATCTTTACTGGTCAATCAGAACGTGCCGTACGTGTACGTGAAACTTTACAAAAGGTTGCTACTGAGCTAGGTGTTAGTAGCATTGATACTGTTATGTATGCATGGTTACTTGCACATCCAGCTAAAATGATGCCAATCATCGGCTCTGGTAAATTAGATCGTGTTAAAACGGCCGCTCTTGCCACAAAAGTTCACTTAGACCGTCAACAATGGTTTACAATTTTCGAAAGTTCTAATGGACATCCTGTACCATAATACACAAAAAGAAGAGCTGCTTCTTACAGCTCTTCTTTTTCATATGTATTTCTAGTCATCGCAAATACACACATATCTCTTAATCCATTACCATCTACTGCTACACTCGCACTTTCTAACGTACCCTCTAACTTAAAGCCTAATTTCTCAGGTATTGCTCTACTCTTCTTATTTAAAGAATCACAACGAATTTCTACGCGGTTTGCTTTCAGCTCAGAAAAAGCATAATCTGTTATACCCTTTGCTGCCTCTACCATATAGCCCTTTCCACTGAATCTTGAATCAATCCAATACCCTATTTCAAATTGAGGTATATCCCAATTAATACGGTGTAATCCAGCTGATGCAATAAATTCACCTGTTTCTTTCAAAAATACTAGCAATCTCAAATCCTCACGCTGCAAAAATTGGATATGTGATTTTCTAATGCTTTCTTCTACTTCTTCCTCTGTTTGCTCTTTTTGAGCAAAAACCATCCATGGTTTTAATTCTTGCATAGAAGCTTGAATTGCATCGTATACAACTTTACCGTCACCTGGTTTCGGCATTCGAATACATAGCCTTTCAGTATAAAATTCAGAAGGAAAATCGAATAATAATGGATTCACTGTAAACACTCCCTATAATTCTTTTATATATAATAATATCCATCTCAAACTATATAGTAAAGAAATTTCTGAATTTTACACATTTTACTTGTTCACCTCTACCGCTACACGAACCCCAGATTCAATTGCCCCTTGAATCCAACCGTGATATAACGTCGTATGGTCTCCAGCGAAGAATATTCTTCCCTCTGGTTTGACAATCACTGGTTGTAGCTCAGATTCTTGACCTGCCTGAAATAGCGCAAACCCTCCAAGTGCATATGGATCCAATGTCCAACTTTTTGATATTCCAGACAAGAATTCATCATATACTTGACCACCTAGTATCGTTGCTAAGTTGTGTAATGTGTAATAAATACGATCCCCCTTTGATAATCCATCCCATAACAACGCATCATATGACCATGTATAGCTTCCTAGCATCATAGCTGGTCCCTTCTCTCCAATTCCATAGCTTGGATAATAAGCGTAACGTATTGGCAAATCTGTTATAATTCTGCCTCCTAATTGTCCTTGCTCTTCCCAAAATCGGCTTTTAAATTGAATCCCTATTTTCGTCGCAGGCATATAATGCAATTCACGAATTGCTTTCCATTTTTCATGAGATATAGAATCAAATGGATCTACTTCCACAAAACGCATTGTCGAAAACGGAATCGTAACAATAACTAAATCACCAGTTATACTACTATATTCAAACGTTTCTTCGTTCCGATAGAAAGCCGTCACCCCATTATCGTGTTGATGCAGTTTCATTAATTTTTGGTTATAAATAATATTTTCTTCTAATTGTGGTAAAAAGGACTTTGGTAATCTATCATTCCCCCCTACTATTTCACAAAATCCACTCTCCTCTTGCATAATATATAAAAAGCGCAACGTTTCAACAAACGACCTTTCCAAAAAACCTTCTAAGTCTAAAAGAACACCGATCATTTCAATCGTTACTGGAGAAAAGTACGTATTATATTGATAAGGATGATACTTTAAAAATTGTCCCGTAGAGTATCTTCCAAAATCCTTTACTACAACATCCCAATTTTTTTCTGGGTTCTTTTTTATAAAATTTATAATGGGCTGTACCGCTAACAGTAATAGTTCCTCAGACGTTTTCCCAACTTCATTCATTTCCACTGGATATCTTAAAATACTTGGATCTTTTTCGTATTGTTGTAACGTCGTTTTCCGGCCATTTACATAAATAATATCCGTATCATTCCTATTAATAAATGGGCTCACCTGTAGCCCAAATTTTCTTATATATGCCATCGTTAATGTGTGCGAATACGGAATTCTCATTGCCCCAACATCCAAATATAATCCGGTATCTTCCATTCTAACTGTCTCTATGCGGCCACCTACCCGGTTGTTTGCTTCAAAAATTTTCACCTCATGTCCTGCTGCCTTTAATAAAGAGGCCGAAACTAAACCAGCCATACCAGCCCCTACTACAATAATTTGTTTCGGACTTGTCGTCTTCTTCAATCCCTTATTTATAACTTGTAACGTTTCATCCATCTCAGTGTTAAACATTATATCTTTCTGCACAATTCCACCCCTTACTTCATCAAATGGGCATTAGTGGTTTAGTGCATTTTATTCATAAATTCCCATAAACATAACAACTGAGCAAGTTGAATATTCACTAAAAATACATAAGAGATAGCTCTCACATCTCTTCACGCTTCGTATAATATAGCAACAGCAAATAAGGAGTGGTTAAAAATGAAACCAGCTTACGACTACAATGCTACAAAAAAGTATTTAAAAGAAAAGAAACAACAGCTATGCAACAAACTTAGTAATATGCATCTATCTAAAAAAGAACGTGAACAATTAAAACTTGAGATTGATAACTACGAATATATTATAAATGTAGTCGAAATGAATCATTATGAACGAGGATTTTCACGTTAAAAGTGGATATGTAATTTATCCACTTTTTATTTTGAGCATTTCATTACGCATTTTTCATAAGTAAATATATAATAGGATGTACATTAAGATTGAGAGGTATATTCTATGATCAAGTTAAGTGTATTAGACCAATCCCCTATTTCAGATGGTAGTACAGCAGCCCAAGCTTTTTCTCTTACAGTTACGCTTGCACAAGAAGTTGAAAAACTTGGATTTACACGTTTTTGGGTATCAGAGCATCATAATTCGATAAGCCTTGCTGGTTCAAGTCCAGAAATACTTATATCTCATATTGCAGCAAAAACGGACCGTATGAGAGTTGGTTCAGGTGGTGTTATGTTACCGCATTATAGCCCCTATAAAGTTGCTGAGAACTTCCGCGTTTTAGAAGCGCTTTATCCAAATCGTATTGACCTTGGTGTCGGCAGAGCACCTGGCGGTATGCCAATTGCGACTCGCGCACTTCAAGAAGGAAAAATGGTCTCACTTGATCAATATCCAGAACAAATTGCAGATGTTGCAATGTACTTACATGATCAAGTACCAGAAAACCATCATTATGCAAATTTAAAGGCTACTCCTGTGATTCCAACATCTCCCGAGATGTGGATGCTTGGTTCTAGTGGAGAGAGCGCAAAGATTGCCGCACAACAAGGTGCTTCTTTTGCATTCGCACAGTTCATAAACGGATACGGTGGACCTGAGGTAATGGAGGCTTATCAAGAACAATTCCAACCTTCCTATTTAGGAGATAAACCAAAATCAATCGTCGCTATTTTTGTTATTTGCGGAGAAACAAATGAGGAAGCGGAAAGGATTGCTTCTAGTTTAGATTTATCAATCTTATTACTAGAGCAAGGAAAGCGAACAACTGGTACTCCTTCTATCGAAACTGCACAAAATTATTCATACAGCGCTTATGATTTATTCCGTATAAAAGAAAATCGTCAACGTATGATTGTCGGTGATCCATCTTCTGTGAAAGAAAAAATCGTAAACTTAAGCAAAGCGTACAATACTGATGAATTTATGATTGTCACAATTACTCATCGATTTGAAGATAAATTGAATTCTTATCGCTTACTAGCAAATGTTTTTAATTTATAATAATAAAAGGGAGATACATCAATTATGATGCATCTCCCTTCCTTACTACTTATTACTTTTGTCATCTATATATTCAATAGCCTCTTTTAATAACTCATCAAAATTCTCAGGATAATCATGGTTTAGATTAGGCACAACTTTATACTTATGTTCTATATTCTTATCTCTTAATAATCGTACAAATTGCTGCGTACATTCGAAACAATCTTCATCTTGCTCCCCACACACTATATATCCCTTTATATTTTTATCTTGTAGCGCTTCCAACCACTCATTCCATTCTTCAATCTCTGGAAGCCACGGCGCCATAAAAATAAAACCATCTACATCTATATCTTTGTGTAAAATCGTATACAAAGCTACTCCTGCACCAGCAGAAAAACCACCAATTATTACTCTTTCTACTGTATGATTTTCTATAAACTTAACGTAATGCTCTTTTAATTCTTCTTTTGCTCTATGTATATCATCCCAAACAAACCCATCTGAAAACTGAATTTGCGAAGACTGTGGTAAAGCTAACGTATAATCTTGTGTCAAAATAGATTTCCAATATGGTTCTACTATTCCTATATTTTCTTGATCACCGTGCATTGCAAGAAATAGTTTTTCTTTTTTCTTGCCGTCTATATATTTCACGTCTGCTCGTTCTGTTTTCTTTGCTAACTCTTCTCTCTCTTTACATAATTGAACCATTTTGTGAAAGTCTTCAAATTTATGTAATGATTTTAAATCGTCGTCCGAAATTAAATACTTATTTCCATACCAAAAACCCTTTTCTATAATAGCTTCCTTCATTAAATGCAACGCTTCTTCTTCAAGTCCTGCTGCACTCGCTAATGCATATTTAAAATTATATATTTGCGCCTCATTCCCCACTATACCTTTAGCATGCTCCATTATATAAGTATACGCTTCCAAACTTCCTTTCTTTGCATAACAATGTAACGTTTCATTTAATAATTGAATATAAGTCATACTATTTTTCATACCCCAATTCCCCCGTAACCTTTTATAATATTTATTTCTCAAACCTTTATACCATTCTATAATCAATGTATATAACCCACGCTAACAATACTTTATTCTTAGAATGACACTTAATCATTACTCCACTTTGTCCAATAATTTTATTATAAAGTTGAATAAACTGAAAAATCAATATTTTTACAAACAAAAAAAGACAACAATATATTTATTGTTGTTTTCCATACATCTACCCACTCTTTTGTTTTTTTCTATCTGGTTTACTTGAAACTAAATAATGCTTTTCTGAAATATATAAGTTTCTTTTTAATATACGATTTAAATACGGCCCTAATTTCACCCCGCATATAAGGCGATCTTCACTACCTTCAACAATTGGAAACATTTCTTTTTCTGTTACATATTGATCTACTGCTTTTTGTACGATATCAATTTCTTTCACTAGGTTTAAGTTTTCTTCTGTATGTTCAAATACCTCAAGCGTTTCCTTCGTAATAAGAAAAAGGTTTGTTGGAAATGCAGGTAAATACGGCTTTAACAAATCATAATTTACTGTATAATCATCATTTACTAATACTGTATAAACGATATTAGCATTCGTTTCTAGAAACTTAGCCATCGCTTGTTCTAATTCATCTTTCGTAATTTCACGCTCTTCTTTTCCAGTTTTGAAAAAGCGAAACATTGCATCGCCTCCTTTTTACTATATTATAGCATAAAAGAAAACTGAAAAATCACAAAAAAGTCATTGAAAGAATTTTTCAATGACTTTTTTCTTTATATTCTTATATTTATTTTAAGAACGCACTTAGCATCCATACATGTTGCTCTAATGTTGTATGAATTGCTAACAACATATCCGCTGATGTTTCATCTCCAGCTTCACTAGCAATCTCCATACCTTCTTTCAATTCTTGAATAAGTGCAGAGTAATCATTCACTAATGTTTGCACCATTTCCTCTGCGGATTCCTTGCTTGTCCCTTCGCTGACACTAGAAGTAGCAAGATATTCTTTCATTGTCGCTAGCGGTTTACCTTCCAATGCTAAAATACGTTCTGCTAATTCATCAATATACGTTCCAGCTTCATTGTAAAACTCTTCAAATTTCTCATGTAATGTAAAGAAGTGCGGTCCTGTCACATACCAGTGATAATTATGTAGTTTCACATATAACACATTCCAGTTTGCTACCTGCTTGTTTAATACTTCAACAACATTTGTTTTCGTACTCATACAATCCACTCCTCTTATTATTTCATACTGTTTTTCTTTTAATAACCTAGTTACATTTTACCATACATTCCCTATCCTTTCGAACGATTGGCTCATATGTAACAAAGTTTTAACACCTTTAATACTTCCCTAATATCTATTAATTCATGTATGTTTTCAAACACTTCATACGTCTAATTGTCCAAGCTCATACATATGCATAATAGTAAATCAAGCTCATCGTAGTAGAAAGAGGGATAACATGGACAATCAACAATGGCAAGTAGCAAAGAAAGTCGCTGCTACTTATATTGGAACAGTCGTTGGAGCTGGATTTGCTACTGGACGAGAAATTGTTGAATTTTTTACAGTGAACGGATTTTACGGAACAATTGGTATATGTGTCAGTGGATTTTTTTTTATTTGGCTTGGCACGAAGATGATGTTGCTTTCATCACAAATCGGTGCATTTTCAGCGCAAGAATTTAACAAATATTTATTTGGAGATGTATTTGGTAATGTTGTAAATACACTATTATTACTCGTATTATTTGGTGTAACGAGCGTTATGTTATCAGGAGCTGGAGCAGTATTTGAAGAGCAACTTCGTTTACCAAGACAACTCGGCATTCTCATTACAGTAATTGCATGCCTCATTATAGGTAGTCGTGGATTACAAGGTGTCTTTGAGGTAAATACTCTTGTCGTACCTATTATGATGATTTTTATTATAGGACTTGCTATTACAACATTTTTTCACGGTACAACTCCCATTAGTAACACTATTCCTGCAGAAAGCTGGAATATGAAGTGGATAACTAGCCCTATTACATATGTCGCCTTAAATCTTTCTCTCGCCCAAAGCGTTCTCGTCCCGTTAGCCAGTGAAGTGAAAGATCGAAAAGCCATTTTATGGGGTGGTATTTTAGGTGGGGCAGGACTTTCTTTAATTTTACTATGCAGCCATTTAGCGATCTTATCAGTCGATCAATTTTATCAATATAACATCCCAATGGCTGAAGTCATAAGAAGATTTAATGCAACTTTCCACTTCTTCTTTGTTCTTGTTATTTTCGGTGAAGTGTTCACAACTTTAGTTGGCAATGTATTCGGAATGACAAAACAGATGCAATCGATTACCGGATGGCAAAACAACAATATTATTTTCTTCATTTTACTAATTAGTTATTGCTTTAGTTACGTTGGTTACAGTGAATTGCTCCACATTTTATATCCTATAATCGGATGGGTCAGTATTATTTTACTCCCGATTATTGCTTTTAAACGACTTCAAAAAACATAAAAGGAGCATCCATGTCATTGGATGCTCCTTTTATGTTTATTCACAATCATCACAAACTTCCCAGTACGGTCCCATTTCGAGTGCTAAATATGGCTTTAATTGCAAGCGAATCATCCGACTAGGCATACGTTCTAAAACGAATTGAATTCCTTCTTCCTCTTCGTCTAATTCAACTTTTGAAATCGCAATTCTTTGCATAGTAGAAATAGGCATTCCATCTTTATATAAAGTGATTTTCACCTCATCATATTCATTAAAATACAATTCAACACTCATTTCATTTTTTAACATTTCATCAACAATTTCATATTTATCATTTCGTTCCTGGATTATATATTTCCAGCCGCCTCTACCTTCTTCTTTCGGAGCTGTTTGAAATAATGTCATCAAATCCTCGTATAGCATAAGATAACCCCTCTCTTACTAAAAAACGATGAGTATTTTATATACCCTTTATCTCTATCACTATCCATATGTATTGTACCATATATCGCTATTCTTACCGTATTCATTTGCTTCATAAGTCTATATAAAACACTTTATTTAGTCTTTATTATTATATGGCTTACTTTATTACTTCCCCCCCCTTATATTTTAAACCTGTACCCATTCATTATTTGCTCACAACAAAAAAGAAGAGTGACTTACATCACTCTCCTTAAAAGAACTTTCCAGTAGCTACTAATGCTAATACTAGTATTAAAATTGTAAATAATAATGATACAATGAAACTAAAAATAGGTAATGCTTTCTTTTCATTCTTCTTAAAGAGTAACTTTAAACTAAGAAAGATGTTTACTGGTACAAATATCAAATAAAAATATTTAACAATTTGCACCGAACTATTCGAAAGTGTTTTTAAAATAAACACTTCAATTAGAAAAACAATAAAAAATGAAATACTTAACCAAAATGAGACATAACTAAGCCAAGAATGTCTTTTGGTCCCCCAGTACACTCCCATATTAATAATCTCCTTTATTTGCATTCTATATGATTATAATTATACATAAAGTTAACAAATACCTCTATTTTTCGACAAATATTATACATGATATACCTTTAAACATCATAAACATACTCTCTATCACATTTCATGTTACATAGTAAAAACAGACTACTCCAAAATCGCATACTGCTATTTTGGAGATAGCCTGTCCTCTGTTAAACTTTAAATCTTTCAATTAACCCTTGTAACTCTTCCGCCATTTGAGATAATGTACCAGCTGCAGAACTAATCTCTTCGATGGACGCTAGTTGTTCTTCTGCCGATGCTGCAACGTTTTGAGTACTCGTCGCATTATTCTGTGCTGTCATTGCAATTTGACCTACCGAAATAGACACTTCATTTGCACCTTTTGACATCCCGTTAGCCGTTTCAACCATCGTTTTAATTTGATCCGCAATTTCATTTGTAGATTGTAAAATCTCAGTAAAGTTTTGCTTCGTTTCATTCGCAATAACAAGTCCAGATTGAACTTCTTCATTTACATGCCCCATAGACTTTACCGTCTTACTCATGTCATCTTGTATTTCACATATTAATTTACTAATTTCACTAGAAGATACGCTAGACTTCTCCGCCAATTTACGTACTTCATCTGCAACGATTGCAAATCCTCTTCCGTGCTCTCCTGCTCTTGCAGCTTCAATTGCTGCATTCAAAGCTAGAAGATTTGTTTGATCTGCGATATTTTGAATTACTTCTAGTATGTCACCAATTTGTTTTGATTTATTATTTAATAACTGTATAACTTCATCTGATTGCGAAACAGATTCTGCAATAGACTGCATTTGATTTACTGTTTTTCCGACCAGTTTTCCACCATCTTCTGCTTTTTCACGAGTATGAGCAGAAGCCGTATTAATTGATGATGAACTATTTGCTACATGCTGAATTCCTTCCGTTACATCAAATAGTAACATTGCACCATTTTCTACACTTGTCGTTTGCGTTGTTGCCCCGCTCGATATTTCATCCATTGCCGTTGTAATTTGCTCAGTCGCTTCGCTGGCCTGTCTTACACTTGCCGTTAGCTCTTCTGATGCTGCTGCAACATGTCCAGCCGAAGTATTAATTCTTCCGATTAACGTTCGCAATGCATCTGTCATCTCATTAAATCCTTTTGCAAGTTGACCAATTTCATCATTAGAATGAATTTCAATTGTTTGTGTTAAATCCCCTTCACTGATTTCTTTAGAGGTAACAACTAATCTCTTTAAAGGCTTCGTAATTGACAGTGTTACAAAATAAATAAGTGTTCCACCTACTACTAATGAGATAAGCATAACAATTAACATATTATAAAATACAGGTTGAGCAGCTTCAATTACTTCATTTGAGTACATCGTCCCGCCAATTTTCCAACCAGTTTTTACATTTGTAGCAAATACCATTTGCTTTTCGCTACCGCCATAAGAGTAAGAAAAAGCACCATGATTATCTTCGTAAATTTTCTTTGCCCAAGAATCAGCTGCCTTATCTCCTGATTTTTCTTGTGGATGAGCAATTATTTTTTGTTTCCCATCTAAAATGAAAGCATATCCTTTTTTACCAATATTGATTAACTTTGTTGTTTTTAATAAATTATCTAAACTTAAATCTACTGCAACAACACCGTTTTTATCTTCTGTTTGTTTTGCAATTGTTACGACAATATGTCCATTTCCTTTCGCCTTATACGGCTCAGTAATGACAATACCACCTTGTTTTGCAACTGCATCTTTATACCAAGAACGCTCTGTGGGATCATAGTCTGCTGCCATTTGTATATTTGGTTCTTGCACAAATTTTTTATCATTTCCGGCAACATATACTTGTTCAACATCTTTATTTAAATTTATATATTGAGATAACATTTTCCTTAATTCATCATGACTATCGCTTTGATACATATTCCCTTGAATCACCCGTGCAAAACTATTCACGTCATTAAATTTCGCATCAATCATTTGATTGATTAAATTATCCAGTATTTTTATATTGTCGTTAGCACTACTCGTAATTTGTGATTCAAAATTCTTTTTAGCTGTTTGATAAGACATGCCTCCGATAATAGAAACAGCCGCAATTAAAATGACGAAAAATGAAATTAGTAGTTTTTTTGCTACTTTCATATCACGAAACCAATTTAATAGTCTACCCATTACAAACCTCCTGCTTTTCAATTTCAAAAGTTAAATTTAGTGAACTATAAATATTTCCCATTCCCTAATTATTATTTTCATAACCTATTATGATGAATACTTTGTAAAGTTTAAACAAATAATTTCCCTTTGTCCATATATATGAATAATATTATTATAAAATTTACAAATGTAAAAAGCCAAAGGGAATCCCCCTTTGGCTTTTTACATTTTTTTATGCTGTTTAGTAATCTTTTTCCACTTATCACGCTCTGCTCTTGCAAGAATAGCATCTTGTTTTCTCATAAAATACGCCAGTTCTTTTTGTAATTTTTTATAGCTCTGCAAACGATTTATCGTAATAATTCCGTTATCAATTGCATTATGCACTGCACACCCTGGCTCATTTTCATGCTTACAGTCCCTAAAACGGCACGTTTTTGCTAGTTCTTCAATATCAGAAAATGTTGTTTGAATCGCATCGCTTCCTTCCCAAAGTTGTAGTTCCCTCATGCCTGGTGTATCAATAACTAAACCACCACTCGGTAATCGGAACAATTCACGATGCGTTGTCGTATGTCTTCCTTTACTATCTTCCTCACGAATATCTCCCATTTTTGCTACTTCAATTCCTATGAGTGCATTTAATAAAGTGGATTTTCCAACCCCAGATGAACCGACTAAAGCAATTGTTTTTCCTGAAGCAACAAATTGCTGCAACGATCCAATCCCAGTATGCTCTAAACTATCAACGACGAAGATTGGAACACCAATTGCTACAGCTTCCGTTTCAACGATTTTCTGTTCCACGTCTTCACATAAGCTACTCTTTGTTAAAACAATAACAGGCAGCGCACCACTTTCATACGCTAATAGTAAATAGCGCTCCATTCTTCTTACGTTAAAATCATGGTTCAGTGCATTCACTAAAAATAGATAATCTACATTTGCTGCTATTACTTGTTCTCCCGTTCGATTACCAGCCTCTTGTCTAGAAAAAGAGCTTCTTCTAGGAAAAATACGATGAATAATTGCTTTCTTTTCATTCTCTATTTTTTTTATATACACCCAATCACCAACCGCTGGATAATCACCCTTCGTTACTGCTTCATGCCGAAACTTACCAGACAGCTCTGCCATATATTCACCATCATTGCAAATAATTCGATATATATGCTTATGCTCAAGTAAAATACGCCCTACTTCAAAGTTCTCTACAGCTTGTTCCTCAAAAAAAGAATCCCAGCCGAACGATTCTAAAATATTTTGATTCAAATTGATATCCTCCCTAGTTTAAGCTAAGCGGAAGGATCGTGCGCTCCCTTATATAGTCTCGCCCTTTCCATCCACCTTTGTATTTGGTTTATTATTCATATAAGCTATTTTCGCCATAATACATCACCCCGTTCTTATTTTAATTACTCTCATTATATGGAATATCTATACAAAAAGCTACCTTATTTAACGTAATTTTCAAACAATTTATTTTTCATCATTCTAATTTGTCCACGGTGATTAATCTCATCTTCTAGCACATGAAACCACAGATAGTGCTGGTTATATGCTACACCGTTAGGCCACTTTCTTTCTGACTTAAGCCACTCATCATCTTGTTCACTCAAATACTTCAAAGATTCTTCTCGGACACTTTGTAGAAGTTGTACATAATACTTTATTTCATGACCACGGATTGTTCTCCCCACTTCCCCTAAATACAGTGCGTCTTCCCATATTTCTAATTCTTCTTTAGTAAAGTCACGCTCTTGAAATGAAATAAGTTGGTGAGCTTTTTCTATAGCTGCTATATGCTTTAGTAACGCTCCAATGGAATTCCCTCCACTCGGTATCATTAAATCTAATTGCTCAACTGACAGATCGTTTATTTCCTGTAATGTTACAGCCCTCGTGTACTCCAGCATGCTTACTAATTCCCCTATATTTTTTGTATAACCATCCACACTTCTTATTCGGAAATCTATATTCATATCACGCACCCCTTTCTACATTCATATTAAGGAATAACTGCGTCATATAATAGACTCATATATATCAGATTTTTCTGTTATAATTAAATTGAATACATAATAAACCCAAACAAACTTTCTCAATATGCTTCTATGAAATATTAAAAGGAATCAATATAAAAAAATCGAATCTTATTCACTAAAAGGAGTGGATTCGATGGAAATGTATCAATGGCTAACTGCTATTCTCGTTGGTGGCATTACTGGTTTCGTTTCCCATCTTATCAATAACCAAGGCAAGTTATTGCTTCCACGCCGTTTGAAAACTTTTTTTCACTTTGGGTTTTTGACTGATATTTTCACTGGTAGCCTAGCTGCACTTCTTGGACTCGTTCTATTCGATGTCACCTTAATAAAAGAAATTATTAAAGTATCCATTGTGACTGCTATTTCCGGTCAGACTTTCTTACTGCACCAAGCGCTTGGTGGTGAGCAGGCTAAAAATACACAAATTGGGAAAGCTGATGAGAAGATTCAAGAAATTGACAAATTATTACGACGTTAGTCTATACTTTTTTTAAAAATTATTGCTATAATAAATAATAAATATTTTCTATTGCGTCGTTTGTCAGAAGAAAGGGTGTTTCGTATGACAAAAAAGAAAATAGAAGATTTCTTAACAGACACTGAAAAAGAGGAACTGCTAGAAAACTATAAATGTTTACGAGAAGCCCGCACGAAAAGCGAAGCTAACTATTTTGGAGAAGCAGTAAACCATCTATTAAATAAAGCAAAACAACGAATTATTAAAGATGCAGGCATACATGATGAAAATGCAGCAACTGTTCAATCAAAAAGAAAAGCACTGTTTTAGTTAATTAGCTAAAACAGTGCTTTTTATTTAGAAATTTTTTCTTACCATGATACTTTCACTCTACCTTTATTCTTCCCATTTTTACTGATCCAAAATTCATATTGGCTTAGATCAACCTAATAATATAACCTCATGTAAAACATTTTAAGAATAGATATATTAAGCAAAATTTGTTGAACTAGTAATGCTATATACGAAATTAGTTTATTAAATCGCTTCTTTTAACTTTGTATGCGGATTTGGTCCGTATTGATTGTCATTTTCTTCACTTTCAATGATGAAAAATACAAGTAAAACAACGCTACCAAATGGTACAAAATTTAGTAGTTGCCACCATCCTGTTTTCCCAATATCATGTAACCGACGTGCTCCAACCGAAAAGCTTGGTATAATCATTACTAACATAAATAGCAATGCAATAATAGCAACCAAAACCTCTGAAAATGATGATAAAAACAAAAGTAGCCAAAAAATTACGATATTGGATAGACTAAAAATCCAGTACTCTTTTCGCGTAGCTCTACCACTAAAATTCCCATAATTCTTTAGAGCGTTCAAATACCATTGCATTTAAATCTCTCCCTTTTATCCCCAACAATATAAAAATATGTAATATTTAACATATAAGTAAAAATATAACATAATATTTATGCAAAATCCATACTCTTATCTACATTATTCTCTATTTAAATAGTGTTTTTTTCAACATTTTTCACATTACTTTCACATCTACTTCACAAATATAAGTAGTCCTATATGTTATACTTAGTACATCCTTTCCAAGGAACTATATGCCGATATATAAATCCCTATCTCTGTAGGGATTTTTATTTTTTGATTCTCCATAGCTTTGTTACAATGCCTATACACTATTTCTCTACTTTCTGTAGCTTCTGCACTTAAAAACTACTTCTTGTATTATTACTCTTCTAATATTGATTTAATATATTTCATATTTGGTTTTCAACTGAAGTTTTCATTGCTACACTAACCGCACTTCTTGTACTCGTTTTATTTGATGTCACCTCAACCGAAGAAATACAGCTATTTTTTATTTGAACAGGCTTTATGAAGCAATTCCTGTTTCACGATTTCCAGTAAGTTTTTCACTTTTTCTAAACAATAATAAAGCGACTACATATAGGAAAGCAGTAAAACTACCTACAAATATAAAATTGTGAGATGCCGCAAATAGCAGTCCTGCTATTGCCGCTCCTATCATTTGACCAATATACATCGAAGCATTAGCAAGAGCTGCTCCTGTTCCTCTTGCTACAATAGACATGTTTTGTAAGTGCCTCATCATCAATACAAACAAAATTCCTGTCACAAAAAATAAAACAAAAAATAATAACTCCACAAATATAATGTTCTTTATATGAGGAAGTAATACATATAGCACTGCTATAAATATAATGCCGCCATAGAAAGAAAGGTTATAACCAATTTTATTTACGATTCTAGGACCAAAAATATTCCCAGTTAAATTTCCTAATCCTAATACGAGCATAGCTGTACCTACTTCATGAACTTGTAAGCCAAATTGACTGGAAAGCCACACACCAAAGAATGAAAATGCAGCAAAATTACCAGTTTAAAAAACAAAATATGCAAAATAAGATAATGAAGCCTTTGAATCTGTAAGTAATTGTTTATAGCGTTTTAAAATGTTTGTTTTATTTCCACCTATGTGAACCGGTTGTATTTCTGGTAATACTACATAAATAAGAACGACAAGTAGTGCTGATAATATACCAATGACGAAGAATGGTGTTGTATAATGTGTCGTTGCTAAATATGCTCCAATTGGCAGCCCTAAAATTTGGGCGATTGATAGCCCTGCTGTTGCAATTCCAATTGCTTTTACAATTTGCTTCTTCTCTATTAGGAGCGGAATAGATGCCCACACTTGTGGAGATACAAAGGCTGCACTCACACCTGCTAAAAATCTAAATGCTAGCATCCATAGAAAACTCGGTGCAATTCCACATAAAAACGTACTTAACGCAAAAAAACTCATTCCTATTACCATCACTTTTTTTCTGTTTAAGCCATCTGATATAGGACCAGTGATAAGCGCAAATCCAGCGTATCCTAAAGCATATGAACTCACCATCCACCCTGACAACTCAGTTGAAATATGATACACCTGTTGTAAAGTCGGTAAAAGTGGTGAAATTAAGAAATTATCTGTACCGATCATAAACATGATTGTAAAGAATACAGCTAGTACTCTTTTCATTTAAATCTTCTCCTTTTATATAAAAAGAGGGAAATATCCCTCCTTTCAATTAATCTTCTAAAATAGATTCAATCTCTTTTATAACCTTTTCATTCAATGAAACTTCCACCGCTCTTACACTTTCTTTTATTTGCTCCGCTCGTTTCCCACCAGGAATAACAGTATCAATTCCTTTTTTGTTTAATAACCACGCTAAAGCTAAATGCGATACTTCGAGATCCTTTTCTTTAGCTAAGCCTTTTAACTTTTCAACTTTCTTAAAGTTACTCTTATATGTATTTTCTTCAAATAGATTTACACTTTGACGCCAATCACCTTCACTTAGTTTAAAATCTTCTGTATATTTTCCACCTAGTATCCCAAAGGCAAGAGGTCCGTACGGAATAAATGAAATACCTGATTCTATACAATACGGCAAAAGTTCTTCCCCAGCAGCACGATCCAACATATTATAGGGTGATTGTACAACATCTATCTGTCCGTGTTGATTCGCTTCCTTTAATTGCTCTAGGTTTATGTTTGATATTCCTATTGAACGAATTTTCCCTTCTTCTTTTAGACGAGTAAGCTCACCAATCGAATCTATGTAACTTATTTCTGGATTTGTAAAATGTAAATAATATAAATCAATATAATCAGTTTGTAATCTTCTTAAACTATTTTCTACAGCATTTCTTAAATAGCTTGGTTCATTATTAATATAAACCCCTCCATTTAATAACGGCTGTATTCCACCTTTTGTAGCAAGTACAACTTCGTGGCGTTTTCCTTTTAATACTTCTCCTACTAATTCTTCTGATCTACCGAAACCGTATGAATCTGCTGTATCAAAAAAGGTAATCCCTTGCTGGATAGCTTCTTCTATTAATCGTTTCCCTTCTTCCTCGTTCACATCAGCATATAAATTATGTCCCCCAATAGCGTTTGTTCCTAACCCCAACTTTGAAATATTTAGTCCTGCCTTTTGCAATTTTGTATACTTCATTTTTTCTCCCCCTATATTTCTATGTTATAGTGCAAATATATTAACTTATACAAGCAGGTGAAAAAATGCGTACTCTCTATCATCCAAATCGAGAAGAAATTCAATTCTCTTCTGTCTTATACGCACTTAGCGATCAAATTCGTTTACAAATTGTAACTATGCTACTAGAGAAAAATGAACAATCTTGTGGTTCGTTAAACATTCCGATTGCGAAATCAACTTTATCTCACCATTTCAAAGTTTTACGTGAATCCGGTGTTATGTATACACGCCTTGAAGGAACTCAACGTTTCATTTCAATTCGTGAAGATGACTTACATGCTAGATTCCCGGGTTTATTAAACGTCGTAACACATGCGACAGAACCATACTAAAAAACATCTCATATTCATATGAGATGTTTTTTTAGTATTTTCTATTCTTTTAATAAATCTATTAATCCATTCCCTTCAGATGTACGTTCATATCCTAAAGGTATAGTTCTTTTAATAAGTTGTGCATATATTTCTGGCTCTGATAATTTTCTACCATATTCCCTCTCACACTGCTTTATAAGCAATGCTAGCGCTCCAGCGACATGCGGTGTCGCCATAGAAGTTCCACTTAATACCGCATATTTCCCCTCAGGATACGTAGATAATATTTCATCGCCTGGCGCCACTAAATCAATTTCTTGATTTGAATTACTAAAACATGCGATTTTCCGCTCTAAATTGACAGCGCCAACTTCGATTACTTCGGAATAGGCACCTGGGAAATCTAGTTCCTCCGTATTATCATTACAATCCCCATTATTACCAGCAGCACATACAACAAGAACATCTTGCTTTACCGCATTTTGAATTGCTTCATGTAATTCTGGAACGTCTTCCGGGCCACCAAGTGACATTGAAATAACTCTAACTTTTTCTTTATTAGGCCCTCTCCAATTTACAGCATAATGAATCGCCTCAATAATTTGTTCATAACTCCCAGAACCATCTCCAGCTAAAACCTTTAATACTAACATTTTAGCAAGTGGTGCGACTCCTAAAACACCGACACCATTTTCAGTCGCTGCAATTGTCCCCGCTACATGAGTACCGTGTCCGTTATTATCAAGATAAATATTCGGATCCCCTTCGTAATCTTTCGTGAAATTTCTTCCACCGATAATACGATCCTTTAAATCTATATGGTTCATATCACATCCTGTATCTAATACGGCAACAACAATATCTTTTCCTTGCGCACTCTTCTCCCATACTTGCGGAGCATGAATGAGTTGTACACCTGGTGGAATTTCATTTACTTGTTCAACCACCTTATTTACAGTAAAAGGAATCAATTGTATACCTTTTTGTTTATTCGCTGTACTACTGTTCATCGTAATCCCCCCTGAAAATATATTATTTTCATTTCAGACCACTATAAGAAACACTTAAATGTAACATTCGTTTTATTCGTTTCGTTTTCCTTCCTTCAAAATATTTCTCAATAATGCTTACTAACTCTATATTACTCTTTTTATTTATCTCGTAATTTTTAGGTAACAAAAATCCGATTGGTTCAACCAATAATAAATAAAAATAAAAGGACCATTAAATTGGTCCTTTTATAGTTTTTCAAGAATGATATGAAATTTTAAAAATAATATAAATTAAGACTAAGCCTCACTCTTGTTTAAAAACTTCTCTATTTCTTTTATTAAGTGTTTCGCTCCATCTATACTAACAGTAATATTCCCATTTGCTAATGATATGTTTTTATCTGAAACATCACCTGTTATTTGACAAGCATTGTAAGGTTGATATTTTTGTAAAATGACTTTATCTTCTTCTACGAAAATTTCAAGTGGTGATTTGATTTGGATTCCTAATACTTCTCGTAACTCTTTAGGAATAACAATTCGTCCTAATTCGTCTACTTTTCGAATAATTCCTGTTGCTTTCATATTATTCCCTCCTTACTTTCTATTATTTTTCCACCTCGCTCTTTCCATTTTATCACTTTTTGGTAATACCTGCCTCTTTTTAGAATTTTTTGTACTCAAGTTAAAAAAACACATTTAACGAATACATAATCGCTCTTTCAATTGTTTTAAATAACGAGATCGTATCAGTAAGAAATATACAATTTGAATTCCTACGAAAATACTTAATACAATTGCATTTTCTTTAAATAGTGAGTACTCAAACATCTGTCCTAATGCAGTTAATGCTACTGCTCCGTGTAATGTTGCAACACCTATTGGAACGAAGAATAAAAGTGCCAATCGAATTGTAACCACTTTCGATAATTCCCCACTCGTTAAGCCTACTTTTCGAATCATTTCAAACAAACGAGTATCATCCTCCAAATCAGAAAACAAACGGAAATAAAGGAAGCTTCCTGCACATACGAAAAATACAATACCAATAAAGAAACCTACAAATAGAATTGGTCCTGCGATTTGTAAACTTTGGTTTTGTTCATACTCTTCTGCACTAAACGTTGCATGTTCTTCATAAGGCTTCATCTGATTAGTAAGTTCTTTACCAACCTCAATTTCATCTTTCGTTCCTTCTGTTTTGTACACATAATCTTTTTCCTCTTTAAATCCATCTTGTAATGCATCATACTGATTGTTAGAGATTACATAAACGTTACCTCTTATTATTTTACTTAATGAGGAAGTATTAAATTTTTTCACTTTTAAAGGTTCATTCAAATGTGACAAAGTAATTTCTTTTCTTTCTTTCATCGGTGGTCCTGGTATATCGACTGACAAAAATAAAACTTCTTTTTTTGATACCGCATTAAAGGGTTCTCCTGTTAACTTTGCATATTCCTTATAGTCTGATTCTTTTATAAATGTGGCGCTTTTTAACGACTGCTCCTCCGTTTTCTTCGTCGAAATATTAGTTTTTGAAACTGTTATACTATGTTTCTTTAATCCGTCGTCAATCATTTTTATATGCTGTAATTCATTACTATTTCCTTGCTTAGAATGATAGTGAAACGCAATTGGTCTCTCCATAATCGTCTTTGTCATTGATGTAAAGCCAACTAATGTACCTATTGCTGAAAATGCTACAGTTGAAATTATGGTTACAATAAAAAACATTCTTGCGTTATCTCTCATACGGTAAGCTAAATCTGACAAAGTAATAATATTTGTCTGTGTCCAATAGAAACGTTTACTTTTTTTACATAGTCTAATAATAAATACACTCAACTGCTTGTACAGCAAATACGTACCAATAATGACTACCGTTGTAACTGGAATCATCATGATAAATACCATTGCACCGTGTGACATAAGCGCTCCTGCATATCCCGCACTAAGTAATATGACTGCTAATATAGAAGAAATAATGGATGCTTTCGGTTCCGGCTTCGCTTCTGCTGATCCTCTAAACAATTTCATAATTTTATTCTTCCGGATCATTCCTGCACTAAACAATGAAATAATCATAAATAATACGAAAAACATAATACTCGTTACAACAATGGCTTTCATTGGTATGTAATAAGCTAAGGAAATATCTAACTTTAATATCATTGGCGCTACAAATATTAATATTCCAGAAAATAACATTCCTGCAAGAATCCCAAAAATAATTGCCCCTATCCCGATCATAATATTTTCAAAAAAGATAAGACGCTTTAATTGATATTTCGTCATACCTAACATCATTAAAATTCCTAATTCACGCTTTCTCGTTTTTAAAAACATTCCCATCGAATATAAAATAAAGAAAAATGTGAATAAGTAAATAATGGACTGTGCAAAAGACATACTTACGAACACATATTTTCCCAATTTCCCAGCACTTAAGGCTGGATGAAACGCAAAAAATGAATACACAAAAAAGGCCATAATAGCAAATGCGCTACTTAAAAAATACGCTGAATATGTTCGTCTATTTCGCGTGACATTCCGATATGCGAGTTCTCTAATGTTCATATTACTTCTCCGCCCTTCTACTAACTATGTTCTTATATTAGTAAAGTCCGGAAATACCTTCCATCGATTCAAATGACAAAAACCTTACATTATTGAAAGGTTCCAAAAAAATTGCTTAAACGAAGCAGTTTCATTATAATGACTACATTCATATTCATACACGTATCCTATTGTATATTCGTTAGTTTTGCGAAATAATAAAGGATAGAAGTATGTACCAATATACATATAAACTTATTTACCGCTTTAATATGAATAGGAGGAAAACATAATGACATTACAAGAACAGATTATGAAAGCATTACATGTTCAGCCTGTAATTGATCCGAAAGCAGAAATCCGTAAACGTGTTGATTTCTTAAAAGATTATGTGAAAAAAACAGGTGCAAAAGGGTTTGTACTTGGAATTAGTGGCGGACAAGACTCTACATTAGCTGGACGTTTAGCTCAGCTTGCAGTTGAGGAAATTCGTAATGAAGGTGGCAAAGCAACGTTTATCGCCGTGCGCCTTCCTTATAAAGTGCAAAAAGATGAAGATGATGCGCAATTAGCATTACAATTTATTCAAGCGGATCAATCTGTTGCATTTGATATCGCTTCAACAGTTGATACTTTTTCAAATCAATACGAAAACTTATTAGGTGAATCATTAACTGATTTCAATAAAGGTAACGTGAAAGCACGTATCCGCATGGTTACACAATATGCAATCGGTGGACAAAAAGGGCTCCTTGTTATCGGAACAGATCACGCTGCAGAAGCTGTAACAGGATTCTTTACAAAATTCGGAGATGGTGGCGCAGACCTATTACCATTAACAGGATTAACGAAACGCCAAGGACGCGCTCTATTACAAGAATTAGGTGCGGACGAGCGACTTTACTTAAAAATGCCAACAGCTGATTTATTAGATGAAAAACCAGGTCAAGCTGATGAAACAGAGTTAGGTATTACGTATGATCAACTTGATGACTATTTAGAAGGTAAAGCAGTTCCAGCTGACGTTGCAGAAAAAATTGAAAAACGTTACACAGTGAGCGAACATAAAAGACACGTACCAGCTTCAATGTTTGATGATTGGTGGAAATAAATAACATATAAAAAAGAAGCTAATAAGATTAGCTTCTTTTTTATATGTTAGCGATACATTCCTACTCTTTTCTCTATTAAATCCTGCAAACAATCCTCATGTTGTTGATTAAACAATGGTGGCATTTTGTTTAGCGGGAAAAACTTCAAATCCAATGTTTCATCACCGTCTACTTTTTTCTCTCCTCCGGTAATTGAGCATGAAAAGAATATTAAAATTGACTGGGCTCTGTCTCCATTTGGATATGATTGAAAATATTTTGTATATACCCCGATAAGCTCATTTATTTCTACATCATAACCTGTTTCTTCTTTTATTTCTCGAATCGCAGTTTCTGCGGCAGATTCTCCGATTTCCATTGCACCACCAGGAAATCCCCAAGCGTGAAAATCACCTCTTTTTTGCAGCAATATTTCTCCATGCTCATTCAATACGCAACCACCCGCAAAGTTTATGAGAACACAGTCGTGTCCTACTTTTTCACGTAATTCTTTTATATAATTAGCCATCCCCTTCTCCTTTTCATATATCTTCTGTCGCTATTTCTTATCTTTTTCAAGCAATTCGATAATTCGATCTAGCTTCTCGGTCATATTAATCAAATGTTGTTTTTTTGCAGCGCTGTTTTGCAATACTCTTTTAATGAACAAAGTAAATGATAGGAAAAACAAAACGATAAGTCCGATTACTAAACAAGTATATATCAATGTAAAAATATTACTCTCGAACAAATTCATTCAGATTCCACATCCTTCCTCCTTTTATTTTATCATACAATTCTGATTTTTAGGGTAATACATAAGAAAAAGAGCATCCTTTACAGATGCTCTCTTTCACCGATTAATACGTAAATGTAATTGTCGCTAATGAATAATCTGCCATTGCACTATATGGTGCTACTTGATAAGATACACGCTTTGCACCTTTTGGCCAATTTATTTCATTTAACACTTTCTTTATATCTTGCATTGTTCCATCCATAGACTGCTTATATCGCACTTCTACCTTTTCTGGCTTAGAAGCGAATTGTTGCTGTAATTTTTTCTTAAATTCACTGTAATTGTCTGCTCCGTATTGTGCAGACAAATATTTCAAATTTGTTTCTTTTAACATTTGCTCATATGCTGCAGTTTTTGAACTACCAGCTTTTATTTTGTTTGTTAATTCATTAAAGTAACTTGTAGTTGCTGCTGGATATTTACTACGATCCCAGTCGTGATCTTTACTTAATTGCTCATCAGTCATATTAAAATATGAATATGTTACGCGCCCAGCTTTATCTGGTACTGGATCATCGAAAGTCGTATCAAGATGATACCATTTGTTTTCAATGTTCACCAAATTCCATGCATGAGCTTGTCCATTTCCTGTGCCTGTTACAATATGATTTTGGATACCCGCTTCTTTTAGCAATTCATATGTTAATAACGTATAACCTTGGCAAACAGCAGAGCGATTCGCTAACGCTTCATATGCTGTATATGCTTGATAAGACGTGTCATACGATACATGTTTTACAACGTAATCATGAATCGCTTTTACTTTCTCATGCTCATCCATTCCTGGTTTTACAATCGAGCCGATAATTGCTTTTGCCTGAGATTTTACATATTGTGTTTGCTCTTTTGATTCACGGTACTTCACTTGCAGTGTAAACGTATAGTTTCCTGGTAACCCTTTAATAGAATATCTAGTAGAAGCTACATTATATTTTACATACTCATCTGCATCTACAATTTTATTAAACTCCCCATACAATTGATCCATAATATTTCTAGCATTTCTATCTTTTGTTTTATATGCGATTGTAATATTTTCTTCTCGATTATCAATCTGTTTTTTTAATTCTTTTTTGAAATCATTTAACAATTTTGCATCTGATTGTGATGTCGCTACAGTTGGATTCGTAGCTGCATAAGATACCGATGACGCGTGTAAGCCCCCCATTACTATAGTTGAACAAAGTGCGGCAGCTGTCACATACTTACTTGTCTTTCCCATCATGTCACTCCTTACATTCTATAACTATACGAAAAAGTATCGTATAGTTTCAGAGTATACAATACTTTTTCGTATAGGTCATATGAGATTATGCATATTTAACATTGTAAAAAGGTTGTTCTTTTTACAAGAACAACCTTCTTCATTAACAAGTTTGTAATACACAACATACATTTTCAAAACGTCGATTTTTCAAGTCTTCATTTCCTATACAGAAATAAAGCATCCCTAAATCTCCCCACATCATATTACAATTTTTAGTATCTGAATCAATTTGGAATAAAAGCGTCATTTGCTGCGGATCTATGTCCATATATTGTCCAGTCTCGTACAATACCTCATCTTGTACAGAGAATGGCTCACCAAACATTTGATGGTTATCGTAGTTATCTGGAATTAGCTCTTCAAGTAATTGCAAGAAACGATCTGAATCAGCCTCATCTTCAATGAAAAGCTCTGGCAATTTATACGTTAGTTCAAAAGTAGTTGCACACTGGTTATAATTCGTTTGCCATTCATCTGCTCTTCGTAACTGCTCTACAGGAACATCATAATAAAGTACACGCCCCGCTTCAGTTGGATTCACGTCTTCTTCAAAGTAATTTTCAATGCTGAAAAAGTATAACATTCCTGTCTTAGGTAGATTGTGATCTATACCAACATTTTGTAAATCATTTAAATTAAATTGAGCGATAAACTGTAACGGATTTCCTTTATGCGTTGGGTATTCAAATGCAGCTGGTAAATCAGGAACTCCTCCCATTTTTGAATTACCTATCGTAACGGTTTCCTCCTGCTTTGGCACAACTTTTATACAAGGAAATACAGTATTAATAAGTTCCTCTTTTAAATGTGTCAGCCCATATTTATCAATTAATACTTCAATTTGTTTATTCATAAATTCTCCTTATATTTACATACTTATTTGTATCATCGCACAAAAATTATACTCCATTCTTTGTAAAAACAACAAGCCTTCAAAAAAACGGGCTCTTCCTCCATACGCGAACAAGTTTAAAAAAGCATAGTATACATTGTTCCTACAAACACGATAGTTCATTATTTCTTCCAGTACATTTTCCCCTCGTTCATTTTTATTTTTAATTTAAGGAGGCATTCCACATGGGTTACGGATATAGTTGCTGTGGTTACGGATACGGTGGTGGCGGTGGTTGTGGTTATGGAGGTTTCGCTTTATTAATCGTTTTATTTATCCTTCTAATCATCATCGGAGCTAGCTGTTGGGGTGGCTTTGTAGGCTGCTAGTAAATTTAAAAACTATTGTAAAAAAGCACGTACAATACGTGCTTTTTTGCCATTTTCAAATTTTTTATTCGAAAGGAAGTATGATTAATGAAGATTGATGGTGTTTTTGAAGGAGGCGGTGTACGCGGAATTGCGCATGTAGGAGCAATTTGCGCGTTAGCTGAAAAAGGCTATGAATGGGAGCGTGTAGCTGGAACATCAGCTGGTTCCATTATTGCTGCGCTCCTAGCAGCAGGATATTCTTGTTCAGAGTTAAAAACGATTATAACTGGTATTGATTATAATAAATTTACGAAGAGAACCTTCATTGACAGAATCCCGTTTATCGGAAAAGGATTAAGCGCATGGACTACTCTTGGTATTTACTCTAATATTTTTATAGAAGAATGGATTGAAGAATTGCTTCGAAAAAAAGGAGTTCACTTATTTACAGATTTACCTGATTTAAATAAGCTTAAAATTATCGCTTCTGATATAAGTAATGGTAAAATGGTTATCTTTCCTGATGACTTACCGAACTACGGATTTTTAAATTATCGCTTCTCTATTGCTAAAGCTGTAAGAATGAGTAGTACAATCCCCTTCTTTTTTGAACCAGTAAAATGGAGAACCCCTAAATGGAAGCAACCTTGTTATATGGTTGATGGAGGGATTTTAAGCAATTATCCAATTTGGATTTTCGACTCACCTACCTCTCCTCGCTGGCCGACTTTTGGATTTCATTTCGTAAAAGATGAGATCCAAGCTGACCCTGCCCACTATAATGAGCCTATCTCCATGTTCAAAGGACTATTTAAAACAATGATGCAAGCCCATGATTTACGTCATTTAGACAAAGAATCAAAAGCAAGGACAATTACAATTCCAACAGGGTCCATTACTAATACAAACTTTGAGTTAACAAAGGAAGAAAAAGATTGGCTTTACAATTCTGGTTATAACGCCGCAAATAAGTTTTTACAATCGTGGAACTTCAGACAATATATTGATGAATATAGAAACGGAAATCAGGACCGAAAAACAAATCGGTATTTCCGTCAACTTGACTCATAATAATATTATTTTTCATACGAGAACACGTAACGCTTTCAAAAAAAATAAGCCTAGTAATATTATATATTACTAGGCTTATTTACTTCCTGTATAATTTATTATACGTTGGTTACGGATACGTTAACCCTTCAGCTTCCTCCGCAGTAATAACTGTGTATCGATTTCCTGTTCGTAATCCTAACAATTCCGCTTTTTCAATTGCCTCTTGCTTCGTCTCCGCATAAGCAGCTAAATATTTTTCTCCATTGATGATTTGGCAAATTACATATTGTTTCATTACTTTCTCCTCTTACTTTTTCATTAATTGTGCAAGTTTTTTTATACCTATTTCAATTTCTTCTAACGTTGCGTATGAATAGGATAGGCGCAAAAATTGATTTGCACTTCTATCATACAAAGTACCTGGATTTAATAAAATCTTTTCTTTCAAAGCTTTGTCAAATAAGCTACGGTTTGAAACGGGTACATTCATATGTAACCAAATATAAAAACCACCTGTCGGTTCATACCATGTTGCTATATCACGACAATATTTCTCTAACATTTGCAACATAAAATCTCTACTTTTTTTCAACTTAGTTCTTACAAACTGTAAATGTTCATCATACAATCCATCCGCAAACCATTCCGCTGCAATTTGCTGAGAAATAGAACTTGAACCATAATCTGTTTGCATTTTTATGTCTGCCAACCTTTGAATAACAGGCTCAGATCCAACAATCCATCCAATTCTTAATCCTGGACTAATGACTTTAGACATACTCCCGATATGTAGTACAATTCCGTTTTTATCAAATGCTTTTAAAGGCTTTGAAACAGGCTCATCAAACCATAAGTCTTGATATACCGCGTCCTCTATAATAGGCAATCCAATTTCATTACATATTTCCATCACTTCTATTCGTTTCTTCGCATTCATACTAAAGTTCGTCGGATTATGAAAAGACGGGATTGTATATAAAATAGATGCATTAAATTGCTTCTTATATTTTGTAATATATGATGGTTTTAAACCGTTCTCATCCATTGGTATTCCAATGAAACGCATTCCTGCTGATTGAAAAACATTAAGCGAATATAAATAGGATGGTTTTTCTAATAAGATAGATGCCCCTTTTGGAAGAAGCCCCATAGAGATAAGTTGCAATGCTTGAATTGCTCCTGAAACAATTAATATAGAATTAGGAGTTACATAAATACCATGTCCTTTTAAATAGTCCGCAATCTTCTCCCTTAAAAAGAGATTTCCTTTCGGCTCTTCATAGCCAAGTGTCATCTTTGATCCTAAAAGCTTATTCATAATATCTTTCATCTTTTTTTCAGGTAAAAGACTTGGCGCGAGCTCACCTGTTCCTAAACGAATTACATGCGGACAAAATTCAGCTTGATTAATCTCTTGAATAGCAGGCAGATTCGGATAATGAAGTCCTGTTTCTACATAAGACTGCCAATTGGGTGGGGGTGCGTATGTTGAAGCATTCTCATTATTATTTACAACAATTGTTCCTTTTCTGCCATTCCCTTCAATGTATCCCTTTGCAACTAGTTCATCGAAAGCCATTACAATTGTGCTTCGATTCACACCAAATGTATGTGCCAATTCTCTTTGTGAAGGTAATTTCGTTCCAACAGTCCATTCTCCATTAACGATTCTTTCTTTTATATACGTTTCTATTTGTTTATAAAGAGGCATCGCTAGAGACATATTCGGTTTCCAAACGAATCTTTCCATCATATCACCTTATATTCTTTTTGGTTGGTAACCTCCCCAACCATATGGATGGATACAAATTTTCATTTCTTCTATACAATATACACTATCATAACGAATTAAAATAGGAGGTAATATAATGAGTGAAGCAATTATTCATGGTATCATTCTTGCATTTGGCCTTATCATTCCATTAGGAGTCCAAAATGTTTTCGTCTTTAACCAAGGTGCGAGCCAACCAAATATTTGGAGGGCAGCCCCTGTAGTATTAACTGCCTCTATATGTGATACGTTACTCATATTGATAGCGGTGCAAGGTGTCTCCCTTGTGCTCCTTACTTTTTCTTGGCTAACTAACTCGTTATATATAATTGGATTTTTCTTTCTCCTATACATGGGCTTTGTTATTTGGAGAAGTAACCCTTCCAACGATGTAAAACAAGAAAAAAGTATGCCCTTAAAAAAGCAAATCCTTTTCGCTGCATCGGTTTCGTTATTAAACCCACATGCAATTTTAGATACAATCGGTGTAATTGGAACAAATTCTATCCAATACATAGGAAACGAAAAATGGGCTTTCACACTTGCAACTATTATCGTTTCTTGGATTTGGTTTATAAGCTTAGCTTTAGCGGGGAAATTTCTAAAAAGACTAGACTCAACCGGAAAGACAATCGTATTATTAAATAAATTTTCTGGTCTCATCATATGGGGTGTCGCACTTTATATGTTAAAACAAGTTATTTATTCCTAATGAACGAAAGAGAATTGCATGTTACTGAAAACATCATGCAATTCTCTTACAAATTATGAAGTAGGTTCCGGTTTCTGTTTTACCGTCTTTGCATCTTTTGCTGGTTTAATCCAGATGATTGCTATAGCAGCACCGATCCCAGCGAATATACTTGTTAAATAAAATACTTCATGGTCAGCACCTTTCATGAAAAAAGAATATAGAGGTGGTCCAGCTGCTACACCGATAAATCGCATTGAACTATAAAATGACGTAACCGTTCCCCTTTGCTCCTTTTCAATTCCTTGTGTAATTAAAGCATCTAAACATGGGAGTGCCATACCAATTCCTATCCCCATAATAACGAGACAAAGAAGTAGTAAATAAATCCCTTTTATAAATAAAGGAATGATGACTGATGCAGCTGCCATTAAAAAACCAATATAAATACACTTCTTCATCATATTTTGATTATCTCCAATTTTTTTACCAGCCATATATGAACTAATTGACAGTACAAGTAACGGAATCGCAAGTACACATCCTTTCCATATACCATGAATGTCATACTTTGATTCCAGTATAGTTGACAAATAAAAGAGAATTCCGAATAAAATAAGCATAATAATTGCACCTAATGCAAAAATGGCAATTAACCATCTTCCTTTTTCACGAAACGTAGCAAGAATTGATTTTATAAACTCTTTAAGTGGTGGTACTTCTCCTTCTTGTTTCTTTGCCTTTACTAGAACAAGTAATAAAACAATTGATACTACGCATAAAACTGGAATCGCCCAAAACGGTAAGAACCATACAATGGCAGCAAGAGCAGAACCTAAAATAGGGCTCAGCACTTTCCCAAATGTATTGGATGTTTCTATGATTCCTAAACCTGTACTAACTTGTTTTTCATCCTTGTATAAATCACCAACACACGGTATAACAACTGGCATTGCACCAGCAGCACCAATACCTTGAATCGCTCTACCAATCAATATCCAAGTGTAGGGATTATCAACTTTCCAAGATACCCAACCAGTTATCGCTCCTCCTATAGCCGCAATCAGCAAACTCGGAACCATTACCATCTTTCGTCCCCATCTATCTGATAAATAACCAGCAATCGGTATAAGTAAAATGGCTACAATAGAGTAAATTGTAATAATCATGGATACTTGAAACGATGAAATATGTAATTTTTTTTCGATAGTCGGTAGGATTGGAATGAGCATTGAATTCCCTAATGTCATAACAAGTGGAACTGATGCAAGCGCAATTAAACAACAGTTTTCTTTTTTTAACATGTCGGCTTCGGAACCTTTCATCATATATTTCTTACCATATAATAGCCCTGCTGGAACGTAATTGTTCATTCCACCAGGGCTATTACATCTGTACTACTTCCCATTTACAACAAAAGAAATTGGGGAAAATATAGTATTATTCCTATTCTTTGAATCCAGTTCGCAATATATCCATACCAATTAATTGAAAAAAAAAAGAAAGGAAGAATCCTTCCTTTCTCCTATAACCTTCTACAATTAGCGAGTATATCCGCCACCAAGTTGTTGTTCTGCCATCGCTACTAGGCGTTTAGTGATTTCACCGCCTACAGAACCGTTTGCACGTGAAGAAGTGTCAGCGCCAAGTTGTACACCAAACTCTTGTGCAATTTCATATTTCATTTGATCTAAAGCCGCTTGTGCTCCATGTGATGCTAATTGATTAGAATTACGATTTCTAGCCATTACCAATCACCTCCTTATTTATATATAAATTGTGTTAAATTCGAATTAAGATACATGGTAATTTTTGGTTATTTTTCATTATAAAAAAAGAGTCACTTAACGAGACTCTTTCACCATTTCACTTTACGAAGTTACTACTACCAAATTTCTATTTGTTAATACTTTCATTTCTTCTCTTAATATCTCTTTCGCGTTATGTCCAAACCATTCAAGTGAAGCGAAATGGTCAGTATCTCTCACTTCTTGAATAATCTCATCATAATTTACGATACCTTCAAATAATGGAACCATACCAGTACGACTTCCAGCTGCTGCATATACATTATTCGGTTCAAACACATGTAAATAATCTGCTGACGATATATTCTTAAAATGGTAATGTTGTATCCACGGCCTTAGTTGTTGGAAGCTGTCAACTGGATCTGCACCAGACTCCCATATATGAAGAAAATCAAGATTTATTTTCAAATTCGGATGATCTACTTCGCCTAATAGTTCCAAAGTAGAAGGCAACGTATCCGTTAACGTATTTGGATGTGTTTCTAAAAGTACATACATATTATGCTGAGCAAATACTTCACAAATCATGCGAATACGATTCACATACTCTTGTCTCTCTTGTTGCGAAAAATCTGCACTACCTTTTTGTCCAGCAAACGTACGAATTTTGTTCGTTTTAAACCAATTAGCTAGTATTGCAAGTTGTTCACATTTCTCTATCGTTTTTTCAAAATCTGCCGATAATGATATGTCTAAGTAATCACTTATCATCGTAATTTCCAAGGTTTTATCCTTTAAACAATTCAATTCTCGTTCTGTCGTTTCATACTCTTGTATATACAAATTTTGCGCATGAGTCCCCCACAATTCAATTCCTTCAAAACCGTTTTCATATGCAAATTGAACAATATCAGTAAATGAAATTAATTGATGGCGAAATGAAATGGTACATAGTGAATATTTCATAGCTTTAAACTCCCTTGTCTTAAATTCAGTAAACTTTTTAAAGAGTTACGACAGACTGATTTATTTTTATAGCTTTCCAAGATAGAAATTGTTTCTCTAATTCCTCCTTAATTTGCAGTTCAATTGCATTCATTTCATCCAGCTTTTCAACAATTGATAATAACATACCTTTATTGTTCGTCATTGCCATTTTAATTGCACGATACTGTACATTTGTAAATCCTTGTACAATATCTTCTACCCGATCACACCAATAATCAAATTCTCGCTCCGAATATTGCAACGTTTCACGGAAGTATGCAAAGGCATGTTCATAACTATATTTACGAATTGCAAGTACTGGTATTTGTTTTACTCCTGCTACAAGACCAGAAAGCGCATATCCATCTTCCTCATTTGCCATTTTTATAATTAAGTTTTTTAGCTCCATAGTCAGTTCATTGTCGTTCTTTTTGAATGTTTCTGTGAAATAACTAGCTACCATTTCTTGTGTTGGTTCTTGAATTCCTTCTACATCAATGAAATAGCCTCCACCAAATGGGTTATCTTGAACAGAGTGAAGCACTTTTTCTCTTTCCATATTCCCTTCCCAGCGAAAATCAGGATCTAGCATGAACCATTCTTCTTCTTTCTCTGTCTTCGATATCATTAAATAATGCGGAAATGGCTTTTGATGAAACTTATTTTCTCTCTCTGGTAATAGAGACATATCAACCATTACAATTACGAAACGATTTTCAGGCTTATTTTCTACTAATTCTAAAAACGTTTCTACATTGCTATCTTTATCTTTTGCATGATCATACCATTCGTTCACTTTAATACCGTATAATCTTTCATACCATAATAAATAATTATCATGGTTAATATTTTCGGAGTGATACGAAATAATGCCACCATCTGTTATATCAAAATCTCCATCCCATAAACCAAAATAAAATGGACGAAAATCTATATCGCTTCGTCTTTTTATAATTTCACAAAAACAACTTACTAAACAATGCACTTTTATTGAAGTCATACTCTCATCCACTTTCCTAAAGGTTAGTTATTCACATTTATATCCTGTAACGGCTGTAACTCTTCCATAAAATCAAGCAAAGATCCTACAGTAAGAAATGCCTTTGGATCTACTTCATCCTCTGGAACGCATAGCTTTAAATCCATTTCTATGTATACAATGAGTTGTAACATCATTACCGAATCTATATATAAATCTTGATTTAAGTGCATCGTTTCTTCTAAATGCGTTATATTCTTCAGTTCCATTTTTTCTGTCATAATTTTTAATACGGCATTCTTTAATGCTTCCCGTCTCATGCTGTAACCTCTCCCATCTCTAGTAACTTTCTACTTACTTTTCCAGTTTTATTTTTCGGAATTTCAGTTACACTTTCAATTTCATGCGGAACTTTATAAGATGGTAAATGCTGCATACACCATTCTCTTATTTGCACGGGATCAATTTGAGAGATTACTTTCGCTTTAACAATTTCACCCATCACAGGATGTTTCCCTCGATATACAATTGCCTCTTGAACACCTTCCAATCGAAGCATTGTTTCTTCTACCTCTATAGGAAAAACTTTTAATCCTGAAACGTTAATCACATCATCCATACGCCCCATAAAATGAATGCCACGTTCAGATTTATACCCTAAATCTTTCGTAAAAATTTCCTTATCGTTCATTTTCACTACAATTTCTTCAGGCATATTTTCATCTGAACCTATGCTTATACTCGCATGAGATAGCGGATTTCCTAAATCTAAATGGCTTTTCATATCATGACATATACTAATACAACCTGCCTCAGAACAACCGTATTGTTGCATCATATATGTTGTCGTTTCTTTTAGTTTATAAAATAATGCTTCTGGCAAAGGCGCTCCGGATGTCATAATTTTATGAAACTGAAACGTTCCTTGCGGGAAACTCCCCATAATATGTAGCATAAGTGGTACTGCGTATATGATATGTTTTTCTGTATTGCGAACGATATTTAATGCAAATTTAGGATTTTTATTCGTAATGATGATAGGCTTGCTTCCCCTCGTAATTGCAGATAACGTACCACATATTAGTCCGTATGAATGTGAAACAGGAGCCATAACAATCGGCACTTCATCCTCTTTGCAGTTTAAAGCTTCATTATAAGCAGTAATTTCTTTATCAACTTCCGTCCATGCTCTACGAATCAGTTTCGGTTCCCCTGTTGTTCCAGAACTATATTGCAATAAAGAAGGCTCTTCTAGTAAAAAATCCTCTACTTCTAGTTTTGTAAAATCTCTATATTCTTCATATAAAACCCCTATACAATTTGCACGCTTTGCCATTTCAATAGCCGTTTCTTTTGGCGTATCTTCATGTATAAGTAATACTGATGATTTCTTTTCTTTTAAGTAAAATACAAGCGTAATAATGTCAAATGGGTCCTTCAGACAAAGCGCAAATCTATTTCCTTCCGCTTCTTGAAATTGTTCCATTTCTTCGTAAACTTGTAATCTCAAATCAAAATCACTTTTGCTATACTCTTGTTTATTAACGATTAGCATAATTTCCCCCTGTAACAACTGATTTTTGTATGTTAAGTTGCCTTGCTCTATACAATGGATTTGGAACTTCATGAACTAGCGATTCCACATCCATATACAATCGACGCTTCGTTAATTGCTCCGCATAGAATGTAGGAGTGTATAGCTGAATACTTTCAAATCTATCTTTCAAATGTGGATATTTTCTAAAATGATTTTCAATTTCTTCAACCACTATCATCCAAAAACTTGCTTCTTTCCATTCATATTCATCCGCAAGTACGAAAGCTAATTCCCCTACATTAAATAAGAACAGTGCATCTAGTACCATCTCTTGTAAACATTCGATACGATCCATTTCAAAGAAATCATTCATTTTTCCATTCGCATACGTTTTATGCATTTTAGTAAAGTCCGGACATTTATTCATTTCTTTTAAGAATGGACGATAAAACTCAAGTCCTTCATGGAAATCCTTTAATGCAATACGGACAGGTAGCCCTTCTTTATGAACTAAAATCATATTTTGACCGTGTGATTCGAGTGAAATTCCGTGCTCTACAACAAGATGTAATACAGGTATTATCGCTTTTTGAATAAGTAATCGCAGCCAATTTTCTATCCCATATTTGCTTAACCATGCATCAATAACTGGTGTCCCATCTTTCTCTTTTGCATATAAGCCGTTAAAGGGAACTGCATCCTCTTGCTCATCTAAATAATTATGAACACTTTCACGCCAAATGCATCCTAATGAACCATATGTGGCTTTCTTATTCGTATCATACGTTACACTCGAAAATTCCTTTAACAAAATTACACGTGATTCATCCCTTAAATAAGAATCTTGACTTACGATATCACTTAACCAATTCGATATAGCTGGTGCACTCGCAACTGAATATGGTTTCAGCGTACGGAGTGTCGAAGTGTTAAGTATATTCAGCGATACTTTTACATATGGCCTCTTTGGATTCGTAACATTTCTTAACGTTCTCATAGATTGTTGCGCACAATAATCGTCCGCTGATTCCCCTAAATAAATAATACTTTTATCCTGTATATACTCAGCGTAATTTGGAATGATGAAATTCTCCCATTGCCAAGGATGAACAGGTATAAACACGTACTGCTTTGGATCACATCCCGCACTGTGAATTCGTTCCTTATACGCTTCTAATTTGTGCTCACCTACTTCATCTTTTAAAATTTTGTCATAAATCACTTCATTTTCATAACCTACAGCCGCATATTTCTTATGAGCTGCAATCCATATAAGTTTTATTGGCCTCATAAATTCATATCCATATTGAAAATTGTCACGATATTGAAACCCAATGCGTGCTTTATAGCTTGGATGATATGGGTGACCATCAATTAAATGGCTTTCAAAGTCATCGTATGATTTTTGAGTAAATTTCAACTTATTACGTCTTTCATATTGTGCAATCGTGTCTTTAAATATCGTTTGTTCTAATTCGTGAATAAAAGAATCTAATTTCGTTTGTTCTACGTTAACAACCCGAAAAACTTCTTCCAAAAATTGCGAAACTGATTGTATTTCTTGTTTTTCCTCTTGAACTCTTACTATTAATGAATCTATAGAGATACGTCCAAATGTCATTCGTTCTCTTCCGTAACATTCGTACGTGACACTTTTGTTTTCCTCATCAAGTCCTTGTATAAGAAAAAGAATTTTTTCTTCTTTTTCTATACGAACTGGTATAATGATACCCTCATAAATTAACGACTCTACTAATTGACATAAAACTCTTCTTCGTACTGAAATGTAATCTTCTGACTCAAGCGCTTTCAATATTTTCGTATGATACATGTCCATTCTCATAACCTCCTCTACCTTACGAAAAATACCATTAATTGTATTACGTGAAATTTTAATACTATTTATGAACGAACAGCCACTTCTCTAACGAGCGGATTCTGTACCTGTACGTAAATTGCTTGTTCTAAAGGATTACTTAACTCGTCGACATCAAAAAATCTCGTTAATAAATTTGCTTTACATGCCAACTTATCCTCTTCCAACAATTCTCTTAAAAAGGTAGAAGGTTCACGATTATAAGGAAGGAACGATTCAAGTACAGATCTTAATTCCGTGAGAAGAATTTCCTCCTTAATTAATCCAGCTGTACCAAATCCGTTAATAAGTCCAAACATATGATTAAAAATTAAGTAGTAACGAAATCTTTCATCTACAATATAGTCGTCATACAAATTTCCAGTACGTTCTCCAATACCAGCTAACTCATTATTAAGCATTTCTTTCATTGAATTACAGAAATAAAAACCTTGATTATCACGGAAATAATATTTGACCGGATAACCGTCCTTTAGCTGAACAACGCTATTTTGCTGATGAGCTTCTAATGCAACACCATACTGTAAATACATCCATACCATCGGCTTTAATGAAATATTCATATATCGTCTAAACCACTCTAAACTTACTTCTTCACAACTTCTACTTTCTAAATCTGCTAGGCGGTGAATAATATTTGATAAGCGAGTACGTTCTCCAGGTATAGCATCTTGAACTAGCCCAGCAATTAATGTAGCGTCATTGACATGTTCGCTATAAAAAGGATTCTCTCGTATAATTACTTCAAATCCTGATTCTTGTGTTCCATAATTTAATGTAATAAATGCTGGATCACAAATAAAATCAAAGCCGGGAAACTTTTCTAGTACTTCACCAATAGCCGTATTTAACATTTCCTTCCCTTCAAGACCACTCTCAAGTTCCTTCAATTTATTAATGCGCATTGAATTTGTTACTTTTACCGGAAATGAAAACTTAAGCATATACTTTGAATCGGGATGATATAACGTCCTAAGTGATGATGTTGCCATATAATACTTACCAGCAGGACCAATATATTCAAGTACTCCTTGATCTATCCAATCCTGGACGTAAGATTGGTGTAATAACCATTCTGCCTGAAGCGGGTGAATTGGAATTAATGAATATTCATCTTTATTACAATACTTTAAGATAAATTCCTTACTAACCATCTCATCATTACGTAACTCTTCTTTTAAAATTACTGTTGTAGAATCTAATAATAATGATTTTTCATTCACTATACTTTTATGTGCCCGAAAATAATGCAGCTGGCATTCTCCTTTTAATTCTGGAGAATACATTGCACTTTTCCAATCCAATATACCTTGTCTACTCTTTGGTGTAGGGTGAGTTAAATGTCCAAATAATAAAGACTGCTCCGCCTCTATAAAAGTTGTATGGAAACCGTATAATGCAGATGTGTCTTCTATTCTCGCTTTTGTAAATCCCTCAATATTTTGACAACTACGAATAACTCGAAGCATAAGTTCAGCAGGATTCGTCCCTTCTCCGTAGTTGATAGACATCTCTTTTATTAAGAAAGTAATAACTGTTACGTAATCTGCTTTAATAACAGAATTACTATCTCCAATTTGATAATAAAATTGTTCTCCAAACAAATGGCGATCTGTTAATGATTTATAAATAACTTCTCCATACAAAGTAACGTTCTGTGCCGATAGCCGACAGCATAAATATGTGGGGACTGTATCTCTATTCAACGTATTACTGAAGATACTTTCCATTCCTTCATCCTCTGTAATCCATTCTCCACTCCCTGTTTCTCTTAAATAACAGTTTAAAAAGCTTTGTAATGTTGCATGTTCTGCGATTTGTTTCGCATGCTGCATACTGGTCCTCCTCTTTATATTAAAGCTATCGAAATTTTATATAATAAACGATAATTGAATGTCGTTATCAATTATGATTCTAATTGATAATGATATTCAATTCAAGAGTATATTTCAGAATTTTTTTATGAAATTTAATTTTTCTTTTTTTCTTTCTTTTATTTAACCTAGTTGAAAATACGCTAAAAAAATTCTTGTTTTCAAACTAATTACCTACTATTTTTTATTAATCCATCAAAAATGGATTAATAAAAAGGTATACCTTATTTGGTATACCTTTTCCCGCAATTTGTTTACATAATATTATTATTTATATCAATCTATCTAGCTGTTCATATAACAAATTCAAATCTCTCCAACAATACGCTGTCTCTTCTATCTGTACTCTCTCTAAAAATTTCGTATCAATTTTTTCAGGATTAAATTTTTCATAAAACTTTTTAGAAGGATTATTCGTAACGACCCAAACTAAAAGGGATTGCATATCATTGTTTATACATTCCGATAATAAAGCTTGAAATAACTTTTGTCCTATTTGCATTCCTTGATACGTTTGTAAAAGGTAGATCGCATATAATTCCCCGTCACAGTTATATACATCGCTTCTTTCTATTCCCCCATCAATGAATCCAACTATTTCTCCATTTAACGTCTCTGCTACAAATCTAAATTGATGATTACCTTCTTGTTGAAAAATGTTTTCCCACTGTTTTTCTCGTTGCTCATATGTTATATTCCCCAAAAATCCGTTAGGGAATATCCCTTTATATGTTGTTTTCCAGCTATCAACGTGTACCTTTGCTATACCCGGTATATCATCTTTTATCGCTCTTCTAATATGTATCTCCATTATTTCCCCCTCGTTTACTCATCATTATATCAATTTTCTTCCTTAAAAACCCAAATAAAAAAAGAGTGAATTGACTTCACTCTTTTTTCTTACAATTATCTACTTTCCACTTCAACTGAAACAACACGATCTATCTCTTTTAGTGAACTATATAGCTCCGTTGTATATAAATCTTCTGGAGCTAAAATGACCATCTCTAATTGTTGAAATGCTCCACTATCTATATCTTTAATCTTCACTCGTTTCACATGCATTCCTAAATTTTTTATCTGCTTAAATATACCATCTAATTCATGATGCTCTTTTACAGTAATTTTTATAGATAAGTCCTTTTGTCTTAATGAATACGGTCCTGCAATTTTCACAAGTTGCGGAAGTACATTAATTGCTAAAATAATTAAAACCATAGCAACCGTCGCTTGTAAATAAAATCCTGCCCCAATTGCTATACCCAAAGCTGAAGCAGCCCACACCATAGAAGCTGTCGTTAATCCAGAAATAACATCATTACTTCTTCGTAAAATAACACCTGCCCCAAGAAAACCAATCCCACTCACAATTTGAGCAGCTAGACGCATTGGATCCATATTTGTATGCCCTGGAACAGAATATACATGTACGGATTCAATTGAAACCATCGTAATTAAACAACTTGCTACAGAAATAACCATACTTGTTTTCACACCAAGTGGTTTATTCTTTAGCTGCCTATCTATCCCGATGAATAATCCTAAAAAGAGTGCTAAACCTAATTTGAGTAAAAATTCATATGACATATTTCCATTCTCCTTACTTTACAATGTTCCCTTGGAATAATTCACTATAACTCTTTTATGATATCAATTCCAGTCTTTTCTATTCATTTAACGTAAAAAACCGAAAAAACATTTGTGACGATGTTTCTCCGGCTTATTATTACGCTTAAGACTCTTCTTTATTTTTGATCTTTAATCTTAATCTCTGCATCTTTGTAAAATGCTAATTTACTGTCATTATACTCTTTTGTAAAATTGTTAAATTGCTCTTTTGATTTTTGTGCTTCCACATTTAATTCATTAACAGCCTTAACTTTTTCACCAATCTCTTTTAATTTCGTTTCTTTTACTTTTAATTTTTCATACAGTTCTTTTTCAGTCGCTAACGCCTTCGTATAATTTTCATTCATCTTTTGGAATGCATCATAACGATTTTTATACGACTCTTCTACTGCTTTCGCTTGTTTTTGTAACTTTTTATCTTCAAGCTTCTCTATATTTCCTTGAACGGATTTCGTTTCTTTCTGAGCTTTTTCTAGCATTTCTTTCTCATTTTTTAATACTTTTTCACGGTCATCTACATTTGCAGTAGCTTGCTCGATTTTTTTCATAACAGCTTCATTATGATCTTTACCTTCTTGTAAAATTTGAGAATATAGATCTTGACCTTCCTTCTCTAACTTCTCTAGTTTCTTTGCTTCATCAACTAAAGATTTTTCTTGTGTCGCTGCTGTTTCAAAAGCTGTATATAGATTTTCTTCTGGTTTTTCACCGAAACAACCTGCTAATAGTCCTACTGATAGTGCTCCAACTACTGCTACTTTTCCATACTTCAACGTTCATTCCTCCATTACATACGGTTATCATGCCAGAAGTTCACTGGGAAGTGACTCTCTTCATGATAAGCTTCAAACTCATAACCCTTTTCTTTTAACCCTTTTAAAATTGCTGGCACAGCAGCAACTGATTGCGGGTGGATATCATGCATTAAAATGACTTCCTGTGGTTTTGTTGCATTTGTTAATACATTTTGAGCAATTTGTGCTGCAGCTGCATCAACTTGCATTTTATTATATTTCCAGTCTAATGAATCAATTGTCCAATCCCACACTCTAAAGCCGCCTTCTACCACTTTATTTCGAAGACCTTCATTTAATCCAGGCATCGAACCGTATGGTGGACGTGTTAATTTAGGTGATTTCCCAATAATATTTGCGATTAAGCTTTGATCCTCTTTCATCTCATTTACATATTCGCCATTTTTATATAACTTTGCAAAATTATGCGTCATACTATGCATTCCTACATAATGACCTTCTGCATTTTCACGTTTCACTAAATCTGGAAATTCTTTTACATTTGCTCCAATTAAAAAGAATGTCGCCTTCGCATCATGTTGTTTTAACGTATTTAATAATTCAGCCGTATATTTCCCTGGGCCATCATCAAATGTAAGATAAGCAACTTTTCTTTCCTTACCATTAAAACGACTTGGTGCCGTTTTATTCATTTCTACTTTTGGTTGTTCACTTGCGAGTTGTACTACATTTTCTTGTTTTGCAACAGCCTTTGCTGGTGAAGTAATGGATTGAAACATGAAATACCCAATAGCTACCGCTGCAATCGCTATTAAAACGAATACTACTCGTTTAATTTTAAAAGCTTTTTCCATTCTATCGAATTCCTCTCCCTATTAATCTTATATATAAATCACCCAATATAATTATACATCTATTTATTTTATTAAACTATATAAACAGACTTTATATGTATTATAATGGGATTTTTATCATAATGGTTGTTCCTATTCCTTCTTTACTTATAATATTTACTGTACCTCCATGAAGCTCTACCATTTTTTTAACGATAGCTAAACCAAGACCAGCACCTGTAGCATGATTATTAATCTGGTAAAATGACTGTTCTATATATGGTAAATGCTCTTTAGCAATCCCAATCCCTTCGTCTTTCACCTTTATGACTGCTTGTCCTTCATTTTTGGTCGCTTCAATATATACTGTACCATTTTTATGTGAATATTTAATTGCATTTTGAACAATATTTAAGAAAATTTGCTTTAGCCTATTTCGATCTCCTATCAATTCAATTCGTTCTATAGTTTTGATGAATTGCATTTGCTTCTCTTCAGCGTTAGGAGTTAATTGCCAAATCGTCTCCTCTAGTATATCGTATAATTGCACCTTTTGTTTATATAAATTAAAATGATTTGATTGTAATCTTGAAAAATCTAGCAATTCTTCTACTAAGTGAATTAATCGGTCTGTCTCACCTGAAATAATTCCCATGCCTTGCTTGATCTCTTCTTCCGTTAAATAATCTACCGTTTTTAACGTCTCACTCCAACCTTTAATTCCTGTTAAAGGCGTTCGTATTTCATGAGAAATAGAAGCAATAAATTCATTTTTCATCTGTTCCGCTTTTTCTATTTTATTAGACATATGATTTAAACTGCGCGCTAACTCCCCTAATTCACCAGGATAATCCTCTTTAATTTTCTTCTTTAATGTGCCTTCTGCAATTTGTGAAGAAGCATGAATAATAGATTCAATAGGTTTCACAAACAAATTTGCTAATCGTCTACTGATTAAGAACACAATTCCTGAAATAACAATACCTACAGAAATAGTAAACATTATAATTTCAATAATCTTAGCATTTATATGTGTTAATACAGTCGTATATTTTAAAACACCGATAGTTTGTCCTTGATGAATAAGTGGACTAATCACTTCCAATTGTTTCACATTGTCTTTCGTAGTAGTGACTTGATGATACATTTCTCCTTCTAGTAACGAATACGGAATAACTACTTTACCTTCTACCTTTTGTCCACTTGAAGATTGTATAATCGAACCATGACGATCAATTAATTGTAATTCTGTTCCTTCTAATTCAAAACTACTAATGATGTCACCACTATATTCTTGCAAACGAATAAAATATAATGAATTGTATTCAGAGAAAAATCGTGTACTCGTCTTCGCATGAGATTCTACATATTGCACAATACCATTATAATAATATCGATAAATAGAGACTGAAAATACTACTTCAAATAATACAAGCATAAGTATAATGACCGTCATAAAATATAAAGTCACTTTCCGTTTCATCTTATACTTTCCTTCCACACATATCCTTTTCCCCACACAGTAAGAATAAATTCAGGTTCTGATGGATTACATTCTATCTTTTGACGTAGCCGTCTCATATTTACATCTACTACTTTCGTCTCGCCTACATAATTGTTTCCCCAAATCATATTTAAAATTTCATCACGTGAAACGGGCTTTGAAGCCTGATTCATTAAATACTGTAATATCATATACTCTGTAGGGGTTAAATCAATTAATTGTCCACCTTTATATACTCTTTCTTCAATAATGTGTAACGAAAACGGACCAGACATAATTATATTTGTTTTTTCTTCATGTACCTCTATTCTTCTTAATAAAGATTGTATACGTGCAGTTAATTCCACTGGACTAAACGGCTTTGCAATATAATCATCTGCACCAATCCCTAGTCCATGTACTTTATCCTCATTTTGTACACGTGCTGTTAACATAATAATGCCCATTTTTTTATTTCCTTCTCGGATCGCTTTACAAACTTGAAAACCATCAATTCCCGGTAACATTACATCAAGCAATGCTACATCTACAGTATGTTCACATAAAATTTGTAACGCCTCTTCTCCAGTACTAGCTTCTAACACATAAAATCCAGCACGTTTCAAATTTAAGACAATAAAACTACGAATAGGCATTTCATCTTCTAAAACTAAAATTGTTGGCATAATTTCCACCTCCCTACTCTTGTTGATAATCCGCTAGCGGTTTTATATATACTTTCACTTTTTCAAACTTTGGTTGTTTCGGTACTGCATATACGTGAGAAGCCGTTTTAACTGCTGCCTCATATCCTTTTATTTTGAACCATTCTTTTCGCTTAAAAATGTAGACTTCAAGCCATATGTCATTTTTACTTATATCCAAAAACTTTTGGGAATTTGATTCCTTTTGCTGATCTGGTATCGTAATTTTTCCTATTAACTCTTTAGGAATTTTTACATAATACCCTTTTTCTATATCGATATATCTTTCTTCAATTGGTTTAATTCCAGATTCACTCCACTGTATGTAACGTTCAAAGAGCGGGCTATCACCATGTGGTTTATCTTCCCAACCTTTTGGACGTACAGTACGAACAAATTCAATAATGCCGTCTTCATTAACATCTTTACTTTCTACAACATATTCATTGAACAAGTCTTCTTTCCCATCTATAGGTAGTACCTCATAATGATTCTCATCAAATTTTGCTACATACGTTATACCTGAATGAGCGCCAATTCCTGCATCAATTACAATCGCCTTTTGTGATTTTGAAATACGGCCCATTTGTATTCTTTGAATGCTATTTATAAATGGATCGAATGACGCTTCAGATAAAGTCTTAAATTGTTCAATGAATTCAACTGTCAACTTCTCATCTTTTTCATACGTAACAAGGCTTAAATCATTAAGACCGTTTCTATTTAAATCATCTATAAATAACTTTGTATAACGTCGATTATAAATCTCCTTCATATCTTCATTTTCTTCCGAAAAAACATACATAACATGTTCTAGCGATTCACGACTTACAGAGATTCCAATTAATAACTCTCGCTTCCCGTTCCCTGTGAAATCACCAACTTCAACGATATCTACATCTCCACCATCAAATTTTTGCGTAGACTTTATTTTCCACCCATTGCCGCTTTCCTCATATACAGCTAAATATACGCTATGATCTTCATTCGATAATTTATAAAATATGATGGCTTCTTTTTTATTATCTTGTTTAAAATCCATTGACCAAATCATCTGTTTATCTTTATTAGACATTGGAGTAAGCAATCGATAATTAACAGGCAAATCTTTATCTATTTGCTCTTTTAGTTCATTAATCCATTTCTCATTGGCAGGAGCTTCCATTAAATTTGTTGGAGCTTCAGACATTTTACATCCAGTCAACATAAAAATGATTCCCATAATACCTATCCATTTCTGCATATAATATCTTTCCTTATTACAGATTTTAATTATTTGTTTTTACTTTTTACTTCTCCAATATTCTCATACATATGAGTATAATTTTTCTACAATAAAAAATCGTTACAGAAAAGTTACAAATCAATTCCGATAAAAAAAGATTGGCAGAAGCCAATCTTTTTTATTATTCATTTCGAACTGATTTTGGTGTTACACCTAGATGATCATTTAATTTTTTCGAAATATCTTTGACATTTTTTTCGTTTGGAATGTAATAATAAATACCACCGATACGTTTATCTGTACCTTCAATTTGCATTTTTTCCATTTCCAAGGTAGACCCTGCCATATTTTTCGTAATAGCAAGCATATCATCGAAAGTTAAGTTCGTTTTCATATTTTTATCAACTGCATCAAGTAATGAGCCCATTTTACTAATTGATTGGACAGACATTGCTTTTTTAGCAATTGCTTCAATTACAAGTTGCTGTCTTTGACCACGCATTGCATCACTGTCAATTTTACGCGTTCTTGCAAGCGCAAGTGCTTGCTCTCCATTTAAATGTTGATAACCCTTTTCTAAATGGATCATACCAGCTTGGTCTTTACTATCTTGTTCTGTGAAAGTAACTGGTACATCAATATCAATGCCACCAAGTGAATCGACAATTTGTACGAATGATTCAAAGTTAAACTTCACATAATAATCAACAGGAACATTTAAAAATCTTTCCACCGTATCCCGTGTACTTTCCACACCACCAAATACGTGTGCATGTGTAATTTTATCTAATTTCTTTCTAGATGGAATATATACACGTGAATCACGCGGAATACTTACTAATTTAACTGATTTATCATCTTTATTAATTGTTGCTAATAAAAGTGCATCTGTTCGAACAGCTTCTCCGTATTGACTTTTTCTCATTTCACTACCATCAACACCCATGATTAGAATTGAAATGTTATCCTTTAAAGGTTCAACTTCTTTATCACGCTTCGATGACTTATCAATTTGTGCATATGCATCACTTACCACTGCTTTTGCTTTATTATATATTAACGATCCATATCCTACTCCACCAAAAATAAGTAGGAAAAATGGAATTAAAATGAACCATTTTATTGACTTTCTTTTAGAACGTTTTTTACTGCTTCTTGTATTCTGTTCTAATTCAGAGCTCATATCCATTCGCCTCTCTTTCTCTTTCCCAATTATAATGCAAGTCTATTAACCTTCATATTGAATTTCCTTTCAATTACCTTACAATTTTGTAAGGTTACTGCATGAATCCAATATGTACTCCATTTCACATTATACTCTTGTACTTATTTTTGGCAAGTCACTATTTATACAAAAATACGATAAAATTTATATATTATAATTTTATTGGTTTGGTGTATACATAGTTTGCTTTCCATTATTAATAATGAAAGCTGATTTTGCTTTTATTTTCGTCTTTTCTATTTCCATATCTTCATTTGAGAAATTTACAATAATTTTAATATTTTCCCCATACGAAGCTGCTTGTACTAAATTATCTTCTGACAAATATGCAAAATTCGTCATTGCTTCTTTCACTGCCTTTTCATGAACTTCATTCCAAACTTTCAGATGCTGCGTAATTTCTTGTTTATGCTTATTCCACTCTACTTCATCTAAATGGTACAACGGAGGAACGTTATACAATAATTCGTATAGCATACGGTTTCCTACCTCATCTTTTACTTTCAAACTTCCCCATTCCCAGTGATGCGTTGTAATTACAGAATCATTGTATACTAATTTATATAACGGTACTGAATATACAGGATTTAAATACACTTGTTTATACTCTTCTTTTAACGGTACTTGTTTTGCATATTTTTCTGGAACATTTTGATTCGGTGACCAATATCCGCCCACATAATACGGACTTGTTTTGTTTTTCCTCATATCATCATCGTCCCATTTAATAACAGGCGTTTCAATGCCGTGGGCAAATGCAATCGTGCTACTTGCAAAATCATTTCCGCCCTCAGAGCCAACTACCATACCTTTTTCTTGCACAATATAATCCATTCGTTGTAATCTTGCTTTTAAATCTTTTTCTTGTGTCGTTATATGTTTAGCCGAATAGTCATCATAAATTTCACCTGTTGCATCACAATCAATAAACCATGAATTGTATTTAGGTCCATTTTGTAATATGTCGTTCATTCGTTCTTTTACACTAGGAAGAGATAAAGTTGGATTTAATTTTCGTCCTCTACCTAAAAACCCTTGCACCTTTTCTCCATTTCTCTTCGTCACAGTTGCCTCTTCATATAACGATGGATCAGTAAAAGAAGCTGTATTCCAATTTTTATCAGCTTTTTCGTGAATAGAATGGTAAGAATCATACGGGCCAACTAAATATCCCATTTTCTTAGCTTCTGTCACGAAATCAGGCTGCATATACCCTTGTTCCCAGTTCGGTAACCCAATCCATGCATTATCTATTCCTGCCGATTTCATTTCCTTTATAATATCCGTTCCATCTGCCTTACCCCATTTACTTACTTCTTCAACCGCATCACCGAGCACCGACTTTAATACATGCTTATTTAAGTTATATAACTCCATCTTCGATAAATGATCTACACCTTTGTTTAATAACTCACTAGCTTTCTGATCAACTTTTAGGAAAATGTCCTCTTTATACAATTCCTTCATTGATAATACTTCATTCATATAATGCAAAATAACATTTTTTTGATACTTATCAACAAAATCTTGTTTATTTACTTGCTCAAATACATTCAGCTCCCCAGGCTCTGAACTATTCTTTTGAATAAGCTCTTTTATATGACTGAACACAGGACTATTTATTTGCTCTCTTAACTTTGGCCAATTTACATTACTTTCTGATAAGCCATTTTGATTCCAAAAATAAAAATGAGCTGCGCCGTAAAGCTTTTCTATCTCTTTATTTTTTCTAGCCTTTTCTTCTAATGTTTTGAATTCACCTTTTCGAGCGATATTGTCTTTATATAGTTTCGCAATACTTACTGCATCATTATTTGTCACGTATAACTGAAATCCATATGTTTTGTTTTTATTTATACGCGGAAATTCATGTATGAAATCAAATCCTATTTTCGGATCCGAATGAAATTTCAATTCATTATTAAACATATTGTTCGCAATATATACAATGGAATATTTCGAACCATGTAATGCAAAAAACTTCATAGAAAATGATTCAGCAAATGAATATGCATCATCCTTTAAAAACTTTTTCCAATTTTCATCATTACTCGGAATTTGCTTCCCTTCCCATAACGGAAGTGTATAAGTTTCAGCTTGTACTTTCGGCCATGTAAAGCTTTCTGCACCAGTCGATTCCACCTCGATATTTAAGTGATCTTTTTTCTTTACTAGATTCACTTTTACTTTTTGATCTGGATATTCCCAAGATGTGCGACCCTTGTCTTTTTTTACATTCGACACCTTCATTTTCGGCAACGGCTGTGACGCCTGTTCCTTTACACCGTCATGTTCTACAATTAACGTGAAAGTCTCTGGATTTACATCGTAAGTAAACTCTTTATATGTCGCTTTCTTTATTTTAGACCTTTGTACAGCATTGTTATCTTTTACATCACACCCGACTAAAGTCGAAAATGACATGGTTGTAAGCAGACATATCGCTATCATTTTTTTCATCTTCTGCACCTCCACCACTGAATATACAGGGGCTTTGTTACAGGAATATGGCAAAAAAATAGAGCCAGCATAACGCTAGCTCTATTTTGAGTATTAAAAATAAGTGTATATGAACAACTATTATCTGCTTAGAATATATATGTAGTACTCTAACCGTGGTCTTTTATCCTCACTAAATATGAAAGCAAATCATTCAAAGTTTTAACATGCATTTCTTAACTAAAAAAATAAGTGTATATAATATATCCTAAAACTAGCACTAAAATTACTAGCCCTGTACCTTTCCAATTCATACCACCCGTCATATCAACTGGACTACCTGTTTCAGCTCTGTTAAGTCCATCCTTTAAAGAACCTGTAGGATTATTTTTCAATTCACTTTGCCTTATAAGTTCTCTTTTTTCTTCCGGTGATTCTTTCTTCATACGATCACCTCCAAATTAATACACTCTTTACTAAATTATACATTAATATTTTTCTTTTATATGCAAACTTAAAAGATATTTACAACATAAAGAAAGCTAGCGATGCTAGCTTTCTTTATAATCCAATATGTTCTTTCTTATTTACAGTAGTCCCTCTATGATCAATTTCTAACTCACACACTTTCATAGACGTAAATACTCTCGCTAATTGCTCAGCAATTTCTTGACGTTTCTCATACGGCGTTAAAATAAAAATAGATGGTCCTGCGCCACTAAGTGCTGTGCCATATGCTCCGAATTCTTTTGCACATTTACGTATAGATGGTAATAACGGTACGAGCTCTAAACGATATGGCTCGTGAAAATGATCTCTTTCCATCATTTCTCCTACAACTTCCCATTTCTTTTGACAAAACGCAGCTACTAATACGTTGCTTATCGCACTAGCCTTTACTGCTTCATGAAACGGAAACATATCTGGTAATACAGATCGGCTTTCATCTGTATTTAGCTCTTCATTTGGAATAAGAGAAATTACGCCTAATTCCTTACTTTCAATTCTTACAACAGAAACATCCTTTCCATCAAGTGCTCCGATTACAGTCCCTCCCAATATAGAAGCAGCAACATTATCAGGATGTCCTTCAAGATTTGTAGCAATTTGAACTTTTTGATTAGTAGTTAAGTTCAAATTGCCTAGTTGATTCGCAAGCTCTATCCCAGCTACAATTGCTGATGCGCTACTTCCTAGTCCTCTTGTTAGTGGGATATTACTAGTAACTTCTATTATATGGGGTGATAAAGAAGGACATACTTTACATGCCGTGCTTACGATTAAATTTTTATCGTCTGTCGGAATAGACTCTTCAAAGGAATGGATTACTTGCCATTTATCAGCTTTTTCTTTTACTACTACATTTAAATATAATGACAAAGCTATTCCTACTGAATCAAATCCAGGTCCAACATTTGCTGTACTAGCAGGAACACGAATACTTAATGGTATCACGACATAATCACCCCTTTAATATGCTCCTTAATTTGTTCTAAATTATTTGAAACACTTGCAATATCTAATGTATTAGAAGAAATTGCGATATCAGGATCTTTCAAGCCATTTCCAGTTAAAACTGCAACAACTGTTTCTCCTTTTTTGATTTTTCCAGATTGAACATGTTTAATTACGCCCGCTAATGAAGCATTTGATCCTGGCTCAGCGAAAACCCCTTCCAATTTTGCTAATAATCTATACGCATGTAAAATCTCTTCATCTGATACCATATCTATTTCACCGTGAGATTGCTCGGCAGCCTCTACAGCATATGACCAACTTGCTGGGTTACCGATGCGAATCGCTGTTGCAATTGTTTCGGGCTCTTCAATGACATGCCCTTTTACAATAGCAGCTGCTCCTTCCGCTTCAAATCCGTGAATTCTTGGCTTTTTATAGCCTTTTTCTTTCCCATATTCACAGAAACCTTTCCAGTACGCTGTAATATTCCCGGCATTCCCAACAGGAATCGCTAAAACATCTGGTGCACTTTGCAATTGGTCACAAATTTCAAATGCTGCTGTTTTTTGCCCTTCAATTCGATAAGGATTTACAGAGTTTACTAACGTAATCGGCTCTTCTGCAGCAATATTTCTTACAGCCTTTAGTGCATCATCAAAATTTCCTTCTATTGAAATGATTTCAGCACCATAGGCAACTGCTTGCGCTAATTTTCCATGCGCAATCTTTCCTTCCGGTATTACGATAACACATTTCATTCCAAGGCGTGCCGCGTATGCGGCAGCCGATGCTGATGTATTACCTGTCGATGCACAAATAATGGCCTCCGAACCTTCTTCTTTCGCCTTTGCGACTGCCATTACCATACCACGATCTTTAAAAGAACCTGTCGGATTCGCTCCTTCGTACTTACCGTATAACTGAATCCCTAATTGTTTTGATATATTTAATAACGGAATAAGGGGTGTATTTCCTTCCATTAAGCTCACATCAGGTGTGTTTTCATTTACAGGTAAATAAGAAGCATATTGGTTTAATAGTCCTTTATACATATTGTTTTTCCTCCTCAATAATGTAGTAACTGTTTATTTCACTTGCGACATCTTCTATCGCCTCTAAAACTCGTTCGAATTGATACTTTGAAGTTTGATGTGTCACAACAACGACTTCTGCAAGTTCACGATTTAAAGGTAATTGAATAACTTCTTTTAAACTTACAGAATAATTAACGAAACATTCTGTTATTTTTTGTAACATCCCAGGTTCATCTCGTAATGAGATACGTAAGAAATATTTCGAAAAGACTTCTTCATCCCCTTGTAATTCATATGGTTCTGGTTCTTTTAACGCACTTTTATTTTTCTGAACTTGATTCATATTTTTAACGATTGAAATAATATCACTTACTACAGCAGAACCAGTCGGCAATTTACCTGCTCCAGGTCCGTAAAACATTACTTCTCCTACTGCTTGACCGTGAACATATACGGCATTAAATTCATTATTTACATTTGATAATGGATGATGACTTGGTAAAAGAGTCGGTTCTACACTTAAATGAATGGCTGATCCTTGTTTCTCTGCTTTACCAATTAATTTCATAGTAAACCCTAACTTTTCAGCCATTTGTAAATCTTCTTTTTCGACCTTTCGAATCCCTCTTACTTGCACATCATCTAAAGAAACATTCATCGAAAAACCTAAATTTGCAAGAATTGCTACTTTTCTCGCTGCATCTAATCCATCTACATCTGCAGTCGGATCCGATTCTGCAAAACCTAATTTTTGTGCTTCCTGTAAAGCCTCTTCATAAGACCATCCCTTTTGACTCATCTTTGTTAACATATAATTTGTTGTGCCATTTACAATTCCCATTATTTTTTCAATTTGATCTGAAGCTAATCCGTCCGTTAATCCTCTTAACACTGGAATACCACCCGCTACACTTGCCTCATAACATAGATCACAATCATTTTCATTCGCTAATTGGAGAAGCTCCGCACCGTATACAGCCATTAAATCTTTATTTGCTGTTACGACATGTTTCTTATTTCGTAAAGCCTTAACAATATGCTGTTTTGCTTCTTCAATTCCGCCCATTACCTCTACTACAATATCAATATTTGAATCATTTAGAACTTCATCGACATGACTTGTTACTACGATTCCATCGATGCAAACATCACGTTCTTTTTCTAAATCACGTACAACGACTGTCTTTACCTTTACTTCATATCCTGTATCAAGAGCGATTTTTTTATAATGTTCTTTCAAAATATGGACAACACCACTTCCGACTGTACCTAATCCTAACACCCCAACATTAATAACGTTATTCATCTTCTAATCTCCTCCTACAATTTTGTTTTTTATCTCTATCAATCACCTTGCTCTGCCTTTTAATTGTGCAGGTGGTGGTTATTTCCGTACGTACAAATCGTTTCATGTTACAGCACCTCCTTTCAAAGTAATAAAAAAACACACTCATCCCTAGGAAAGGGACGAATGTGTTTTCGTGGTTCCACCCTTGTTCCAATCTAGACATATTTCCCCCTAGATTGCTCAAGTTCAGATAACGGCTGATACCGTCAATAATTACTAGATTGCTCGTTCACTATTGAAGTTCAAAGGTGGTAAAACCATTTCTCGTGTTAGGAAGCTCACACCCTTGACTTCCCTCTCTGTAAACCGTAAAAATGATTTCGTGTCCTTATCGTTACTTTTTCGTTCATGTTTATTTGTTAACTCATTATACTCGCATAAAAAACAAAATCAATACTATTTTTTAATTATTTAAAATTTTCAATCTTAAGATCCGTAAAAAAACACACTCGTCCCTAGGAAAGGGACGAGTGTGTTTTCGTGGTTCCACCCTTGTTCCAATCTAGACATATTTCCCCCTAGATTGCTCAAGTTCAGATAACGGCTGA